>CAZCKC010000179.1:2810-3879 GCA_964499235.1 uncultured Planctomycetales bacterium | reverse complement strand
TGGCGCGCGAAGGACGCACACAGGACTCCTACTCAGGGAAGTTGGACATGCATCCTCAACGGATTGCCGGAGTCGTGCTTGTCGTGGTCGGCGTCATCCTGCTGATCATCGGCATCAATGCCTCTAACTCGCTGGCAGACCAGCTGAGCCACAGCTTTGCCGGCCGGTTCACACAAGCCACGACCTGGTACATCGTCGGCGGGATTGCGTCGGCCCTGCTCGGGTTGCTCCTGATGTCCATCGGACTGCGCGGCAAGCTGACGTGACGCGCCCCACTTTCGACGTGGAGCTGTCGGTGTTTCACGCGCCGAGTCGCCAAGTTGCCGTGACGTCGGGCTCGACTGCCCGGTGCTACGGCCGACGGCAACGAGCCATGTCGCACCTATTGTTGTTCTCAAGTGCGGCGGCACAGGCGTCGCGCCAGGAAAGGTCAGAGTTCATGGACAAGCCCAATTCAGAGATGGCGCGCCAGATTGCACAGGCGGCCTACATGTTCGAGCAGCAGCGGACGGGTAACACGCCCAAGTCCGTCACCGTCGTGCTGAGCGACACCACCCTGGTGATCACACTGCACGGGGTCTTGTCTGACGCCGAGCGCGCCGTGGCGAAAAGCCCCGAGGGCGCCGCCCAGATACAGGACTTCCACCGGCAGCTGTTCGCCAACGCCTCCGAGTCGTTGCGGCAGGAGATCAGGAGGATTACCGGCGTGGAGGTGCGCGACGCCACCGCGGAAATCGAGCCGACGACCGGCACCGTGGTGGGGGTGTTCACGACCGGCACGACGGTCCAGGTCTACTTGCTCGCCGCGAGCGTACCGGCGGACACCTGGAGCGGGATTGGCCCCGGCGCCCAGACGGCACTGATGAAACGCGACCCGTGAACGCGCGGCAGGGTGCTGCGCAGCACGGACGCCAAGAGGATTACAACCCTGAGGAACAACACAATGATCAGACACGGGAGCATTGTAGCGACGGCGACCGCCGCCGTGCTGGGGTTCAGCACGATGGCGCTTGCGCAAACGAAGACGCCTGGCGACCGCGACAGCAGCCAGGGCGGCATGACGTCCTGG
>CAZCKC010000179.1:0-2710 GCA_964499235.1 uncultured Planctomycetales bacterium | reverse complement strand
GCAAACGAAGACGCCTGGCGACCGCGACAGCAGCCAGGGCGGCATGACGTCCTGGATGACCACCCCGCAGGTTACAGCGCTGGTCAAGAACGCCAAGCACTCGCTGGCCGACAGCATCAGCGCGGCCGAACGGCATTGCAAGGGACGCGCGGTACAGGCGGAATACTGTCGCGGCGCCGACGCCGGCACGGTTTGCGTGGTGACCCTGCTCGTCGAGGACAAGCGCCTCGTCGAAGCGACCGTGAACACGCAGAGCGGCGAGGTCACCAGCCAGCGCAACGTGCTGAGTTACATCGGCATCCCCCGCGAAGGCACTGACGCGCATGACGATTTCGCGATGGCGCGGCGCTGGCAGAAGGTTACGGACCTCAAGGGCAAGAAGGTGACCAATACCGCGGGCGAGCACCTGGGCCAGCTCGAGGAGATCGTCGTCGACGCCGATTCCGGGCGCACGCTCTACGGCGTGCTTTCGTTCGGCGGCTTTCTGGGGATGGGCGACAAGCTGTTTGCCATCCCGTGGCAGTCTTTGCAACTTACGGACGGCGCCAAGGGATTCACCCTGAATGTCGACAAGGACCGTCTCGAGAACGCCAACGGCTTCTCCGAGGACCGCTGGCCGGACCTCGCCAACGAGCGGTTCGCGACGTCCACGTACGAGTACTACGGCCAGAAACCGTACTGGCACTCGCGCGACGGCGATGTGCAATTGGCCGCCGACAGCAGCGGTGAGGCGCGCGAGTCCAACCGTGACCGCTGGAACCGGCGCACGATGGTCTGGCAGAAATGCGGCGACCTCTGCGGCAAGGAAGTCCGCACCGCGCAGACCGGCGATGTCGGCAGGCTCGACGACATGGTCGTCGATCCCGATAGCGGCCGGGTTCTGTACGGCATCCTCGCGTACCGCGGCCGGCTCTTCGCAATCCCGTGGAATGTCCTGACCCTCAACACTAATGCCGAGCAGCTCGTCCTGCACGCGGAGGAGAAGCAACTCTCCGACGGCTTCAGCTTCGACCAGGACAACTGGCCCAACCTGGTTGATCAGGACTGGGCGACGGAGCTGCACGCGCATTACAACGTCGAGCCGTACTGGGCTGTCGAAGGCAGGTAGTGTGCGACGGATGAATCCGTAGCGCGAGACTTTATGGTGGATGCTCAGACACAAGCGCCTCCGGGAGCCCCGGCTCGCGGGGAGCCGACCGGCTCCTGGAGGCCTTTCCGCCCTGGGAATGAGCGGGTGACAACGGCACCGGGATCAGGCACGCCTGCCACCGGCGCGGTGCGCCGCACTGCTGGCGCAGCCGAGATATCGGTCTGAAGCAAGGAGGCTTCGAGATGTTAACGGCAGAGGTTCTGGCAACTCCGCGGCCGTACGGCGTGCTCATTGCTGATGATGAGGCGGACGTGCGTGAAGTGCTGCACGACGAGTTGCGGCGGGAAGGCTTCTCCGTCTGGCTGGCGGCAGACGGCCAAAAAGCCCTGGAGCTGTACCGCAACCACCGCGAGACCATCGACGTGGCCCTGCTGGACGTGTGCATGCCGGGCCTGGACGGACCCCGGACGCTGGCAGCACTCCAGGAGATTACTCCGGAAGTTCGCTGCTGCTTCATGAGCGGGCATCTCGGCGACTACATTGAAACAAAACTGTGCGGCTTGGGCGCGGTCAGAGTCTTCGCTAAGCCGTTTCGGCTGGACGAAGTGACCACCGTGCTTCGATACTTGGCGCGCCGCGGCCACGTGAGCCCGTGGCCGCCGGAGGCCGTACAGCAATGCACGACATAGCCGTGATGCCCAGCGCGATGGTGCAACCGCTGATCCTCGACAGGGTGGCGAAAGCGTGGCGGATCGAATTCGCCCACCGCCATTCAAGCGGCGCGCCGGCCGCGGTAGGCAAACGTCGTCTGGCGAGACACGCGCACGCTGCAAAGACTCATTAAACTCGACAAGGAGAGCGTTATGTTATGGACATTAGCCGTCATATTGGTGCTGGCCTGGTTGCTCGGGATGATCACGTCGTACACGCTGAGTGGGTTTGTCCACATTCTCTTGGTGGTGGCCCTCATCGCGGTACTCGTCCGCGTCATTCAGGGCCGACGGCCGTTAGTCTGAGCGAGCAAGACCACGCCGTCCAGCGGTCCAACGACCGGGCGCTCGAGCTCGTCAAGGGCATCAAGGCCGCCGGAAATGAAAAGGGGACATGCGACTGTTTGCCCCCCACCTACGCGAGCCGAAGTTCACCCACGAATTCTGCTGAGGAGGCGAAATCTAGAGCATGTTCCGTTTCTCTCGCGCGCCGGAAGCGCACAGGCGTTTATAGGAAATCGCAACACAAGGAGGCGTTGCGATGCGCGCGTATTCGGTCGATGTGCGTCAGTGGGTACTGGCGGACTGTGACGCCGGTGTGGGCACCAAAGCCGTTGCCGAGAAGTACCAGGTGAGCCGGGCGGTGAGGATGTTGGTCTGTTCTTCCATGCTGCGGTTGATCACGGACGTGCGTGCCTCGCCCGCCATGATCAATTCATAACGCACGCACGGTTGCAGCACGTCAGGAACGACGAAGTAGCTGGACTCGATGAGCAGGCCGTAGTCATTCAAATCAGCGGTCAACTCGTTATCGGCATGCTGACCCTAGCAACCACCTCAGCCTGTAGCTGCGACCGAACCATTTCCGCCAGCGCAGGGCCCGGGGTGTCGGCCGTCTCGCCGCGTGAGT
>CAZCKC010000178.1:0-6276 GCA_964499235.1 uncultured Planctomycetales bacterium | reverse complement strand
CATCGCCCCCCGCGGCGTGACCAGCGACTGCTCGACGAGCGGGTGCCCGCTCTCGGCCAGCTGGATCTCGGGGATCGCCGCGGCCGGCTGCTCGGTCACCTGCATGCCGACGAGGTCGCTG
Organism: uncultured Planctomycetales bacterium; assembly: GCA_964499235.1. GTDB lineage: Bacteria > Planctomycetota > Phycisphaerae > UBA1845 > Fen-1342 > JAFGRR01. The sequence goes on along the minus strand of CAZCKC010000178.1, from coordinate 6,155 downwards.
ATCGCCGCCGCATCAGCCCGCTCGCCGTCGTAGTAGCCGGCGCCGTAGAAGTAGATCGCCGCGCCGCCCGAATGCCGCGCCCGGCCGAAGATCTCCGCCCGAGTCTCGGCGTCGACCTGCCAGCAGTTCAGGAACACGTACAGCTTGTACCGCTTCACCGCCGCCAACTCGCTCAGCAGCACCGTGTCCCACGGAAAGCCCAGGTCGCTCCACTCGAACTGCCGCGGCAGCGATGTGAAGTAGAGGTTCAGGTTGTCACGCAGGTCGGCGTACGCGTAGCTCGCGTCGTCGATCACCAGCGCGACCTCGGCCTGCGATTCGAGCGTCCAGTTGACCGCCTGCTGCGTCAGGCCATTCACGTCAGCCAGCGCCTGGCGTAGCAGCGGATCCGCGTACCACGCGGCCTCCCGCAGATCCATCCACCACCCCGTGCCGGCCGTTCCAAGCACCGTCGCCGCATCGCGCAGCAATAGCTGCGCCGCCTCTTCCGCCGTCTTGGGCTTGCCCAGCAACTCGGTCGGGAACTGCGGCGTGTCCGTCAGGTGCGTCGCCGTGTCGATCTCGGCCAGGAAGAGCTTGCCGCTGCGCTCGACCGTGGCCGGCAGCGACTGGCTGTGATGAAACTCCCGCCGGTTGTCGTACTGGTACGGCGCGCTGATGTAATCGATCGCCGCCGCGCTGAAGACCTTCCGGCACAGCAGGTGACCCGCGCGGGCGGGGTTCTGCGTGTTCCAATGCGGCCACAAGTACCCGTAGAACACGCCCGCCAGCTTCTGCCCGTTCGTGGCGTCCTTGACCGCCTGGCAGACCGTGATGAGCTGATCCGTGTGCAGTTCGCTCAGGCAATGCAGCCAGTCCAGGACGTCGCGCTCTGTCACCGGATCACGAAAGAAACCGCGTTCCGGCGTGTGCAGCCGCCGCGGCGCCGGCACCACCGCCGCGGCGCGCGTCACGTCGCTGCGGCCCCAGGCCTGCTGGAGCGCCGCGTCATCGGCGTAGCGCTGCGTCAGGTATTCACGAAACGCCGCCGCCGCGACATCCGAGTAGTCCTCGTACGTCTCCTCGACGAACGTCCACCAGCGGAACCACTCCGCCGAGATCCCCCCGCCCACCTGGTAGCCGATGATCTGCTCGCCGTTGCGCTGCTCGAAATGCTGCACGAAGTCCCGCATCGCCGCCGCCGCGTCCTGCGCCCATTGCTGCGAGGCGGCCGACGGCCAGCAATCGATCGGCCGCACGCGGGCCTCGCGGTAGTCGACTTCTTGCTCGTCAAGGTTCCGCCCCACGCTCAGCTGGTCGGGATGCGTCTCCCCCCACCACGCTTCGCCCTCGTAGCCGAAGTTCACCCGCGGGTTCAGCAACAGCTCCGGCTGCTTCTCCAGCAACGCGTCCAGCTTCGCCGCCACCGGTGCGAAGTCGTACTCGCCGGGACCCTTCCACCACGACGGAAACGGCGCGTGAAACTGGCAGATCCGCACCCCGCCGGCCGCGAAGTCGTCAATCGCGTTCGCCGCCCCGTAGCACCAGAACTCGGCCGTCGGGCGGCCGTTGAGATGCAGCTGCGGACGACCTTGATGAATCTGAACAGTGGCGGATAGCGGCACGGTGGGCTCCTGCGGTACAGTCGCGCGTCGCAGGCGCTGACGCGCCGCGAAAACCGGCAGCCTACGCTCAGCCGCCGCCAAGGACAATTGAAGCCGGTGAGAACGTGACAACGCCTGCCCCCGCCCTCAAGCGCGTTCATCCCGACCCGCTGGCCGACCGCCAGCCGCCGCTCGATGTCGACCGCCAGCGGATCGTCCACGCCGCCGCCTTCCGCCGCCTCCAGCACAAGACACAGGTCTTCGCCGCCCGCTACGCCGATCACTTCCGCTCGCGCCTGACGCACACCCTCGAGGTCGCGATGATCGCCCGCCGCCTCGCCGCAGCGCTCAAGCTCGACGCCACGCTGGCCGAAACCGTCGCCCTCGCACACGACCTCGGCCACCCGCCCTTCGGCCACGCGGGCGAGGCGGCGCTGGCGGCCTGCCTGCAGGCCCGCGGCGGCTTCGAGCACAACGCCCACACGCTCCGCACCCTCGAGTATCTCGAACACCCCTACCCGGCCTTCCGCGGGCTCAACCTCACCCGCGTCGTCCGCGAATGCCTCGCCAAGCACGCCACGCACTTCGACCAGCCCGGCGCTCACCCGCTCCAGGACGGTCAGCCCCCGCCACCCGAAGGCCGCGTCGTCGACCTCGCGGACCGGCTCGCCTATGGCCTGCACGATCTTCAGGACGGCCTGCACGCCGGGCTGATCACCCCGCTCGACCTCGTTCCGCTCCTGCTCTGGCAGGAAGTCTACGCCGGACCACCGACGCAGCGGTCGGCCGTCCTCGCCCACCTCCGACCGGCCGTCGATCGCCTCGAGCAACGCCTGGTGGCCGACGTCGCGGCGACCTGGCAGCAGACACGCGAGGTCGCCCTTTCCCCCGCCATGGAAGCCGCGCTGCAGCCGCTCGAGCAGGTCCTGCTCGGGAAGGTCTACCGCTGCGAGGCGATCCAGGCGAGCGACGAGGAAGGCCGCACGCTCGTCACCGAGCTGTTCAACGCGTTCGTCGCGCAGCCGGCGCAACTCCCGCCCCGCTACCACGCCCGCCTCGACGGGCAGGACGTCGAGCGGGTGGTGGCCGACTACGTGGCCGGCATGACCGACCGCTTCTGCCGCCAGGAGCACGCTCGGGTCGTTGGCGAGGAACCGGGATAGCCGCCGCCCTGTCGCCCGCCCGTGACCGTTTTCCCCCCGGGTTGGCAGCCACCGGCGGGTGGCCTAGGATTCGCCCCCATGTCGGTTGCCGCCGCCAACCTGTCGCTCGCGGCCTTCACGCTGCCGCTGGAACAGCCCCTGGTCACCGAGCCGGTCCCGCTGCTGGCGTTCCTGGCGGCGATCGTGGCCGGCATTTTCGCCCTGGCCCGCTGGAAGCCGCTGCAGGGCTTCTTCCGCTTCCTGCCGCCGCTGATCTGGACCTACTTCATCCCGATGATCTGCTCGTCGCTGGGGATCATTCCAGGAAGCTCACCGGTCTACGGCGGCTTCATGGGCAAGATCATCCTGCCGATCGTGCTGGTGCTGCTGCTGGTGCCGGCCGACACCCGCGCGATCGTGCGACTGGGGCCGAAAGCCCTGGGGATGATGGCTTTCGCCACGACGGGCATTGTGAGTGGCGCCGCCCTCAGCTTCGCCCTCTTCCACACGCAACTCGAGGAAGGCGCATGGCGCGGGATCGCCACGCTGGCCGGCTCCTGGATCGGCGGCAGCCCGAACATGACGGCCGTCGCACAGAGCTTGAACACCGACCCCACGCTGATCGGCAAGCTGGTCGTCGTCGACACGGTGCTCGCGTACACCTGGCTCGGCATCCTGGTCGCGCTCGTCGGGTGGGAGCCGCAGATCGATCGCTTCACCCGTGCCGACAACCGAGTGGTGCACAGCCTTGCGGACCAGCTCGCGCAGCGGCGGGCGGCGCGGGCGCGCCCGATCACGCTGCTCGACTTCGCGCTGATGATCGGGCTGGGGCTCGTCGTGAGCCAGGCCTGCCTCGGCGTCGGGGGATTGCTCGACGACGGGCTCCAAATCCTTGAAGGCCGGAACGGCATCTTCGCGACCATGCGGCTCAGCCAGGTCCTGAACAGCTTCGGCTGGGGCGTGCTCCTGATCACGGCCGTCGGCGTGATCCTCTCGCTCACGCCCGCCCGCAACATCGAAGACGCGGGCGCCACGCCGATCGGCTATTTCGGTCTGTACCTACTGCTGACGACGTACGGCGCGCGGGCCGACCTCCGCCAGATCGAACCGGAGGACGCCTGGTTCTTCGTCGTCGGCGCGGTGTGGCTTGCCACGCACATCATCCTGCTCTTCATCGGCCTGCGGCTGCTACGCGCGCCGCTGTTCCTCGGCGCCACCGCGTCGATGGCCAACATTGGCGGGACCGCATCCGCGCCCGTCGTGGCGGCCGCCTTCAACCCGAGCCTCGCGCCGGTCGGCCTGGTGATGGCGATCCTGGGCAGCATCGTCGGCACGCCGGTAGCGCTGTTGATCATCGGCAAGATCTGCGCCGCGATCGCCGGCGACGCGGGCGCCGTCGACCCCGTCCTGCCGTAGACGCGCCCCCGGTCCAGCCGCTACAACCCACGCAGCACGAACCAGTCCTGAACACCCGTCCACGAAAAGGGACGCGTGTGACCGAGCTGCCCAACCCCGCGCTGCTGGCCGCCCTGATGCTGCTGGCCGCCATCGTCGGCGGCTACGCGGCCGCGTTCTGCCACGTGCCCCGCGTCGTCGGCTACCTCCTGGCCGGCGTCGCCTTGCACTACGCGCTGCGCTGGTACCGCGGCGACTGGTCCGCGCCGCCCGACCTGCACAGCGTCGAGGGCAGTGTCGTCTTCCTCACCGGCATCCGCACCGTCGCCCTCGGGCTGATCATGTTCTCGATCGGCAACGTCTTCGAGGCCAAGCACTTTCACGCCGTCGGCCGGGCGGTCCTGCGCATCACGCTCAGCAAGCTCAGCGCGGTGCTGCTGCTCGTGACGACCGGCTGCGCGGCCGCCGCACTGCTCCAGGGCGTCTTCCAGCCCGGCGTCGCCATCGCGCTGGGCGTCCTGCTTGGCGTCACCGGCCTGGCGACCGCGCCGGCCGCCACGCTGCTCGTGCTCCGCGAGTACGAAGCCAAGGGCCCGAACAGCGACGCCATCCTGACGCTGACCGCGATCAACAACATCGCCTGCATCATCCTCTTCCACGTCGCGTTCATGCTGCTCTCGGGGCTCGGGTGGATCGAGTCAAGCTATTCCACCGGCCGCTGGATCTGGCTCGACCTGCTGCTGACCAGCCTGGGCAGCGTCGCGCTCGGCGTGGTGATCGGCTTTTTGTTCAGCATCGTCTACGTGAAGATCACGATCGCCGACTTTCTCCTGTTGTTCCTCGGCGTCATCGTCGTGCTCGGCGTCTTCCAGGAAGCCCTCGCCCGCGAGCTGCACCTGTCCTACAGCTTCCTGCTGACCTGCCTGTTCATCGGCGCGACCTTCACCAACATCACGCCCGGGTCCGCCCCCTTCTACGACGCCCTCAAGACGTTCGCCAACCCGATCTTCGCCCTGTTCTTCGTGCTCGCCGGCTATCAGCTCCACCTCGAGGAGCTCGCCCACCTCGGCTGGCTCGGGATGGCCTACGTCGCGCTGCGGATCGCCGGCAAGGCCGGCGGCGGCTGGCTCGGCGTCCGCTGGAACCACAGCGACGACTACGTCCCGACAATCGGCTTCGGCATGCTCTGCCAGGCCGGCGTCGCCATCGGGTTGGCCGCGTTCGTCGACACGACTTGGGGCACCGTCGTCAACGGCCAGTTCGTGCCGCACGCCGGCGCCGGCGCGTTTCACACCGTCATCGTCGGCTCGGTCGTCGTCTTCGAGCTCCTCGGCCCGATCGCGCTCAAGCAGGTCGCCGTCCGCAGCGGCGAGGTCAAGGCCGTCACCCTGCTGCGCCGCCGCCGCACGCCCAGCTACACCCCCGAGTCCGTCTGGCACCAGGCGCTGGAGGCGCTGCGTAACGCCGTGCGGCCGACGAGCCAGGCCGCCCTCAAGCCGACCGAGCCCCTCCAGGTCCGCCACATCATGCGCTCAAACGTCAAGGTGCTGCCGGCCTCAGCCCGCCTCGACGACGTGCTGCGCTTCGTGGAGTCGAGCCGCTTCAACCACTTTCCGGTCGTCGGCGACGACGGCGGCTACCTGGGCATGATCCACTACGCCGACCTGCGAAACATCCTCTACGTGCCGGGACTGCGGAACCTGGTGACGGCCACCGACCTCGCCCGCGGCGACACGCCGACCGCGCACCGCGACACGCCGCTCCAGGAACTCTTCGATAAGTTCCACGATTCCGACGTCGGCTCGATCCCGGTCCTCGAAACCCCGCCCAGCCGCCGCGTCATCGGCATGGTCGAGCAACGCGATCTGCTCCTGGCCGTCCGCACCCACGAGCAACCCGACGAGCACGAACCCGACCCCACCGGCGGACATTAGGCCGCGCAGGGCCGAGTGCCCCGCGCGCAGTGCCCGTCCAGCAGCGCCTACACCCGCGCACCCGTCAGCACCGGTTCCTGCTCCGTCAGCTGCCCCGACAA
>CAZCKC010000177.1:0-6283 GCA_964499235.1 uncultured Planctomycetales bacterium | reverse complement strand
TCGTCAGCCGCGTCCAGGCCTATCGCCAGGCAGCCGGCGGCGGACGGGTGATCCCCGGCATCGGGCTGTACAAGCTCGCATCGGAAGAGCCGGTGTGCACGCAGCTCCGTTTCTGCCGGAGTTGGGGCGGCGAGCTGGCGCTGTTCTCCTACGCGTCGCTCCACCCGACTGCGGCCGACCGCGAGCAGCTGCCCCTGTCGAGCGAGACGCAGACAGCATGGCTCACGCGCCGCGCGGCACTCCAGCAATGCCTGCTGGATCGGCCGCAGTAATCGGCATTGGGCACCGATCGATTGGCGGCCGTAGCGCGGGGCTTCGTTGCCATCAGTGTGAGGCCGGGTGGGATTACTCTGCGGCGTTCTCCGGCCCGAGCGGCCGATCGAAGGGCGTCACGCCAGGTGCGGTCAGCAGCACGGCCAGCAGGTCTTCTTCCAGCAGTCCATCGCGCCCGAGCGGCACCCAATGCGCCGACCGCGCTGCCGGCCCCCGCAGGCCCGCGCGGGTTGGCGTTCGCGGCGAATACAACCTGAGCGCGCCGGAGGGTGTGCTGACCTGCCGCTGCGGCGCGCTGTAGCGCGACTTCTCGACGGTAACGCTGACGCGATAGATCCCGGGCCCGTGCCGCGTCAGCGGCGGGAGCGCCGCCTGCATCGCAGTCGGATCGTCGCCCGCAGCCTGTTGATCGATTGCGAGACTGGAGTCGGTCGTCCGCGCTGTCAGTGGCTTGATCTCGATCGCGATCGTGCGGCCGATCTGCTGGAGGTTGGCTTCGAGCTTCTGGTAACCGCCGAGCGTGTCGCGGCGCCAGAACTCGAACCACTGTTGGCTGGTGAGCGGGCCGACCTTGATGGTGCCGTTCGCGCGGTGCGCCTCATCCAGCGTCGTCGGCCCGATATCGCGCAGCCGAAGCACATCCAGCGCGTGGTCGAAGAGGCGGTCGTAGTCGGCTACCCGGACGAGCTGCAACGTCGGAACCGTTGGCTCGGGCGGGGCCGTACAGCCCGCGAGCAGTAGGCCCAGCCCCACGAGCGTCGTCCCAGCGGATAGAAATCTGCTTTTCATGGCGGCGATAATACGTTCCGCGGCGTGGGCAGGAAAGGCGATCGGCCCGCGATTGACCCCACGGCAGGAGCCCGTGGGCCCGGTTTCGGCGAATCCGTTTTGCTCCGTGAATAAAGCTTCCCAGAATTGGGGTGGAAGCTGTCGTGTCCCCCTTCATGGTCCCGCGTCGCTCACCGAGTGGCGCGGGGCCAGTTTTGTTTTCCAGGCCGCCGCCGACGAGCCTTCCCGCGGCCTCGCGGCCAAACTGATCTGTACACAACCCCCTGCCGAGCTTACGCTTAGCAAATCCGGGGCCGCTCGGCTCCCGGGATAGCGATCCCTGAACGGAAGCAGCGATGGCGCTGGAACCACTCGAAACGGCGGAGGCCGGCGGTTATCCGGGCTGTCAGCAGATCTCGGTTTTCCTCGAGAACCGCGTCGGCCAGTTGCTACGCCTCACCCGACTCTTCGACGGGCTGGAGGTCCGCATCCTCGGCCTCAGCGTCGACAACAGCGTCGACTGCGCCGTGGTGCGGATGGTCGTCGATGATCCCGACACCGCCTATCAAATGCTCCGGGATGTCGGATTTGCGACATCGCAGACCGAAGTTGTCGTCGTCGAACTGCCACCCGGCAAAAGCGCGATCCTGACGATCAGCCGGGCCCTGATTCGCGGCGAGGTCAACATTGATTACCTTTACCCCCTGATCAGCTCGGCCAGCCGGCCGCCGTGCATGGCGATCCACGTCGACAACTTGCCGGCAGCCGAGGCGACCCTCCGCAAGCAGAAGTTCCGCGTGTTGTCGCAGGACGAGCTATAGTTAACGCGGGGGAGGCAGTATGCATTCGCCGCTTTTATCGCCCTTTCATTCGAAAGCCCAACTCTCGGACGGGTACCGCTGCGCCTGCCGGTACTGGACCCCCGCCGACCGCGTTCGTGACGTCGGGATTCTCTACCTGCACGGGATCCAATCTCACGGCGGCTGGTACGAGTGGTCTGCCTCCGTCCTGGCTTCCACCGGGCGATTCGTGACCATGCCGGACCGCCGCGGCAGCGGTCGTAACCGTGTGGCCCGGGGCGACACGCCGAACGTTCAGCGGCTGCTGCGCGATCTTGACGACATCGTCGGCGAGGCGCGGCTCGCGTTCGGGATCAAGCGGTGGGGCATTGTCGGCGTTAGCTGGGGGGGCAAGCTCGCGCTGGCCTGGCTTCAACGCCGGCCAGAGCTCGTCAGCCAGCTCCTGTTGATCGCCCCGGGAATCATGCCCCGGGTCGGAATGAACCCCGTCAAGCAGGCGCTGGTCGGCGCCTGCCTGCTGCTGGGCCCGAAGCAGGAGTTCCGCATCCCCCTGGACAGCCCGGCACTGTTCACTGAATCGCCGGGCGGACAACAGTTCATCGCTGACGACCCCATCAAGCTGCAGCGCGCGACAGCGCGGTTTCTATACGCCTCCAGGCAGCTCGATCGGCGGATGCGGCGGTTCAAGCGGAATCCGATACCGGTTCCGGTCACCGCATTTCTGGGCGAGAAGGATCTGATTATCCGCAATGATCGGACCGCGCGGTGGCTCAAGCGGGTCTGCGTTCAGCCGCCACGAATCGTTCACGTCCCTCTTGCCGGTCATACGATTGAGTTCGAGGAGGATCGGGAGGGCTTCCGGGATGCACTGGTGGCGTGGGCGCGGACGCTTGGGAATGAGACCCGCGCGGAAATGTCGCCGACTCCCGTCTCCGTCGGCTAACGGGGCAGCATGGTGCCGCCGTCCGGGCAGTCGCGAGTAATATCAGACGCGGCCGACCCTTTTCTGACCAAGCCGGAATCGGATTGCAAGGCCGTTGTCGTGACGTAGAATATCGCTCGACAGCAGCCGCAACCGGGCCGGGCGTGAGGATTAAGTCAGCGCGGCTCGTTTTACGATGGAATTGGAGTCCGCACTTCGTCGCTTGCGGCGTTCGCTTTCCCTTGTCGGAGTTATGTGTGCCCACCCGAACACGTCGTGGTTTGCTCTACACCAGTGCAGCGGTGCTCTCGGTCACGCTGGCCGTCTTCTGGCTCAGCGCGCAGCCGTACACTCTTTCCGTGGCGGAAACCAGTGCCCCGGAGATCTCCCGCGCCGAGACACCGGATATCGACAATCTTTCGGCGGACGAGCTGGTCGTCTTTGCGCAACGCGACCCAGCGGCGTTTATCGAGCAGGCCCGCGAGCGTTACGTGACCGAGGTCCGGGCGTATCGCGCGACGATGACGAAGCAGGAGTTGGTTCAGGGCGATCTGACCGCGGTGCAGCAGATCGACATGCGGCTGCGCGAGGCGCCTAAGACGGTGTACCTGCAATGGGAAAAGAACGCCGACGCGGCCAAGCGGGTGCTGTTCCGCGATCACCCCGACTTCGTCGACGAGCGCGGCAAGCTGGCGCTGGTCGAGCCGAACGGGCTGGCCCGGCTGGTGGTCAGCGAGATCATGATGCCGATCGAAGGCCCGCGGGCTGAGCGGGCGAGCCGGCACTCGATTGAGTTCGCGGGGTTCGGGGCCTTCTTCAAGCTACTTGAGAAGTACAACCAGCTGGCGATCGAGCACGGCGTGCTCGACCTGCGGTTTGCGGGAACGGGCGAAGTGGATGGTCGCCCGACGATCATCATCGAGCGTCGGTTGCCGTACACGGGTGACGATGGGGTGTTTCCCGACGCGCTGCTGGTGATGCACTTTGATCGCGAGACGCTGCTGCCGATCGCGGTGCGCTCGTATGGTGACGAGTCGCGACAGACGCTGTTCGGCGAGTACGTCTACACGAACATCGAGTTGAACCCCGACTTCGGGCCCGACGCGTTCCGCTTCTAAGGCACCGCCGAAGCCCGCTGAAGCACGAAGCCAGAACAAAGCCCCGCGCGGTGGCGACCGCGGCGGGGCTTTTTGTTTCGCGGCTCCATGGGCAGAGGCTACCAGGTCGCGACGCAACAGGTCGCCCGACAGGTTTTACTCTTCGTCCTCGTCCGCGTGAGCCTGGTACTTCTTCATGATCTCCTGCTGGACGTTGCTGGGCACGACGTCGTAGTGGCTCAGCTCCATCAGGTAGCTGCCCTGGCCGGCGGTCATGCTCTTGAGTTGTGACGCGTAGGTCGACACCTCGGCCAGCGGCACGGCGGCGTAGACCGTAACCTGGCCGCCGCGGAGCATGTCCTGGCCGGTGATCTGGCCGCGCTTGCTCGGCAGGTCGCGCTGGATGTCGCCCATGTAGTCGGTCGGGACGGTGACCTCGAGCTTGACGATCGGCTCGAGGAGGATCGGCTTGCACTGCATGAAGGCCTTCTTGAAGGCTTGGCGGCCGGCGATCTGGAACGCGATGTCCTTGCTGTCGACGGGGTGGGTCTTGCCGTCAACGAGCGAGACCCTGACATCGATGACCTGGCAGCCGGCGATGACGCCGCGTTTCATCTGGTCCTGGATACCCTTGTCGACGGCGGGCCGGAACTGCTGGTCGATCGAGCCGCCGAAGATCTTGTCGACGAACTCGTAGCCGGCGCCGCGCTCGTTGGGCTCGAGGTCGATGAAGACGCGAGCGAACTGGCCGGCGCCGCCGCTCTGCTTTTTGTGCGTGTACTCCACGTACTTGACCGCGCTCGCGATCGTCTCGCGATAGGGGATCTTCGGCGGGTGGGTGTTGATCTCGAGCTTGAAGTAGCGCTTCATCTTGCTCTGGATCACCTGGAGGTGCTGGTCGCCGAGGCCGCTCATCAGCAGCTCGCCGGTATCCTGGTCGCGGTGGTACGCGAAGCAGGGGTCCTCGTCGGAGAAGCGGTGCAGCGCCGCGCTGATCTTCTCGGCGTCGCCGCGCGCTTTCGGCTCGATCGCCAGCGAGTGCATCGGCGTCGGGAACTGCGGCTCGACGACGTGCCCCTCGGACGGCTGGTCCCAGAGCATGTCGCCGACCCGGGCGTCGAGCTTCGCGAAGGCGACCAGGTCGCCGGCATCCGCCTCGCTGATCTCGTCGTGCTGGTCGCCGTTGATCTTGAAGACGTGGCCGGAACGCGTTCCCTTGCGATCGTCGTTGATGAAGACCGAGCCGTCACCCTTGGCGGTACCGTGAAACACCCGCGCCACGACGTACTTGATGTTGCTCTTGGGGTCGTGGAGGACCTTGAAGACCTGGGCGATGAAGTCGCCCTCGGCAGTCGGCTCGACGGCTTCAGCCGCTTCCGCTTCGCCTTCCCCGTCCGCCGCCAGCTGTCGCCGCTTGCCCAGCAGCGGTGACGGCGCGTAGGTCACCATCGCGTCCATCAGCGCCTGCACGCCGACGTCGTCGCCGGCGTCGACGAAGACGACCGGGATCAGCGTCCCGGCCGCGACGGCCCGCCGGATCGCCGGCCCGAGCTTGTCGATCGGGGCGGCGCCGGTCTCCATGTAGGCCGCCATGAGCTCCTCGTCGGTCTCGACGATCGCCTCGACGAGCTCGGTGTGCGCCTGGCCGACGTCGAGGAAGTCGGCATTGCCTTCCTCGCTCGTCAGGACGTCGATGACGCGCTTGCCGCCGTCGGCCGGCAGGTTGATCGCCCGGCAGTGCTGGCCGAAGGTCTCGTGAATCCCCTCGTAGAGCTCCTCGAGGTTGACACCGTCGGCGCCGATGCGGGTGACGGCGATCATCCGGGCGAGATTGTTCTGGCCGGCAGCGTTGAACATCCGCCGGGTGTTGACCCCGATGCCGTTGACCGCGCTGATCGTGACCATGGCCGTGTCGCAGGCCAGGAACGACGGCAGGGCCTGCCCGGCGTAGTCGGGCGTGCCGGGGGTGTCGATGACGTTGAGCCGAACGTCGCCGTCGTCGACGTAGAAGACGGAGTTCTCGACGGAGTGCTTGTGGGCCTTCGACTCTTCGTCGAAGTCGAGAATGCTGGTCCCCTCCTCGACGCTGCCGAGCCGGTTGGTCTTCCCGGCCTTCAGCAGCAGCGCCTCGCCCAGCGTCGTCTTTCCGGCCCCGGCGTGCCCCACGAACGCGACGTTCCGGAACTGCTCCACACTCCGCTCGGCCATGCAACGATCTCCTATGTCTCCAGCACTTCAGACCTGGTGTGACGTCAATTGTCAGGAATCGGTGAGTATAACGCCCGAGAATGGGCCTTGCCATGGACGGAGCGGGAGACGCGTGAAGCTGGTCAGGCTCGTGGAACCCCCGTGCGCTCAGGGGCTTACAGCCGCTCCAGCGGGCGGGGGCCGACGGTGGCGACGCAGCGCGGGCGGTCGGCCAG
>CAZCKC010000176.1:0-6289 GCA_964499235.1 uncultured Planctomycetales bacterium | reverse complement strand
GGGGGCGGTTTGCGTGGGGCGCGGCGCGCGTGGGGGTGTGGGGGCTTGGCGTGTGCGGCGTGGGGGTGTAGGGGCTTGGGAAGCGCGGCGCTCGCGCTCGCGGCGGATCTCGTCTTGGTCGACGAGGATGGTGACTTCTTCGTCCTCTTCGCTCTGGGGGCCGCGATAGCGATCCCGGCCCTTACGGAAGGCTTCGGCGATGTAGCCGCCGAAGTAGATCAGCGGGATGAGGATCCCGATGAGCCAGCCGCCGATATTGTCGAAAAGGTTTTCGGGCACGGGGCGCCTTTGTGGGTGCGGGAGCCGGCCGGCGGCCGTCAGGGTGGGCGGCCGCCGGGTCCCGGGGGTTTACTCTTCTGAATCGCCGCCGGCGACGCGGTTGCGCATGTCGCTATCGGCCTCGATGTTGCGGATGCGGTAGTAATCCATGATCCCGAGGTTTCCCTTACGGAAGGCTTCGGCGATCGCAAGTGGCACTTCGGCTTCGGCGGCGACGACCTTAGCGCGGTTTTCTTCGACCTTGGCGCGGTTTTCTTGTTCCTGGGCGATCGCCATGGCGCGGCGTTTTTCGGCCTCGGCCTGGAAGCGTTTCTTGTCGGCTTCGGCCTGGTCGGCCTGGAGTTCGGCGCCGATGTTGTTGCCGACGTCGACGTCGGCGATGTCGATCGAAAGGATTTCGAAGGCGGTGCCGGCGTCGAGGCCTTTTTCGAGGACTGCCTTCGAGATGCGGTCGGGGTTCTCGAGGACCTGCTTGTGGCTATCGGCCGAGCCGATGGCGGAGACGATGCCCTCGCCGACGCGGGCGATGATGGTATCTTCGGTCGCACCGCCGACAAGGCGGGCGATGTTCGTACGGACGGTGACGCGGGCACGGGCCTTGAGCTGGATGCCATCGCGGGCGACGGCATCGATGGTCGGGCGGCCGAGGTTGGGGTTTGGGCACTCGATGACCTTGGGATTCACGCTGGTGTTGACGGCGTCGAGGATGTCGCGGCCGGCGAGGTCGATCGCACAGGCGGTGCGGTAATCAATCGGGATGCGGGCGCGTTGGGCGGAGATCATGGCGCGGACGACGTTGATGACGCTGCCGCGGGCGAGATAGTGGGTTTCGAGATCGTTGGTGCTGATGTCCGTGAGGCCGCCCTTCCAGGCCTGGATCTTGGCGTTGACGATGATGTTGGAGTTGACGCGGCGGAGCCACATCCCGATGAGCTCGTCCAGGCCGACGTCGGCGCGGGCGGCGAGGGCCATGATGTAGAGCCGCCCGAAGTTGGCGAAGACGATCAGGAGGAACAGAAAAACAACGGCCACAATGAGGCCGAGAATGATGTAGAGATATTCGCCCACGAAGTTCCTCCTCGCTCAGGTGGCCTGGTTACGTGTTCTGGGACAACGGACGGACCACGATGTTCATGCCGTCGCGCCTGATGACCTGGACTTTCTGGCCGATGTCGATGAACTCGCCGACGGCGGTGACATCGATGATCTCGTTGCCAAAGCGGACCTGGCCCGCCGGCTTGAGAGTATGCACGACTTCGCCGACGTCGCCAACCTGGGCGAGGTCGTGGTAGGGGTCGTAGGGCTCGAGATTCACCTGTTCCGGGTTGCCGGGAATCAGGTGGCGGGCGGCCGACATTAGCGGCAAGTACTTGGCCAGCAGCAGGAGGCCGACGATCGAGGCGAGCATGCCGGAGCTCAGGACGACGACGGCGGTCTTGAGGCCGTCCCAGACGCGGGTGACGTCGGTGGGCAGTGAAGGCAGCCAGGGGCCGTTGGAATCGTCAAGGGCTGGTGGAATGAAGGTGCCGACGAGGGCGGCGAGGATGGCGGCGATCCCGAGAGCGCCGAAGATGCCGAAGCCGGGGAGGATGAAGATCTCGACGGCTAAGAGGGCGATTCCGATCGCGAGGACGACGAAGATCCAGATGTCGGCGAAGCCGATGGCGTAAGGGGCGCCGAAAAAGAGGATCGCGGCGAAGAGGGCGACGGACCCGGGGAGGATCAGGCCGGGGGACTGGAACTCGAGGTAGCCGCCGAGCAGCATGATCATAAAGAGGACGCCGCGGACGAGCGGGCTGTTGAGCCAGGCAGCGATGCGGTGCCAGGTGGGGCGGTCGATCCGCTCGATCTGGCCGAGCGCGAGGCCGAGGGCGGTCGCGAGGCTCTCGATGTCGCTGGCGATGCCCTGGGCGAAGCCGAGGGCGACGGCCTCACTTTGGGAGAGGGTGAGCAGTTCGGTGTCGCTGTCGAGGGGCTGCTTGAGTTCAAAGGTGCGGCCGGAGACGGGGTCGGGCAGCGACTCGACGAGGCGCCACTCGACGTCGGCGTCTTTTTCGGTGCTGAAGAGGCGGGAGAGGGTGGATTCATCCTTGTTGCCATCTTCCTCGCCGAGGAGCTCACGTTTTTCATCGGTGGTGGCGAAGCGGATTTCGCGCTGGCCGTTCTCGTCGGGCTCGATCTTCTCGAGGACCCAGACCTCGACGCCAACCTGGACCATGGCGCGGCTGAGGAGCTCGGGGTAGCCATTTTCCTGGGCGGAGCCGCGGAAGGTCTGGAGGACGATGGACTCGACCTTGGCACGCTCGGTTTCCTCGAGGTTTTGGCCGGGGCGAATCGGGGCCGAGTCACCGATCTGCGAAGAGCGGACCATCCAGATCTGGTCGCAGCCGACGGCGATCATCGCGCCGGCGCTGATGGCGCGGTCGTCGACGAAGGCGACGGTGAGGATGTCCTCCGGCAGGTTGCGGATGTACTGGTTGATGTCGACGGCCGAGGTGACCGCCCCGCCCCAGGTCTTGATCTCGAAGATGATGGTGGTGGGGGCGTCGGGCCGGCGGACGCCGGCGTTGTCTTCCTGGTAGATCTCGGGGTCGACGCGGCGCTGGATTGAACCGAGCATCGTGTCGTCGATCATGCTGTCGATCGGGACGACGATCGTGCGACCCGGGCGGGGCGACGGCGTCGCAGCTGCGGGTTGCGGCGTGGTGGCGGTCGTGGCGCCGTCGTTGGCGAGTTCTTCGCCGGTTGACGCGCCGGCGCCGCTGAGCACCGGGAGCAGCAGGCCGGTGGCGGCCATGAGCAGGAGGCTGCGGCGGAACCCACGCTGCGAGCGCGGGGCGGGGATCGGCGGTTGGTCAGGGCGGGGTAGCGCATGGTTGCCTCCGCGGGCGGCAGGACCCGTCCCTGGATTCTCGGGCGGGACGGGCGACCGTGCCAGTATAAAGTCACCGCAAGAGTATATCCCGCGTGGCCTGCATCGCCGTTTCAAGAGTGGCGGCAATCTCGGCGTAGGGTAGCGGTTCCGGTGTTGGCCCGTCGTAGCCGACCTGTTTGCGCAAGGCCGGTCGGACCGGGACATTGCGCGAGTCGCTGGCGGCGAGCTGTTCTTCGACGGCGGCGCTGACGAGGTAATCGATCAGGCGGCGGGCGGCGTCGGGGTGGGGGGCGCCTTTCACGAGGGCGGCGGTGCAGGGGATCCACATGGCCGGGCGATCGGGGCCCATCCTGGGGTAGACGAGCTCAATCGGCTCGCCGCGTTCCTGCATGACCCAGACGTCGTCGGTGTCGGTAAAGCCGAGGTCGACTTGGCCGCCGGCGACGAGGCGGACGGTCTGGCCGTTGCCTTCGGCGACGGTGGCGCCTTCGGTTTTGAGGGTGCGGAGAAAGTCGCGGGCGGCTTCGGGGCCCCAAAAGGCGAACATGGCGCCGACGTGGCCACGGGTGGTGCCGAACTGGGGGTTGGCGATGGCGACGCGGGGGGCCCAGTCGGAGGTGGCGTAGCCTTGCCAGGTGGGGGGCAGTTCGGCGGGGTCGATACGGTCGGGGTGGTAGGCGACGACGCGGGCACGGGCGGCGGTTCCGGTCCAGAAGTGGTCGGGGTCTTTCCAGGCGGACGGGATGTCGGCGGCTTCGGAGCTCTCGTAGGGCTGGAGGAGGCCTTCTGCGGCGAGCTCGACGCTGGTGAAGACCTCGCTGGACCACCAGACGTCGGCGCGGGGGCTTTCGGCTTCGCGGCGGAGGCGGTGGAGGAAGCTGGTAGTCTTGCCGGCCTCGGTGTCGTAGACGGCCTCGACGGTGAGGCCGGTGTCGGCCTCGAAGCGTTTGAGGACGGCGCGGGCGAAGGGCTCGTCGACGGACGTATAGATAACGACACGGTTGGTGGGGGCCCGGTCACAGGCTGATAAAAACGCTAGGCAGGCGAACGGCAGCGAGGCAGCGAGGCGGCGCAGGAATTGCGCGGGGGGCGACAAAAAAAGCTTTAAGTGTGGCATACGTCTTACCTCCTTGCGGGGCGGAACCGATACCTCAACCAACGTAGCGGGAAATCCGTCCAACGAACAGTAAGCCACAGGGAGACATTAATGCCGACGACACAACGCACCAGCACCGGTCGCAAGACCTCGACGCCTCGCAAGACCAACCGCAGCCCGTTCAACCGTCAGACGACCGGCCGCACGACCGCCGGCACCAGCACGACCGGCCGGACGGCGGGTCGCAAGGCGACGACGAGCCGGACGACCGGCAAGACCGCGACGACCGGCCGGACGACGGGCAAGAGCACGACGAAGACGACGGGGATCAGCCAGCAGAGCTGGTCGCCGGCGCAGTTTACGCCGGTCCGCCGCGACATTCAGTCGAAGGTGGGCTCGTTCCGCAACATCCAGTCCCAGGTGAGTGGGCCGGGCAAGGTGACGGCGTTCAGCCCGCGGACGGCGAGCCAGTGGACGAACTTCGTGGCCCAGGGCACGAACGTCTACAAGTTTTCGAACCAGCAGATCAAGCGTACGTTTGGCAGCAAGTTCAGCACGAACACCCCGACGGCGACGGTGAGCCGATGGTTCAAGCAGAAGTTCGGCGCCGGTATCAAGGGTGTGGCCCGCGGGCGGGGTTCGTCCTGGCTGGTGGCTGCCACGAGCAACGTGAACAAGGGTCCGTTCCGCAACTACACGTGGAAATAAGCGCTACGGCTTTAGGCTGAACAGACGCGCAACGCGTCTCAGTTTACGCTTGCTTGTTCGTTGTGAATTAACCCGCGGCCCGTCGTCGGCATGCTGACGGCGGGCCGATCTCTTTGGGCGGCTTGCCGTGGGGCGGTGATCGGCGACAATTGGCGGCATGAAAGAGGTGGTGATCGGCGTCATCGTGGGAGCGGTTACCGGGCTGGTGATCGCGGCGGGGCTGGGCTGGTGGTTTCGGCGGCAGAGCCGAATGCTGGCGGAGCAGCTGGTCAGCCGGAGCCAGGCGGAGCGGGCGCAGGAGCTGGAGGCGTTGCTGGGGCAGGTGCGGGGGCAGTTTGCGGCGTTGTCGCGGGAGGCGTTGAGCGCGAACAGCGATGATTTTCTGAAGCTGGCGCAGGTGCGGATGGAGCAGCAGTCGGCGAGCGGGAACGAGCAGCTGGAGTCGAAGAAGAAGCTGATTGACGCGCAGCTGGAGGGGCTGAGCCGGCGGCTGGGGGAGCTGGGGCAGGCGCTGGCGAGCAGCGAGCAGCAGCGGCGGGAGGCGCACGGGGCGCTGTCGCAGCGGCTGACGGAGGCGGCCCGCACGACGCAGACGCTGCACCAGACGACGGAGCAGTTGCGGCAGGCGTTGGCGAGCTCGCAGCAGCGGGGATTCTGGGGCGAGCGGATGGCGGACGACGTGCTGCGGCTGGCCGGGTTCATCGAGGGGGTGAACTACGCGAAGCAGCAGGCGACGGCGGCGGGGGAGCGGCCGGACTTCACGTTCTTTCTGCCGAACGACCAGCTGATCCACATGGACGTGAAGTTTCCGATCGCGAACTACCTGCGGCTGCTGGAGGCGGAGGAGCCGTCACAGCGGGCGGCGTTGACGGTGCAGTTCCTGCGGGACGTGCGGCAGCGGGTGAAGGAGGTGACGACGCGGGGGTACATTGATCCGGCGGCGGGGACGGTGGATTACGTGCTGGTGTTCATCCCGGTGGAGCAGGTGTACGGGTTCATCCACCAGCATGATCCGCAGCTGCTGGACGACGCGTTGCGGCAGAAGGTGGTGTTGTGCTCGCCGCTGACGCTGTACGCGGTGCTGGCGGTGATGCGGCAGGTGGCGGAGAACCTGCGGTTGCAGCAGGCGTCGTACGAGATTCTCGAGTTGTTCGCGGAGTTCGAGAAGCAGTGGGGCAAGTACGGCGAGGTGGTGGACAAGCTGGGGCGGCAGTTGGAGGGGGCGTTGAAGGCGTACCAGGAGATGACGACGACGCGGACGCGGCAGCTGGACCGGCAGCTGGACCGGATCCAGGCGCTGCGGGAGTCGCGGGAGGGGGCGGCCGGGGAGC
>CAZCKC010000175.1:0-6297 GCA_964499235.1 uncultured Planctomycetales bacterium | reverse complement strand
GCGCGGCATGGTGCTGGCGGCGGTGCTGATGGTGATCGCGCTGCTGGCGGTGATCATGACGGGGTTCGTGTTCTTCGTGCAGACGGAGGCGACGAGCACGACGGCGTTCGTGGACGTGCAGCAGGCGCGGCTGGCGCAGGACTCGGCGCTGGACGAGCTGTCGCTGATCATGCGGGAGAACACGCTGCGGCACGACCCGGCCGCGTGGTTCAACGATCCCGAGCGGTTTCGGCACCGGCTGGTGTGGTCGCCGGTGTTCGACCGGCGCGACGATCCGGTGGCGGGCTTCGATGATCGCGAGCGGGTGTTCGCGGACGAGGGGCGGGATGTCGCCTGGCGGTACGCGATCGTGGCGCCGTGGTATGACGGGGATGACGAGACGTTCCGGTTCGGGATCACGCCGGAGTCGGGCAAGCTCAACCTGAACGTGGCGACCGAGGAGCAGTTACGGTCTGTGTTCACGGAGTTGCTGCTGGCGCTGGACGTGGACGCGACGGAGGAGCTGATCGACGCGTTGCTCGACTGGCGCGACGCCGATGATGACGTGCGCGAGAACGGGGCCGAGGCGGAGTGGTACGGCGACCTGGAGCCTCCTTATCAGCCGAAGAACGGGCTGTTCGACACGGTCGAGGAGCTGCTGCTCGTGAAGGGGTTCTCGGCCGCGATCCTGTGGGGCGAGGACGTGAACCGCAACGGGTTGCTGGACCCGAACGAGGACGACGGCGACGAGAGCTTTCCGGAGTACGACAACGCCGACGGGGTGCTGAACCTGGGGATCGCGCCGTACCTGACGGTCTGGTCGCGCGAGACCGACGTCGCGTTCGACAACAAGCCGCGGATCAACCTGCGCGCGGGCGGGACGGCCGTCCGGGCGCAGCTCGAGTTGTGGCTCGAGGAGGGGACGCTCGAGGACGGGGCGTTGAGCGAGGAGACGATCGCCTTCCTGACCGGGCTGAACGAGCAGGCGGTGGCGGGGATGAGCAGCCCGGCGGACCTCTACTTTGACGGCAGCGAGGCCGAAGAAGAGGAGGAGGAAGGGTTCGAAGACGAAGAAGCGGAGGAAGAAGAGCAGGCAGAGGAGCAGGGCCAGCAGAACAACAACGCGCTAACGAGCAGCCCAATCCTGCTGGAGGAGATGCCGATCATCATGGAGCGGTTCACGCTGCGTGATCCGCAGCAGGCCGCCCAGCCGATCTACGGGCTGATCAACATCAACACGGCCCCGCGGCCGGTGCTGCGGCTGGTTCCCGGGATCGACGAGGAGATTGCGGACCTGCTGATCGCGAGCCGGCGGGACGAGCCGGAGGGGCTGACGACGACGGCGTGGCCGTTGACGCGGGAGCTGGTTGACGGGGCGACGTTCCGGCGGATGGCGCCGGCGATCACGACGAAGGCGTACCAGCAGCGGATCGAGGTGGTGGCGTATGCGGATCACACGCCGCTGTGGCGGCGGGCGGAGTACATCGTGGAGCTGGCCGGTCCGCTGATGCAGATCCGCTACCGGCGGGATTTGACGCCGCTGGGGGCGGCGTGGCCGGTCGATCGCGACGAAGAAGAGCTGTTAGACTAGTGGCCGCCAAGTCCGGGTGGGGTGGGTGGCTGGAGCGGGTTGAGCGGACGTAGGGAGTAGCGCGTGCTGAGCGTACGACGACGCGTGTTGTGTCTCGACTGGGACCGGCGGTTCCTGCGGATGGTGGTGGCCAACGTGGGGCGGGGGGCGATTGCGCTCGAGGACGCGCACTCGTATGCGATTCCGGCCGAGGTCGACGTGGATGACCCGCAGTCGATGGGGCCCTACATCGCGGGGCTGTTGCGGCAGCACAAGATCCGGCTGAAGCGGGTCGTGATCGACATGTCGCGCGAGAAGGCGGTGATCAACCGGGTGGCGCTGCCGCCGACGCCGAACGACGAGTTGGCGGCGGCGGTCCAGTTCCAGGCGTTGCGCGAGCTGCCGTTCCCGGCCGAGCAGGCGGTGGTGGATTTTTCGCCGACGCAGCGGAACGCGGAGGGGCTGGTGACGGAGGTCCTGCTGGCGGCGGTGCGGAAGGAGTCGCTGGAGCGGGCGGCGGCGACATGCCGCGAGGCGGGGCTGGTGCCGGCGCGGATCGGGTTGCGGCCTTACGGCAACGTGATCGCGATCCGCTACCAGCAGCACCTGGCGGAGCAGAACGTGCTGCTGGTGGACGTCGGGCCGGCGATGACCGAGATCGACGTGGTCAAGCACGGGTCGCTGGCGTTCTCGCGGGCGGCGAACGTGGTGGTGCCACGGCGCGGGGAGCGGACCGAGCCGGAGGCGCACGCCGACTCGTACGAGGTCGAGGGCGTCGACATTCCGGAGTACGAGGAAGCGCAGCGCAGCGCGGTGCGGGACCTGGAGGTCGAGATCAACCGGACGCTCCAGGCGTTCAAGGCGATGGACGCCAGCACGGCGATCGAGCGGATCGTGATCGCGGGCGACACGGGCGTGGAGGAGGCGCTGCACGACGCGGTCCGCGCGCGGTTCAACTTGCCGGTGGAGCTTTACGACCCGACGGAGGCGTTGGGGATCGACCCGCGCGACGGGCAGCAGCTGCGGGCGTTCTCGTCGGCGATCGGGCTGGCGTGGGGGCTGAGCCGCGAGGGCCTGCTCGAGATTGACTTCCTCAACCCGAAGAAGCCGGTGGTCAAGAGCGTCGAGGCCCGCAAGAAGGCCAAGCGGGTCGGAGCGCTGGCGGCGGTGATCGTGCTGCTGCTGATCGGCTGGGCGGCGTGGGACCTCTACCAGCTCGAGCAGGAGAACCAGGCGCTGGACCGGCGGCTGGCGAAGCTGGAGATGACCGCGCTGGATCGCGAGTACCTGCGGCTGTACGTGGCCGGCGCCGAGGGGTGGTACCAGTCGGCGCCGGTTTGGCTCGATCACCTGCTGCTGATCACGCAGGGGCTGATCGATCCGGGAATGGGCGCGGCGGACGCGCCGCGGCTGAACCCGGGTGAGCGGGTGCTCGTGCGGGAGCTGGACTTCAAGGCGGACCGGCAACAGGTGACGATGGAGCTCGAGGCGGTG
The DNA here is from genome assembly GCA_964499235.1 of uncultured Planctomycetales bacterium. Lineage (GTDB taxonomy): Bacteria > Planctomycetota > Phycisphaerae > UBA1845 > Fen-1342 > JAFGRR01. The sequence continues at coordinate 3,254 of CAZCKC010000175.1, read as the reverse complement.
GCGTTTGACGACCTGCGGCGGCTGCAGCAGGCGCTGGAGTCGATCGAGCGGGGCGGGGAGCCGATCTACCGCGTGGGTCCGTGGGAGTGGTCGCCGGCGGCGTCGACGGACGGGTTTAAGGGCTCGGCGACGTTTACGATCCAGCTGCTCGATCTGAAGCGCCTGGCGGCGGAGCTCGCCGCGCAGGCTGACGCGTGGGAAGACGTGCACCGCGACCGCGAGCGGGCGCTAAAGAACCGGCGGTGAGGCGGCCGGCGGGTAACAGGCCTGGGAGAGCCGAACAGTGACGCAACGCGAGAAGATCCTGGCCAGCACGGTGGGCGTGGCGGTGGGCGGCTTCCTGCTCTACCAGGTGGTCAACACGATGGTGTTGGCGCCGCGCGCGAAGTTACAGGAAGATAACAAGGAGATGCGGTCGCAGATCCGCAAGCTGGAGGGCGTGCAGCAGCAGGTGGTCGCCTACGCGGACGAGTGGCAACAGTGGACGGCCTACACGCTGTCGCCGACGGTGCACGAGACGCAGACCGAGTTCCGCAGCCGGCTGTATGACACGCTGCAGGACGCCAACTTCCGCCAACCGCGGCTCGACGAGCCGAAGGTGATCCGGCGGAAGGTTTACAGCGACGCCGGCTTTCAGGAGGTGGAGCTCGGCGTGGATGTCGAGGGCACGCTGCCGCAGCTCAAGGACTTCCTGCTGCGGTTCTACGACCAACCCTACCTGGCGACGATCGAGTCGTTGAAGGTCTCGCCGCAGGTCCGGGGCCGGCGCGGCGCGCCGGCGCGGGGCGAGCCGCAGCTCGAGATCGAGTTGGACTGCAAGGCGCTGGTGCTGCCGTCGGGCGGGGACAAGTGGGTCTCGCTGGATCATCGGCCGTTCGGGTCGGCCGACGAGCCGCTGGGGAGCCGGCTCGATTACGGGTCCCAGGGCTACGCCGTGATCGTCGACGCGAACCCGTTCAAAAAATACCAGCCACCAACGCCGCCGGGGCCGATCACCCGAGAGGACCCGGACGAAGACAAACCACCACCGCCGCCGCCGCCCCCGCCGCCGCCGCCGATGCCCAACTGGACGCTGGTGGGGACGGTCGCGGTCAACGGCCACCGCTTTGCGTACGTGCGGGACGACGACCGGCTCGCGGAGCCGCCGATCGAGTTGACGCTCGGCGACACGGTGCACGACGGCGAGCTGGTCGTGATCCATCCGCGGGGCATGGTCACGAAGATGACCGAGGACCATCTCGGCGAGCCGGTCGAGCCGCCGAAATACTTCTACTACCCGCTCGGCAAGCTCGCGGCACGCGAGGAGCTCGACCGGGCGAAGCACCCCGAGGTCTTCCAGGCCGTGCAGCGCACGGACGGACCGGAGCCGGCGGCGGCGGAGGAGGAGCCCGCAGAGGTGTCCTAGCTGTTTGGCGGGCTCGGCGCGGGGGCTGAAATCTTCGAAACCGCTGGGCGGCGCGCGACGTTAAGGGGTGGTCTGTTTTGGACGCCGCGGACGCCGGCGCTAAGTTCCTGGGCGGTCGGGGTTTGCGGGCGGGCGGTCGCGTCGCGGGTGGGTAAATTTCACGTGCGACAGGACCCCGTGTTGCGGGTATAAAACGGGGCAAGGGAAGCGGTGCCGCGATCACGACGCCCGCCCTGGATCGGCGTTGCCGGCCAGCGCATGCCGGCAGTGCACACGCGGTCTCATCATTCAATCTGAGGTAGCGATTATGACGCGCGGAATCGTGCGGTTGGAGTGGGCGCTCGCCGGAGCGCTGCTGGCGCTGGTGCTGGGCTTCGGCCCGGCTGAAAGCCATGCGGATTCGCCCGCGGCCGAGACGCCGACGGTGGCCGAACGCGAGGTGGAGCGGCAGGCGGCGCTGGAGCGGATGGCGGGCTTGCGGCTGGCGCTGTTGCAGGCCGAGTCGGAGGAGCCGCCGGACAACACCAACCCCGGTGACGAGGTCTCCGAGGAGCCTGACGAGGTGGCGGCCGAGGAGGAGGAAGAAGAGCCGATGGATTCCGGCGACTTCGAGGAATCGGGGCCGGAGGAAGATGTCGAGTCGCGCGGTCCGACGCGGGGCGAGCGGTCGCGGGAGTTGACGCCGGAGCAGCGGCGGAAGATCGAGGAGCTGCGGGCCCTGCGGGATCGTCTGCGCAGCAACACCGGCAACGCGGACCGACCGGCGAATCGCCGGGTGCCGGCGCAGCGGCGCGAAGATCAGCGGCCGACGCCGCAGCAGCGGGAGGCGGTCGAGCGGCCGGCGCCGGACACGAGCGGAGCGAGCACGACGGTGGTGGACGCGCCGGATCCGACGGCCCAGTCGTCGGGTGACGGTGAGAACTGGTTCCAGTATCACGAGCGGGCGTGGGAGGACGTGGTCCGGGACTTCGCGCGGCGGCTGGGCAAGCCGCTGATGAACGCGGAGGAGCTGATCATCGGCGGGACGCTGACCTACAAGTCGGAGCGCAAGTTCACGAAGCAGGAGGCGATCGACGAGCTGAACTTCCTGCTGCACGAGAAGGGCTACCACTTCGTCGAGGAGCGCGATCGGATCCGGGTCGTGCCGATCATGGAGATGCCGCAGTACGTGCCGATGTCGATGGTCTTCGAGACGATGCAGGAGTATCGCGACGCGAACCTGCGGCCGATGGAGTACGCCATCGTCTATGCCGAGGTCGAGGGGCGGAACGCGGAGGAGGTCGTCGACCTGCTGGGGATCAACCTGACGGACAAGATTTTCATCGAGGTCTTCGGCGACACGAACAAGGTCAAGCTGAGCGGGGTGGCGAAGGACATCGACCGCTTCCTGACGCTGATGAACCGGGTGGAGACGGACGCGAGCGACCCGCGGCAGACGAAGTTCTTCCTGATCAAGACGAACGTGCGGACGATCGAGCAGATGGTCCGGAGCTTTTTCGGGGCCGGCCAGCCGCAGCGGCGGTTCAACCGCGAGACGCGGCGCTGGGAGACGGTCGGCGGGGACGCCGGAATCCAGATCACGGCGGACGAACGGACCAACACGCTGATCGTACGGGCGCTGCCGGAGGATCTCGAGCAGATCCAGGAGTTCCTGGAGGAGATTGACAGCCGGCCGGACATCGGCGACTTCAAGACCGAGGTCAAGAAGATCCAGTACGCGAGCGCGAACGAGGTCGCGAACATCCTGAGCCAGATCTTCCAGGTGGAGCAGGGCAACACGGCGAACCCGGCGGACGCGGCGCGGCTGCGGGCGATCCAAGCGCGGCGGGCGGCGCAGGCGCGGGCGGCC
>CAZCKC010000174.1:0-6297 GCA_964499235.1 uncultured Planctomycetales bacterium | reverse complement strand
CGCCCGCGAAGCCGCCCTCAAGGAAGCCGAGCAGCAGGAAGCCGCCGCCAAGTCCGAGCAGGCCCGCCTCGCTGCCACCACCGTCGCCAACGCGATCGCCGAGCGCGACATCGCCAAGGCCAAGGCCGAGGGCGACGCCGCCACGCTGGCCGAGGAAGGCCGGGCCCGCGCGCGGGCCATCGAGCAGATCGGGACGGCCATCAAGGCCAACCCGGAAGCGCTGCAGGTCATGCTGGTCGAGATGATCCCCGACGTCGTCGGCGAGCTGGCCTCCACGGTCCGCGACGTCGAGCTGGGTCAGGTCACGGTGGTGGACGGCGGCCACGGCGACGCGATCGCCGGCGCAACCCTGGGCCGGGCCCGCATCCTGAGTGAGAGCCTGGCGACGCTCGAGACGATCCTCGGCGTCGACCTTCGCACCGTCTCGCAGCGGATCGCCTCCTCGGTCGCTGGCGAAGATGCGGTCGCCACCGACGGCAAAGGCACCCCGCAACCCCCCGTGGCCGCGAAGAGCTGATCACGCAAACGCGTCACCCCGGGGGTGTTGACGCTACCTGCTGGCGCTGGTTCGCGTGCCGCGCCCTCAGGTCGACCGCACGCCGCGCGGCACGCCGATGCGGTTGTTCAACCGCTCGATCTCGCGGTGGATCAGGTCGAGGTTCGAGTCGCGCACCGTCGGCAGCTGGAACCGCGCCTGCCGCACCTGGCCGTAGTCCACGTCCGCCACCACCAGCTCCTCGCCCTCGCCGCCCATTGCCAGCACGTTGCCGTGCGGGCCGACGACCCGGCTGCCGCCCCAGTACGTCTCGCCATCGCGCGAGCCGCAGTGGTTGGCCATCACGATCGGCATCCCGTACAGCATCCCGTAGAACGACAGCGCCGTGTGCCAGCCCCGCGGGTTCGAGAAGTCCAGCCCGACCGCCTCGCGCGACGACGCGATCGGGATGCACAACAGCGTCGCCCCGTACAGTCCCGCCAGGTGGATCAGCCCCGGGTTCCACGAATCCGCGCAGATAAAGATCCCCATCGTCCACGGCGGCTCGTGCACGTAGACGTCGACGTACCGCCCGCGGGCGAAGTACTTCGCCTCCTCCAGGTTGCCGTACGTCGCGAGGTTCAGCTTGCGGTGGATGAACGCCACCTGCCCCCGCCGCAGCACCGCCGCCGAGTTGTGGAACTGGGCCGCCAGGCTCTCCTCGACAAAGCCCGCGATCACCGTCATGTCACCGGCCCGCTCCGCGATGCTCAACAGCCGCGGGTCATCCCGCGTGATCGCCAGGTCCGGCGTCTTCGAGCGCAGCTGGTAACCCGTCAGCGAGAGCTCCGGGAACACCAGCACCTCCACGCCGCGCTCGCGCGCCGCGTCGATGTACGCGAAGTGCTTCTCGAGGTTCTCGCCAATATCCGCCTCGGTCGGCTCGATCTGCGCCGCCGCGACCCGCAGGACCGAGGTCCGGAACTCGTTGAAGTCTTCCATCGGCTCCGCTCATCACTCACCACGATCAGGCAGCCCCCATTGGGCGGTCCCACCGCCGCCATCTTAGCGGCCAACGGCAACGCGATCCTGGTCCCACGCACCGGCGTGCTCGAGAATCATCTCGGGGTTTTCGAACTGCTCGCAGAGGATGTCGCGGTAGAGGCGGGCCTCGGTCGCGCGGTCCACCGGCCGGGGGGCGCCGGTCGCGAGCGCCAGCGCCTCGTCCAGCGTGTCGACCGTGCCCGTGCCCTCGTCAAACTGCGCCTTCTGCCGCCAGATCAGGTCGTCCGGCAACAGGTCCGCGCACGCCTTCCGCAGAATCCACTTCTCCGTCGCCTTGCCGGTCTGCGAGTCGGTGATGCGCATCTTCAACTCGGCCGGAATCGACTGGGCGAAGTCGATCAACTCGCGATCCAAAAACGGCGTGCGCGCCTCGAGCCCCTGGGCCATCGTCATGCGATCGACCCGCTGGAGGTTGATGTTGTGCATGCTGGTCAGCGACCGCGTCAGCTCGTCGGCCAGCTCGCGCGGCGCGTGCGCGTAGTCGTGATGGTACGCGTACCCCGCGAAAAGCTCGTCCGCCCCCTCGCCCGTCAGGACCGCTTTGACGTGCTGCCGCGCCAGCGTCGTCGCGAAGTGCGTCGGGATCGCGCTGCGGACCAGATCGACGTCGGCACTCTCGAGGTGATAGATCACCTGCGGGATCGCCGCCGCCAGGTCCGCGGCCGTAAACGTCAGCTGGTAATGCTCCGAGCCGATGTGTTCCGCCACCCGCCGCGCCGCCTGGATGTCCGGGCTCCGCTCGAGCCCCACCGAAAACGTCTTCAGCCGCTTCCCCGGCTTCGCCCGCGCCGCCAGCGCCGCGATCAGCGACGAGTCCAGCCCGCCCGACAAAAACGAGCCGACCTCGACGTCGGCGACCATCCACTTCCGGACCGCGTCCTCCAGCGTCAGCCGCAGCTCCCGGCACGTCGCGTCCAGGTCGAAGCCCGGCTCGGCCTCGGCCGCGCCCTGCGCGATCCGGAACCACCGCCGCGTCCCATCCAGGCTGTCGAACATCGCGCCCGGCCCGATCGCTTCGATCTTCTTGAGCCCCAGCCCGTCGAACGCCTTTAGTTCCGAGCTGAACGCCAGCCCGTCGTCCGCGAGGTGCGCAACGTACAGCGGCTTGATGCCGAGCGGATCACGCGCCGCGATGATCCGCTCGGGCGTCGCCAGCACGAACGCGAACATCCCGTCCAGCTTGGTCACCCAGCGCAGCTGGTTCGAGCGAAACAGGTGCAGGATCGTCTCGCTGTCGCTGCGGGTCTCGAACGCGCTCTCGCCCAGGATCGCGCGCAGGTCGTGATAGTTGTAGATCTCGCCGTTGGCCACCAGGATGTTGTCGGCCGCGTAGATCGGCTGCGAACCGTCCGACGGCCCGATAATCGAGAGGCGGCAGTGCGCCATGACCGCCGGCACGTTCGGCGAGCGGTAGACCTGCGTCTGGTCCGGCCCGCGGTGCTCGATCTTCTCGATCATCCGCTTTGCGAGCGCCTCGTCATCATGCCGCCACAAGCACGCGAAACCGCACATCCGCTCAACTCCTCGCCAGAACCCCGCCGATCACCGCACCCGTGCAACGCCGCCCAAACGGGTCGGCAAGCATCGCGCGACCGCGGCACCCAGGCCATTAAAGTTCTACGCCAAAACCTTCGAGTATAGCGAAAACGCAGCGCGATTCGACCGCTTCTTCAGCCGGTGGCCAATTTGCGATTGAGGGGTTTTTCTGCGGATATCAGGCGCGGAGGCGTGAGAGGCCGCCACCCTACGCCCGCAGCGCGTGGCGGATATCCGCGGCCAGCGCCGCCGCGTCGTGCCGGTCAAGCGGCGTGGCCGCACGGGCCTGCGGCAGGGCGGCTTCGAGCTGCTCCGGCCGCTCGATCCAGCAGTAGTCAAACCGCTCCGCCAACGCGACCGCGAACTCGAGCTGGTGGTTGCCCGCCTTTCCGGCGTCAATCACGGCAATGAACGGACGGCCGCTGGCGATGCACTCGCAGACGCTCCCCGTGCCGGCGTGCGTGATGATCAGCTCCGCCGCCGCCATCAGCGTCCGCAGGTCCTGCCGATATCGCTCGAAACGCACTGCCTGCGGCAGGTAGCGGCTCGCGCCAATCTGCGCGAAGACGTCAGGTTCAAGCCGCCCGGCCGCGGCCAGCCGATCCACCTCAACGATCAGCGCCTCGAAGCCCACCGTGCCGACCGTGACGAGAATCATACGACCGCCCCGGCGAAGACCGCGCGCGGGTAGCGCTCAACCAGCGCCGGCCACTGGACGTACAGCCGATCCACCAGTCGCAGGTGATACAGGAGCTTGCCCGTCCGCGAGAGGTCTCGCACCCGCGTGAGCGACTCGACAAACACGCACCGCACCCCGAACAGCCGCCCGACCAGAAACAGCGGCACCGCGTTCGGCGTACCCAGCGACAGCATCCCCCGCGGCCGATAGCGGCAAACCAGCCCGACCGCCCGGCAGAAGACCGACACCAGTCGCAGAACGTTCAGCAACGGCCGCAACGGCCGCCCGCGGGTCTGGCCCATCTGCGGCCAGGCGATCCGCTGCCCCGCATGGGGGGCCGGCACCGCGTTCGTCCGCGGGTTTGTGAACGCGCCGCCCACGTAGACGTAGGCGAAGTCATCAGGGGCGAGACGTTCGAGGATCTGGACCGTCTCATGATGCCAGCCGCCCCCCGCCAGCGTCACGACCAGCGTCGGCGCGCGGGCCGTCGACGCGGCGGCCGCCGGCGCGGCGAGACGATGGTCGCTGATCGGCTGCTCCATCCCAGGCTCGTGCGAGGTCGGAAGGCGGCTATCCGCAGATTTCATCGGCCGTAGCGAGATATCAATGGAGCCGCCGAATCAGCGCTCACGCTGTCGTCAGGAGCGGGCCGGCCAGTACAACGTCGATGTCGGGATGCGAATCGGCGTCGCGCAGAATCTGCGCAGCCGGGCCAAACAAGGCGGCCGCCATGCCATTTGGCTAACGGACCTCTTCCGCGCGCGGCTCGAAGAACTTGAGCTGCCGCTTCTCGAAGACGTCCTTTTCGAACGTCTCGTCGATCGGGATCGGGTACTTGCCCGAGAAGCACGCGCTGCAGAAGTGCTCGGCCGGGAGGTCGAAGCAGCCCAGCATGCCCTCCAGGCTCAAATACGCGAGCGAGTCAACACCGAGGTAGCGGGTGATCTCGTCGATTTGCCGCTGGTTGGCGACCAGCTCGCCCCGCGACGGAAAGTCGATCCCGTAAAAGCACGGATGGCGGATCGGCGGGCTGGCCACCCGTAGGTGGATCTCTTTCGCGCCGGCTTCACGCAGCGCTTGCATCTTGCCCCGCGTCGTCGTGCCCCGAACCACCGAGTCCTCGACCACCACCACCCGCTGGCCGTTCACGGTGCTCTTGATCGGGTTGAGCTTCATCTTCACGGTCAGGTCGCGGATCGCCTGCGTCGGCTGGATGAACGACCGCCCGACGTAATGGTTCGTCGTGAAGCCGCGGCCGAAGGGGATCTCCGAAGCCTCGTGGTAGCCCAGCGCCGCGCACCGGGCACAGTTCGGCACCGCGATTACCACGTCAGCATCGCACGGCGCCTCGCGCGCCAACTGCCGGCCGGTCCGCTTACGCGCCTCGTGCACGTTCTCGCCGAAGATCAGGCTGGCCGGGTCGGCGAAGTAGACATGCTCGAACACGCAGTACGCCGGCCGCGCCGCGCCGCGCTCCACGAACCGGCGCGAGCTCATCCCGTTTTCGGTCAGCGTCACGATCTCGCCCGGCTCCACATCCCGCACGTACACCGCGTCGACGATGTCCAGCGCGCACGTCTCGCTCGCCACGACCCACGCGTCATCCAGCTGCCCCAGGCACAGCGGCCGATTGCCCGACGGGTCGCGGACCGCCTCGATCCGGTCCGGATACGTCAGCAGAAAGCAGTACGACCCGCTCAGGTGCCGCAGCGCGGCCGCCAGCGGGTCGGGCTGGTCCGCGAAGCGCCGGTCCGCCAGCATGTGCAGCACCACCTCGGTGTCCGAGGTCGTCGTGAAGATGTGCCCGTCATGCTCGTAGTCGTGCCGGATCGCCGCCGCGTTCACCAGGTTCCCGTTGTGCGCGATCGCGACCTGCCCGAGCGAACAGTTGACCATCAGCGGCTGCGTGTTAACCGCCGTGCACGACCCGGTCGTCGAGTACCGCACGTGCCCCGACGCCAGCGTCCCCCGGAGCTGCTGCAACACCTCCGGATTCAGCGCGTCCGTCACGACCCCCAGCCCGGCCAACCGCTCGAGTTGCCCGCCCTGCGCGACCGTGATCCCGGCCGACTCCTGCCCGCGATGCTGCTGGGCATACAGCCCATAGTAGGTCAGCAGGGGAGCACTCGGGTGGTTCGCAATGCCGAACAACCCGCAATAGTGCTTGACAGCTGGATCCATGCGATTTTGCCGTTCCGGAGGGAGAGAACCAAACCCGCAGCATAGCGGGCCGCCAACCAAATGCAATTTCGCCGCCCGCCGCGACGGATTGACCGCCCGCTAGAACTGCTGATAATAGCAGCCGTTCAAAATCCCCAGCGGCAACCGGTTCGGGAAACGCTTTGGTGCGGTCTGAGCAGCAGCGTGGGAAGCGGCGACGACGACGCGTGAAACGCGCCCGACGCCGCTCTTGTTTCACCCTCTCCGCCGCCCTCTGTCTCGGCAGCTGGGGCGGCGTGCTCCTTGCCGAGCCCGCCCCCGCCCAGTCCGAGACACCCGCTACCCCAGAAACCAGACCAGAAGCCGAACCAGAAGCCGAACG
>CAZCKC010000173.1:0-6299 GCA_964499235.1 uncultured Planctomycetales bacterium | reverse complement strand
TCGCCACCCAGCCGCCCAGCTGCCCCGCGATCGCCCACTCGACCAGGTCCATCAGCGGCGCCGCCCAGCTGAAGATCGCCGAGAACATCGTGAACAATACAACCGCCAGGATCACCCCGCCGCTGACCCGGTTCGTCAACACCGTGTCCAGCCGGTCGCTCCACGTCTTCACCGGCTTCTCAGGCCGCCGCACCGCCCCTTCCAAAATCCGGTTGATCCACGCGTACCGCGCCTGCACCTCCGGCAACGGCGAATCAACCCCCGCCGCCACCAGCCGCTGACGCCGCGCCGCCAGTTCATCCGCATCGCCCCCGCAAGCCCGATACCGCTCCTCCGCGTGCCCCTCTTCATACAGCAGCAGCCGCACCGCCTCCGCCGGCGGCAACGGGTACGTCGCCGACGCCGCCAGGTCACGCGCCTCCGCTTCCAACTCCGCCGGCAGCCGCGGCAGATCCCGCTCCCCAACCTCCAGACTCACCTCCGCCAGCGCCGCCACCAGCGGCTTGACCGTCTCCGCCCGCGTCGCCGTCACCGGCACCACCGGCACGCCCAGCCGCCGGCTCAAGACCTCCGCATCAACGACCAGCCCCCGGGCCGACGCAATGTCCATCATGTTCAGCGCAACAACCGTCGGAAATCCCAGCTCGAGCAGCTGGCTCAGGAAATACAGGTTCCGCGAAATGTTCGACGCATCCACGATCACCAGCAGCGCGTCCGGCCGAAACGTCGACGGCGCCGCCCCCGCCAACGCATCGTTCACGATCGCCTCGTCCGGCGACCCCGCCGCCAGGCTGTAGCTCCCCGGAAAGTCGATCAACTCCATCGGCCGCGGGGCACCCCGCACCGGCCCGAGGGCCACATCGACGCTCACACCGGGATAGTTCGCAACATGCCGCCGATAGCCTGTCAACGTGTTGAACAGCGAGGTCTTACCCGTGTTCGGGTTCCCCACCAGGCCGACGCGGAGCGTTTCCCGCGTGGCCGCAGTCTTCAGGGCCTCGGCCGGCATCGCGTCTAAGCTACGTGTCATGTCGAAATAAACCTAAAAAAGAACGCGGACCAACGTGGCCCGCGTGTTCATGAGTGCTTCGTCAGCATTCGGCAATGGAATCAGCGGGCCCGCTCAGGCGACGTTCACCAACGCCGCTTCATCGCGCCGCAGCGACAGCTCCGAATCCCCCACCCGCACGTGCAGCGGCCCCCCGAACGGCGCCCGGCGCAATACCTGCACCTGCGCTCCCGAAAACAGGCCCAACTCCATCAGCCGCCACGCGACGCGGTTGCGAGCCGCAACCCCCGTCACCTGGACCGGCTCCTTCTTGCGGGTTTCAACGAGTGACATCGGCAACTGCCCTTTGCGTTAGGACCCCGTCCGAACGAATTACCTCATCGGACGTCTTGTATGACGCCTCAAACACCCGGATTGTGGGGTAAGCGTTTGCAGTTGTCAAGACCGCCTGATCGCGCGATTCTGAGACGTGAAGCCGGATTCGATAAACAAAACCGCCCTAACGTGCCACAAATCACAGCGTTACGGCTTTCACGGTCGCAACGGAGGCTGGCAGAAAATTTTCGGAAAAATTGGTCGGCACGGGCCGGGAGCGAGTTCGGCCCACCCCCCAAAATGAAGCCCGGACTTCTGGGCCCCCGCCCGCCTACTGGACCTCGATCTCGACGCCCGCGTCGATGACCTGCGCGTCGTGAGCCTCATCGCTCACGATCGCCACCAGCCGGTACGTTCCGCCCGTCACGGCCGTGCCCTGCTCGTCGATCCCCTCGAACACGATCTCTTCGACCGCCTCCTCGGCCGGCAGCACCTCCCGCGCCAGCGTCACCTCGTTCCCGTTGGTCGGGTCGTCGTCAGGATCCAGCAAGATCTGAGCCTCGGCATCCGCTTCCGCGTCCTGCGCCCGAAACGCGATCCGCACCTCGCCGCCCGGCCCCAGCACCGCATCATCCGCCGGCGCGGTAAAGGCGAACGTCGGGGCCCCGTCGACCGTAATCACGCCGTCCGCCGTCTCCGACCGCAGCTCCTCCGACCCGGAGAGCATCCGCAGAAAAATCTCGAACGACCCCCCGCCGGCCCCCGTCGTGTCCCACAGGATCTCCTGGTCCGAGCGCCCGCTCGGCACCGCCTGTGGCGCCAGCAGCGTCAGCTCCTCCCGCGTGTCCTGGTTCCGGGCCACCATCGTCACCGTCGCCCCGCCAAACCCCTCGCGGAACGTGTAGAACGCGACCGTCACCGGCGTCCCCTCGGCCACCGTTCGGCTGCGTTCCGGGCTCTCGATCCCGATCGCCACGCCGGTCTGGAAGTTCCCGACCTCCGGCACCGGGCTGCACCCGATCGCCACTGCGAGGCCGAGCAATCCCGCCACCCGCAGCACCATCCGCGTCCCCGTCACTGCGCCCATCCATCTCACGTCGCTGGTCATGAACCTGCCCATCCTTTCCCGCCATGATCCGGAGCCCGCCCGCCAACGTCAACCGCGGCACAAGCACCGCCCACCCTTGCCATCGGCCGGCTGGTTGATTTGCCGAACTCCGCTAAGATGCCGATGGCAATGATCGTGCGCTCCCCCGGCTGGACGCGCAAAAACGGCCTGTCGATGCTAGGCGACGCTATGCACACACGAATGCTGCTGCTCACGCTGTCCGGAGCCGCTCTCCTCAACCTCTCCGGCTGTCTCGCAACCGACTTCTTCCTCAACAACACCGACGAGGTCGACGGCAACATCTCCCTCGTCGTGGTCAACAACACCGACAGCCGCGCGATCTTCAGCTTCGCCACCTGGAACGACCTCGACCGCCGCTTTACCCGCCTCGTCAACCTCCAAGCCGCCCGCGTCCCCGGCAACACCACCTTCGGCCCGCAGCAGATCCCCTGCGCCCGCAACTTCGCGGTCGCCACGCAGGACCTCGTCGACTGGGTGCTCCTGACCGGCGAGCCCGACCAGGGCAACTTCGACGGCCCCGCGCTCAACGCCCTGATCCTCTTCTCCGACGAACCGGCCAACGCCGCGGACGCCGACGTCCCGTCCGCCGGCACCGCCCGCGGCATCGAGCTGCTCGTCGGCGTCGACTACAGCTGCGGCGACCAGATCATCGTCACCCTCGAGCGCGACCCCGACGCCGGCGGCGGCTTCCGCGCCGACTACGAGGTCATCCTCGACGAGAACGAAGACCTCTGACCCCCACCCCGCGCCGGAACCGATCGTGTCCCGATCCGCCATCGCCACCCAGGTCGCCGCCGACATCCAGGCCTCTTCCTGGATCCGCGAGATGTTCGAGCGCGGCCAGCGCCTGAAGCAGCAGTACGGCCCCGACCAGGTCTTCGACTTCTCGCTCGGCAACCCCAACGCCGCCCCGCCGCCGGCCTTCTTCAAGGCGCTCCAGCAAGTCGCCGCCCACCCCCAGCCCGAACTCCATCGCTACATGCCCAACGCCGGCTTGTCCGCCGCCCGCGACGCCGTCGCCCGCCTGCTGAGCAACCTCTACGAAATCCCCTTCGATCGCGACGCCATCCTCATGGCCACCGGCGCCGGCGGCGGCCTGAACGTTGTCTTCCGCGCCCTGCTCGATCCCGGCGACGAGGTCATCGTCCTAGCGCCGTACTTCCCCGAGTACCGCTTCTACATCGCCCACGCCCAGGGCAAGATGGTCATCGCCGAAACCGACGAGCACTTCGGCCTCGACGTCTCCGCGGTCGCCAGCAAGATCACCGACCGCACCCGCGCCATCCTCATCAACTCGCCGAACAACCCCACCGGCGCCGTCTACACCGCCGACGCCCTCGCCGAGCTCGGCACGCTGCTCGCCACGCACGACCGCCCCGACCGCCCGCTCTACCTCATCTGCGACGACGTCTACGCGCGAATCTGCTACGACCAGGCCGTCCCGCCACTGGCCGCCAACCACCATTCCCGCGCCATCGTCGTCTCCAGCTTCTCAAAAGACATCTCGATCGCCGGCGAACGCCTCGGCTACATCGCCCTGCCGCCGGCGCTGCCCGACCGCGCGCAGATCGCCGCCGCCTGCACGATGCTCAACCGCACGCTCGGCTTTGTGAATGCCCCCGCCCTCGCCCAACGGATCGTCGCCGCGTGCGCCGACGCCCGCTGCGATGTCGACTTCTACCGCCGCAACCGCGACCGCCTCGTCAGCGGCCTGCAAGCCCACGGCTACGAAATCACCACGCCCCCCGGCGCGCTCTATCTCTTCCCGAAAACCCCGATCCCCGACGACGCCGCCTTCGTCGATCAGTTGCTCGAGCAGCGCATCCTCGCCGTCCCCGGCCGCGGCTTCGGCCGCGCCGGCCACATGCGCCTCAGCTTCTGCGTCGCCCCCGAGACGATCGAAGGCGCCCTCGCCGGCTTCGGCGCCGCCATCAAAGCCATTGAGTAGACCAGCAAGCCAACGCCGCGCCGCTCCTTGACCAGGCCGCCGCCCGTGCCCACCAACGCTGACAGATTCGAGGGCTTGTTCGTCGATCTCTACGGCACTCTCGCCGGCGGCGACCATGCGGCCATCAACGCTCTCTGCGCACACCTCGTCACCGCGATCGGCCTCGCGCTGCGCCCACCGGAACTCGCCGTGGCTTGGGGCGAGCGCTTCTTCAAAGCGATCGACGCCTCTGAGACCGCCGAATTCCGCCCGCTCTGGCAGATCGAGCACGACACGCTGGTGGCGACGCTGGCCGACCTCGACGTCACCTACGACGCCTGCGGCGAGCAGATCGACCAGCTGGCCGCGTTCGCCCGCTCGGCCCCGCTGCATGCCGAGGTTAACGGATTTCTCGCCTCCTGCCCGCTGCCGGTCTACCTCGTCTCCAACGCCGACGAGACCGAGGTCAACGCCTGGCTCGCGCGGCATCGCCTGCCCATCACCGGCTACCTGACCTCCGAGCGCGCCCGCAGCTACAAGCCGCATCGCGCGATCTTCGATCGAGCCCTCGCCGAAACCGGCTGGGACCGCGGCCGCGTCGCCCACATCGGTGATTCGCTGCACAGTGACATCGCCGGTGCTCAAGCCGCCGGCCTGCACGCGATCTGGCTCAACCGCCAGGACCGCGTCCACGACGTCGGCGCCAGCGTCGCCGACGTGACCTGCCACGACCTGACCGAAGTGCTGCGATGGCTCCGGCAGCCGGCCGAATCCGCCGCCTAACCCGTCCCCGCCAGCACGCGCTCGTACAACGCCGTCAACTCCTCCGCGTGCCGCCGCATGCCGAGCCGCTCACGCGCGGCGCCCGCCGCCGCCCGCGCCGTTGCATTCATCTCAGCACGCGCACACAGCGCAATGCCGTCCGCCAGCGCCGCATGATCGCGCGGCGTTTCGACGACCACCCCCTGCTCGCGCTCCGCAATCACCTCGGCCGCGCCGTTCCAACGCGTCGTCACCACCGGCACACCACAGCTCAACGCCTCGAGCACCACCCGGCTGCACGGGTCGTACCACGTCGGGTGCACCACCACGTCCGCCGCCGCATACAACGCCGCCATCTCGCCCTGCCCGGGAAGAAACCGCAGCGACTCGCGCAGACCAAGCCGCCGCGCCCGGCGTTCGTACCGCCCCCGCGGCCCGTTTCCGACAACGACCAGTCGCGAACCGCTTGGCAGCTCGTCCCGCTTCATGATCAGCCGCCAAGCCACGAGCAGGTCATCCAGCCCCTTCAGTTTGAAGTTGTGCGCGACGAACAGGATCAACTTCCCGTCAGCACCCACGCCAAGCTCAGCACGCCACGGCGCCCTCACCCGCGACGCGTCAGCCTCCGCCACCGGCTCGATCTCCACGCCGTTGAAGATCACCGGCGCCCGCTCGACCGGCACCGCGTACTGCTCAGTCACCTGCCGCTGCACATACGCCGAGATCGCCGCCACCCACGGCGCCGGTCGCGCCGTCAGCAATTGCCGCTCCGCCAGCAGCAAAAACCGCTGCCGCCGATTCAGCCGCCGGTCCAGCCACTTCACCGCCCGGTGCAGCAGCGTCGGCTCCAGCGCCAAGTTCCGCCGCACCGTCTCGAGGTAAGTCCCCCCACGTGGTTGATAGACGTGCGCCGAAAAGCACGGCGTGATCGCATGCACGATGTCGAACGCGTTCGTCCGGCAGAACTCGTCCGCCCCGCGCACGAACTGGATCGTCCGCAGCACCCGGCTGCCGTCCGGTACCCCGATCGGCTGCAGCCACGTGCCATCGCCAAGCGCGACCAACTCGTTCTCCCGCCCTGCACCCCGCCCCACCAACGTGACCGCGTGCCCGCATGCCGCCAGCGCCCGCCCCAACTCGCCGACCGCCGACTCCGC
>CAZCKC010000172.1:0-6333 GCA_964499235.1 uncultured Planctomycetales bacterium | reverse complement strand
GGCGTCAGCAAGGCTCCCGTATCTTCAGGGCCGACAATCGGTTATCCTCAAAATCATCATCGCCGGCGGTCCGGGCCCTGCCGGGCCGTCACAAAGCCGCGTCAGCGCCGCGTAATCTTATAGCTTGTATTGTGCGCGGTTTGCAACCACAATATATTGATAAGCGTGCCGCTGTCACGCAAATGACCCGACCTTGAGGGCCTAGCAGATGTATCTGAAGCAGGTGGTCCTGCAGGGCTTCAAGAGCTTCGCCGACCGCACCGAATTCGATTTCGGACCCGGCGTCACCGGCGTTGTTGGCCCGAACGGCTGCGGCAAGAGTAACGTCGTCGACGCCATCAAATGGGTCCTCGGCGAGCAGTCGGCCCGCAGCCTCCGTGGCCGCAAGATGCTCGACGTCGTCTTCAACGGCTCGCGGAGCCGCCAGCCGGCCGAGTTCGCGACCGTCGAGCTGACCTTCGACAACCGCTCCCAGTTCCTGGAGACCGACCAGCAGGACGTGGCGGTCAGCCGCACGCTCTATCGCAGCGGCGACAGCGAGTACCGCCTCAACGGCAACCTCTGCCGGCTCAAGGACATCCGTGAGCTGTTCCTCGATACGGGCGTCGCGGCCGGCGCGTACAGCATTATCGAGCAGGGGCGGGTCGACGTGCTGCTCCAGGCGAGCCCGACCGAGCGACGGGAGATCTTCGAGGAGGCGGCCGGCATCAGCCGCTACCGCGTCCGGCGGATCGAGGCTCAGCGGAAGCTCGAGCGGACGCAGAACAACCTGCTCCGCCTCGAGGACGTTCTCGACGAGCTCGAGCGCCGCCTCCGCAGCGTGAAGCTGCAGGCCGGCCGCGCGCGGAGCTTCCAGGAATACGACGCGCGGCTGCGCGAGCTGCGGGCGAGCTTCGCCCTGGCCGAGTTCCACGAACTCGAGCGACAGCGCACCGCAACCGAAGCGCAGCTCGCCGCGCAGCGGCAGGAAGCCAATGCCTTGCGGGAGACGCTGCGCGAGAGCGACGCGACGGCGGCGGGGCACACCGAGGAGCTCGAGACGCTGGACGGCGAGCTGCACCGTCTGGAGGAGCAGTCAGCGGCCTGCGAGCAGGAGCTCAGTGCGCTCGAAGAGCGTCGCCAGCATCTTGAGCAGCGGATCGAGGAGCTCGGGACGGCCCGGGTCCGCCGGCAGGAGCAGGCGACCGAGGCCGACACGCACGCCGATACCCTTGCCGCCCGGGTGACCGAGTTCGAGTCGACGCTGGCCGAGCTGGAGACGCAATTTGATGAGCAGCAGGCGGCCGCCGACGCCTTCCGCTCGCAGCGCGACGAGGCCGCCGCGCGGGCGAGCCACGCGCGGGGCGCGCTCGAGTCCGCGAAAAACGCGGCCTTCGAGGCGGTTCGACGGGCGACGGTCCTGCACAACCAGGAAGACCAGCTGCTCCGCCAGCGTGAACGGCTCAACCAGGAACGCGCGCGGCGGGCCGAGCGCCTGGCCGAGATCGAGCAACGCCACGCGAGCGCTGCCGGCGAAGCCGACGCGCTGCGGGCGACGGTTCAGCAATCCGACGCCCGCGAAGCGGAGCTGAAGCAGGCGCTCGCGGCCACCGACGAGCAACGGGCCATGATCGCCGAACAGGTTAGCGCGGTCGATCGTGATCTCGCCGCGGCCAAGGAAGGGCGGGCCGGCGTGCTTTCGCGACTGCGCGTGCTGGAGGACCTCGAAGCCCGCCGCGAAGGGTTGAACAGCGCGACCCGCGACGTGCTCCAACGGTGCGAACAGGATTCCGCGCTGCAGGCGCAGATCGTCGGGCTCGTGGCCGACCTGCTGCGGATCGACGACCCGCGCGCCGACCGCCTCCAGATCATTCTCAGCGACGTGGAAAAACATCTCGTGGTACGCGACGTGGCGACCGTGCTCGAGCTGCTGGCCGCCGGCCCGGAGATCCCCGGTCCGCTGCGCTTGATTTCGCTTGAAGCGCTTCGCCCCGTAGCCGATGCGTTCCCGTTTGCTGACGTGCCGGGCGTTGTCGGACGGGCGGTCGACTGGGTGCACTGCCCCGATGAGCATCGCCCGCTCGCGCAAAAGCTGCTCGGCAAAGTGTTGCTGCTCGAGAATGCCGCGGCCGCGCGATCATTGCAGGGCGCCGGCGACGCCGGCTGGACGCTCGTTGGGCTCGATGGATACCTGGAGTGGCCGGACGGGCGGCTGGTCGTTGGTGCGGACAAGACGCCGGCCGGCCTGATCACGCGGCGGGCGGAGATTCGCCAGCTCGAGGCGCAGCGCGACCGCGTGGAGACCGAGCTCGAGCAGCTCACCCGCCGGCGGCAGGGGCATGAGAACGACCTCTCCGACCTCGAAGTGCAGCGCCAGGCGCAGCTCGACGCGCTGGTCGCCACCCAGCGCCAGCAGGGCGAGCAGCACCGCGCGCTCACCCGGCTCGAGGCCGAGTTGCACCAGGTCGAGCGCTCGCAGGCCGCCGTGCAGGGCGAGGTCAGCGAGCTCGCCAGCAGCCTGGCCGAGATCGAGTCGGAGGTCGCGACGCTGGTGAGCCAGCGCGACGCGGCCGACGCAGCGAAGGACGAGCGGGCGCAGCAGATCGAGCGCTGCGAGCAGGACGTGTTGGCAGCGGAGCAGGTCGTCGAGGTGCTGAGCCAGCAGTTGACCGACGCGCTGGTCGCGGTGGGCCGGCAGAACGAGCGGCGGACGGCGCAGGAAGCGGAATTGCGCAACCTGCGTGAGCAGCGCGCGGGTTTGGCGCGGCAGCGCGATGCCGCCCGGCAGGAGGCGGTGCAGGCGGAGCAGGCGCAGGCCGACGCCCGCACGGCGCTCGAGCAGGCGCAGGCCCGGCGGACCGAGGTGCTGAGCCGCCGCGACGCGTTGCAGCAGGAGCTGGGCGCGCGGCGTTCGCAGCGGCTGGCGATCAAGCAGCAGCTCGAGCAGTGCTCGGCGCGGGGACGGGAGCTGCACGCCACGATCGAGGCGCAGGAGCAGGCGTTGCACGCGGCCCAGATCGCGTTGCGGGAAAGCGAGGTCCGCACGGAGAGCCTGCTGACCCGGACGCGGGACGAGCTCGACCTCGATCTGGCCGCGGAATACGCGGCCTACGAGCACAGCGACCAGGACTGGGACGCGGTGCGGGCGGAGATCGAGGACCTGCGGCGGAAGATCCAGCGGCTGGGCAACGTGAACCTCGACGCCTTGAGCGAGCTGGAGGAGTTGCAGCCGCGCTACGACCACCTGGTCAGCCAGCGTGACGACCTGACCCAGTCGATCGAGCGGCTCGACGTGCTGATCGCCGAGCTCGACGACGAGTCGCGCAGCCGCTTCAGTGCGACGTTCGTCGACGTCCGCACGCATTTCCAGGAACTCTTTCGTAAACTTTTCGGTGGGGGAAAGGCCGATATTATTTTGGAGGATCCCGAGCAGCCGCTGGAATGCGGCATCGAGATCATCGCGCGGCCGCCGGGTAAGGAGCCGCAATCGATCTCGCTGCTGAGTGGCGGCGAGAAGACCCTCACGGCCGTCGCGTTGTTGCTGGCGGTCTTCAAGAGCCGGCCGTCGCCCTTCGCGATTCTCGACGAGGTCGACGCGGCGCTTGATGAAGCGAACGTTGGGCGGTTCAATACCGTCGTGCAGGACTTTCTGGACCATTCGCAGTTCGTGGTCATCACGCACAACAAACGGACGATGCAGCATGCCGACGTGCTATACGGGGTCACGATGGAAGAGACCGGCGTCAGCAAGCGTGTGAGCGTCCGCTTTGACGAGAGTGCGGATACGCCCAATGTGGCGTAAGGTTAACTGTCTCTAGGTAGGAGGCTGCGTATGGCCAAAAAGAAGAAGGCCACCAAGAAGAAGACCACCAAACGCAAGGTGGCCCGTAAGAAGACCACGAAGAAGAAGGTAGCCAAGAAGCGCAAGAAGGCGACCAAGAAGGCCGCCGGTCGCAAGAAGACGACGCGTAAGAAGGCCACACGCAAGAAGGCCACGCGTAAGAAGACCACCAAGAAGAAGGCTACCCGCAAGAAGACGACCAAGAAGAAGGCTACCAAGCGCAAAGCGACCCGGCGGAAGAAGGCCTAGCCGACTCCCGGTTGCATGCGTGCGGATCTCGATGAACGGAACAGCGACTTTCGCGGCTGACGTCAGGGCGACACCGAAAACTCCCGAGAATTCGACCCCGGTTACCCCTCGTCAGCCGACCAACGCGCCACGTTCAGCCGGCGAAACCTTCGCCGACTGCCCAGAACAGTCGCTCTCTGATCGAGCCCCGCGCCTTCAAGCTTGACGTTTTGTTGCTGGCGATCGTCGCGCTGGCCTCTTTCAGCGGGCGAGCCGGTCCACGCCCGGGATTCCCGTCGTGAACCGCTCCCGCCGAGGCCCCGCGCGACGATCGCTTTTTTGCGTGCCCCCCGCCAACGCGTTACCGCACCCACCTCAGGCATGAATCAGCAGCGTGGACTGCGCCGGCAGGTTGTCCGCCACCCCCGTGATCACGTCGCCCCGCAACGCCCGCAACAGCCCCGCCCGCCGCGACACGCCCAGGATCACCAGTTCGGCCGCGTAGGTCGCCGCAAAGTCCAGGATCATGTCGCTCGGGTTGGCGCTGACGCCGTAGATCGGCTGCAACGGGACGCGGTACTCGGCCGACAGGTTGCGGGCCCGGCGGAAGAGCTCGTCGGCCTCGCCGTCCTCTTCCGGCGTCAGCGGATGCTCATCGGTCGGGAACATGACGGCCAGGTCCCGCACGAACAGCAGGAACAGGTTCGCGTCGCGCCGCCGGGCCTCGTCGAAGGCGAACTTCAGCAGGCGATAGTTGGTGCGCGTCGCGACCAGCAGCTTCGGCTTGCCGGGATCGAACGGCGGCAGGGCGGTCTCGACCGCGGGGGCGCCCTCGGCCGGCGCGCGGCGACGGATCCGCGCCGGCACCAGCTGGGGGCCGCGCTGCGCGATGAACCGCAGGGTCAGCCCGCCGGCCAGCATCACGATGATGAACGTCAGCGCCGGGATGTTGGTGGCGGCAATCGTCAGCCAGATCGCGGCCAAAAAGCCCGCCAGCACCCACATCGCCCCGCGCTCCCAGATTCTGACCGCCAGCTTGCGGTTGTAGGCCGCGCAGCCGAGGTTGATCATGATCGCGCCCACGACGCCGATGGCGTAGAGGCTGGCGAGCAGCTCGAGGCTGCGCTGCGGCTCGACCAGCGTCATTCCGACGGTGACGACCATCGGCAGGCCGACGGCCGCCACGAGTGCGACCTGCGGGACGCCGGAGCGGTTGAGATTGCTGAAGAAGCCGGGCAGCTCGCGGTTGCGGCTCATCGCGTACTGGATGCTGATCATCCCGACGATCGCGGTGTTGGTCGCGCTCAGCAGCAGCAGGCCGAAAATGACGGCCGCCACGCCGCCGAAGATCGGGTTGACGTAGTGGCTGGCGGCGACCTCGAGGACGTGCTCCTTGATCCGCTTGTCGGTCTCGGTGAGCGTGTGGCCGGACTCGCCGACGGCCTCGGCGATGACGCCGGCGTCCTGGACGACGGGGACGCTGGTTACGACGAAGACCAGGATGAGGTTCAGGAGGACGACCTCGGCCAGCACCGGCCAAATGGAGAGCTTCGCGGTTCGCCCGATCGGCTTGACCATCACGCCGGTCATGTTGGCGATCGACTCGACGCCCGAGAGGGCGAGGACGACGGCCACGAAGACGGTCCAGTGCTGGGTGATCGACCAGTCGTGGTCGGTCGCCTGAAAGGCCTGCCAGCCCTCGGGAACGTGGTCCAGCGTAAAGGCGGCCAGGATCGCGGTGACCCCGACCGAGGCGACCGCGACCACCAGCGCGAACGTGCCCGCCCGCCGCGAGCCGACGCTGTTCAGCATCGCCAGCAAAGTGAACGCGAGGATGACCAGCACCGGCACGAGCCAGGGCAGCTCCGCCCGCACGCCCGGCAGCCCTAGCGGGGCGCCGATGTAGACCACCGCCTCGTACGTCGAGATCGCGGCCGTCACGACGTAGTTGGCGAACAGCATGATCGCGCCGACCGCGCCGAGCAGCGGGTGCAGCAGGCGGCCGGAGGTGTAGACCCCGCCGCCGTCGGGGTAGATCCGGCAGATGATCGTGTATGCCCAACCGACGGTCAAAAGCAGGCCGCAGACCGCCGCGACGTAGACCGGCGCCCCGGTCCCGGCAAAGTAGACGGCCAATCCGAGGACGTAGAGCCGGCTGGTGCCGAGGTCGCCGAAGAACATCGGGCCGGCGAGGTACCAGCCGAGGTCGCGGGGACGCTCGTGTCGAACCAGCATGGCCAACGGGAAGTTCCCTCGGAAGGCTCGGCGCGGAAACCGTCGCGGGC
>CAZCKC010000171.1:0-6377 GCA_964499235.1 uncultured Planctomycetales bacterium | reverse complement strand
GGTTGAGCAGCAACGCCGTGCTGCGGACGTACACGTGGGGGTTGGACCTCAGCGAGTCGCTGGGCGGGGCCGGCGGGATCGGCGGGCTGCTGGCGGTGAACGACACGACGATCAGCGGCGGGGCGCAGGATTACGTGTTCGCGTACGACGCCATGGGCAACGTGACGCAGGTGATCGATTGGGACGCGGTGCGGCACCGAGATGCTTACACCGGCGAGACGCCGGTGCCACAGTAAAGAAAGGCGGATCGATGGTGCGCCTAGGTACTTGGGGCTCAGTGGCTGGGATTGCTCGAACGGTGGCTACAACTTCATCGGGAACCTGGGTGGGCGTTATCCGAAGCGGGGTCTGGCGCAGTCGGTGAGGGGTGGACGTTGATTGCCACTCGACCACGGCCGGCACGGCCGTAACGCGGTGGGTGATCCTGCGAGATTGTGATCCGGGGGGATTGTTCGGACGGTTCGTCAGTCCCCGAGGCTGAAGCCGGGGGCACCCGAGTGGCGCAACGTCCGGTGCGGAGGCCGGACGGTGCGTTTCTTGGGGTGGGCATGCGTGAATGAACGGGGGTTCAGGTCGTGCGGGTAACGTGCTGGGCGGCACATTGCCGGACCGTGGGGGCGCGGTTGGCGTGCCGGCTGGATGAGACCTGTTACCTGCACGGAAGGATGAATTCGCATGGTGGATCGGACGGATGAGCTGAAGAGCCGGGTGGAAGCGAAACGGGCCGAGGTGGAGGCCGAGCTGAAGCGCAAGCGGGCGGACGCGCAGGGCGCGACGAACGATCAGATCGAAGCGCTGGAGCGGAAGCTGGGGGAGCTGGACGCGAACCTGAAGGAGGGGTGGGACAACCTGTCGCAGGAGGTGGTGGAGCGGTTGAATCGGTGGCTGAAGTAGAGCCGTTTCAGTCTCCCAGGCTGAAAGCCTGGGGCACCCGGCACCCGGGGTGGGGCACCCGTCCGGGACGCCCCCAAGTTAGTCTTGTTGGTCTTGGTTGAGGCGTTGGCGGAGGCGGTTGTCGATGAAGGGCTGGACCTCGCCGTTGAGGACACTGTCGACGTTGCCGATGGCGAAGTTGGTGCGGTGGTCCTTGACGTGGATGGTGGAGCCGTGGAGGACGTAGCTGCGGATCTGGTTGCCCCAGGCGATCTCGCCCTTGTCGCCGTAGATCTTGGCCAGCTCGGCGTCGCGCTTGGCCTGCTCGCGCTGCTCGAGCTTTGATTGGAGGATGCTCAGCGCGAGGCGCTTGTTCTGGGCCTGGCTGCGCTCGTTGACGCACTCGACCATCATGCCGGTGGGCTTGTGGCGGAGGCGGACGGCGGTGGCGACCTTGTTGACGTTCTGGCCGCCGGCGCCGGACGCGCGGCGGAAGTACTCGATGTCGACGTCGGCCTCGGCGAGCTCGACCTTGGCTTCTTCGAGCTCGGGCAGGACGTCGACGGCGACGAAGGAGGTCTGCCGCTTGCCCTGGGCGTTGAAGGGGCTGATGCGGACGAGGCGGTGGACGCCGGCCTCGCAGGAGAGGTAGCCGTAGGCGTACGGGCCCTCGATGAGGAGGGTAACGGACTGGAGGCCGGCCTCTTCGCCGTCGCGGCGCTCGACCTCGGTGACCTTGAAGCCGCCGCGCTCGAAGTACATCAGGTACATGCGCAGGAGCATTTCGGCGAAGTCGCAGGCATCGACGCCGCCGGCGCCGGACTGGATGCTGAAGAAGCAGTTGCGATTGTCGTTCTCGCCGCTGAGCAGGGTGAGAAGCTCGACCTGGTCGGTGCGCCGATCGAGGGCCTGGAGGGCGGACTGGACCTCGCCGTCGGCGTCGCCGCCGGACTCCTCGCCAGCCAACTCGAGCAGGACGCCGGCGTCCTCGGCGCGTTGGAGGAGCTCCTCGACCGGCTCGGCCTGGGCCCGGAGGGCTTTCATCTCGGCGACGACGGACTGGGCCTGTTCGGGGGCATCCCAGAAGCCGGGCTGCTCCATCCGGCGCGCGAGCTCGTCGATCTGAGCGCGTTTGTTGGGGAGGTCAAAGAGAGTCCCGGATGGCGTTGATCCGGGCCGTGAGCTCTTCCAGCGTCTTGGCGGGGTCCTCGTAGAGGAGCTCGGTCATGGGGTTCCTTCGCACAAATAGATCGTGATCCAGCGCTGGTACAGAGTGTAACGGATCCGGCGGGTGGGGGACAGCGGCGCGCGGTCCCCCGGGGCGTGTGGTTACAGCTCTTCGTCGCGCTCGTTCTCGTCTGCGACGGCTTGCCAGCGGGGCTCGGGCTCGCAGCAGCACGGGGTGTCCTGCCAGATGGGGCAGGCGTCGTGCCTGTTCTCGGGCTGCGGCTGGTCGGAGTTGGTTTGGGGGGGTTGCTTTTGCGTTTGGTCTTGGCCGGCCATGGGCGGCTCCTGTCGTCGCGGGATTCGGTATCGCGCGATTGTAGGAGCCGCCCGCTGATGCGGCGTTCAGGGTGCCAGGAGCTCGTCGAGGGCGGCCTCGAGGCGGGTGAGGCGGTCCTGGAGGTTGGCGTTTTCGTCGGCGAGGGCGTCGATCTGGGCCTGCTGGCGGGCGACGGTGGTGGCGTCGGCGGCGTTGAGCGGGCCGGCGGCGGTGTCCTCGGGCGCCCAGTAGCCGGGCTGGATGAGGGCGACGACGGTGGATTCACCGCGGCCGTCGAAGGACTCCATGGCGATGCCGAGGGTGGGCCCGGCGGCGGTCATGGCCATGGCGACGCCGGGGATGCGGCTGGTGGTGAGGTAGTCGCCGGCAGCGACGGGGCCGAGGACGCGGACGGGGACGCGGCCGACGAGGGCGACGTTGGTATTCCCGCGGGTCCAGGTGTCAAGGGCTTCCTCGAGGTCGTTGCGGCGCTGGACGAGGGCGGGGTCGCGGAGGGTGAGGCGGGCGATCTCGTCGGTGAGGGCGAGCTCGTCGGTGGCGGCGATTCCGCCAGGTTTGTCGGCGGCAGCGCGGCGCTGGTGTTCGAGTTCTTGGAGGCGGACGCGGGTGTGGTCGGGGAGGGCGAGTTGCTGGCGGGCCTGCTGGAGCTCTTCGAAGACGGGGTAGGCGTCGGCAGTGGGGCCACCGAGGAGGATACCCGGGCGGGTGGAGATGGCGCCGACGATGCCGCCTTCGTAGGCGATGGTGGAAGGGATGACGCCTTCGGGGTTGGCGGGGTCGACGACCATGACGGTGCCGGCGGGGAGATCGCGGGGGCCGGGGAAGGCTTCGGCGATGTCGCAGGCGCCGTTCTGGGTGAGGGTGGCGTCGATCTGCATGGCGCCGATGTCGTCGACGATGAACTCGACGTCGGCGCCGTTGGTAAACGCCCACGCGGACTGGAGGTTGTCGTTGATCTGCCATCGGAAGAGGGAGTCGATGGTGCCGATGCTGCCGCCGCAACTGACCGCGGCGATGTCGTCCCAGCGGATGTAGTTGGCCGTCGCAAACGCGGCGTCGGTGAAGTAGATGCTCTGATCGCCGTCGACGACGTTGACGGTGTCGCCCATGTACAGGTCTCTGCCAGGGATGACGACCTCGTCGGCAGTGGAGTCGCCGAGGCGGAGAATCAGATTGGCGCCGCCGATGGTGAGCTGGCCGTTCGCGTTGATCCCTTTGTTGGCTTCCATTGCGATCGAGCCGGCGATGTCGAGGGCGGTGCCGGTGCTGCTCAGGTCGAGGAAGTAGTTCGTGTCGTCGTGGTCGGACAGGCTGCTGGCACGCATGCTACCGACGACGTGGAGCGGCACGGCGGGGTCTTCGTTGTTGATGCCGACGCGGTTGAGGTTCAGGTCGACCGTGAGCGCGGCCGTCCCGGCGAAGTTCTGTTGGATCTGCAGACGGTCGCCGTCATCCACGTAGGCGAGGCCCCAATCGCTGAAGCTGGGGGAGTGGGCGATGACCATGCGATCGGCGTTCACGGTGCCGCTGGCGAACATGAAGATCATGGGGTTGTTGGGGGCGGTGGTGGCGGGGAACTGAATCGAGTTGAGGTCGTTGTTGAAGCGGAGGTCGCCGCCCATGGTCAGCGTTGCCCCGGCGAAGGTGTCGCTGGCGTTGCTGCGGAGGTAGGCGCCGGGGCTCAGGCCGCCGAGGGAGTCGGCGTCGGCGGCGTCGAGGGCGAAGAAGGCGTAGGGGGTGCCGGCGATTTCCTGGCGCGGAGCGAGCGTGACGAAGCCGTCGCCGGGCGGGGCTTCGACCTCGATCTGGACCCAGCGGCGCATGTCGGCGTAGGCGTTGAAGGGGCAGTTGATGTCGGCGGTGAAGACGCCGTTGACGACGGTGAGGAGTTGGGTGTCGACGCATTGCTGGATTCCGCCGGCGGCGGCGTCGAACAGGCGGAAGCGAATGTTGGCGGCGCCGTCGTAGGGGATGCCGTCGCGGCCGAGGGAGCCCTGGTAGGTGATGGTCGAGGTGAGCGGGTCGGCGGCGGTGGTGGTGGCGAGGGCGAGCGCGGCGATCACAGCGATGCGATAGCGCAGGGACATTGTTCCTTCCCCTTCTTCTTGGTTTAAACGGTTGTACCGGACGGTCTTCGTACTCAAGAGCGAGCGACAGCTTACGCAAGTTTGGCCCGGGCCGCATGAAGAAATACCCCTAGGTGCGCGGCGGGCGCCGATCAAGGAGCGTTTTGTCAGCTTATGAGCGGGGGCGGATGCGCGGGCTGGACACGCTACGTGCATGGACACAGCGGCTCAAGTGAGGTGCGCGTCGGCTCGGTTCTTGCTGGAACGAATGCACGGCTGGTCGCATCAGGCGGCCGTGGCGGCGCCAAAACGCCGCCGGGAGATTGCGCTTGGTTTGGGTGGCGAGACGAGGGTTTGATTGCCGTTGCCGGTTCGAGCGAGTTCGAGGTGCGACCGCATGCGATTCTGAACGAGAACCCGGCGACGGCCATGAGAGGACGTCGCCGGGTTGCGCTGCGTTGCTTGCGGTGTTCGGCGGGCACGACGCCCGCCCCACCCTTCAATCGGGACGCTCGTCCCAGGTTGGCTACGCCCCGCCCGTCGTGGGGTGCGGTGGTGGTTTTGGCTAGCCGGCGGCTTTTTTGAGGGCGGCGGCCTTGTCGGTTTTCTCCCAGGTGAAGGTGGGGAGCGAGCGGCCGAAGTGGCCGTGGCGAGCGGTGTCGCGGTAGATCGGGCGGCGGAGGTCGAGGCTCTGGATGATGCCGCGCGGCGTAAGCTGGAAGTTGTCACGCACGATGGCGCTGAGCTTGTCCTCGTCGATCTTGGCGGTGCCCTCGGTGTTGATCAGGACGGAAGTCGGTTCGGCGACGCCGATGGCGTAGGAGAGTTGGACCTCGCAGATGTCGGCGAGTTCGGCCGCGACGATGTTCTTGGCGATGTAGCGGGCCATGTAGGTCGCGCTGCGGTCGACCTTGGTGGGGTCCTTGCCGGAGAAGGCGCCGCCGCCGTGGCGACCGCGGCCGCCGTAGGTGTCGACGATGATCTTGCGGCCGGTGAGGCCGACGTCGCCGTGGGGGCCGCCGATCTCGAAGCGGCCGGTGGGGTTGACGTGGATCTTGATCTGGTCGTTCCACCACTCGCCGAGGACGGGCTTGAGGATGTGCTGGATGACCTGCTTGGCGAGCTCGTCCTGCTTTTCGTTCCAGATGGGTCCGTGCTGGGTGGAGAGCACGACGGTGTCGATGCGTTTGGGCAGGTCGCCGTCGTACTCGACGGTGACCTGGCTCTTGGCGTCGGGGCGGAGGGCTTCGATGACGCCCTCGCGGCGGACGGAGGCGTGGTGGTCGACGAGCTTGTGGGCGAGCTGGATCGGCAGCGGCATAAACTCGGGGGTTTCGCGGCAGGCGAAGCCGAACATCATGCCCTGGTCGCCGGCGCCTTCCTTGTCGACGCCGAGGGCGATGTCGGGGGACTGCTTCTTGATCGAGGTCAGGACGGCGCAGGACTCGTAGTCGAAGGCCATGTCGCCGGAGGTGTAGCCGATCTCCTTGATGGTGTCGCGGACGATCTCGGGGATCTCGACGTAGGCCTGGGTGGTGACCTCGCCGGCGACGACGACCATGCCGGTGGAGACCATGGTCTCGCAGGCGACGCGGGAGTTGGGGTCCTGCTCGAGCATGGCGTCGAGGATCGCGTCGGAGATCTGGTCGGCGACCTTGTCGGGGTGGCCCATGCTGACGGACTCGGAAGTAAACAGCGGGCGCTCGCCCTTGCCGTGACTAGCCAAAACTGGTGCTCCTTATGTGGGGTAACAGGTGCAGGTGGGTCTCGCTCTGACGTTAATTCCGGTAGGGTAACACGTGGAGCGCTTTGCGACAACGGCGGGGGCAGGCCGGCGGGAAAGTCCGAGGCGGGCTGTCACTATAACGTTTTGTAATGTTGGGACTTGCGCTTCAGGGGGTCAGCAGGGCGAGCGTCTCGGCGTGCAGACGGGC
>CAZCKC010000170.1:0-6387 GCA_964499235.1 uncultured Planctomycetales bacterium | reverse complement strand
CGAGCAGGCCGCTGGCGCCGGGGCGGAGCTGGGCGGCGGCCTGCGAGAGGGCGGCGTGGGCGTCGTCGTGGCGGTACTCCGCGGGGGTGAGGTGGGCGGCGAACCAGTTGAAGATGTCGCCGACGGCGGACTGGCCGGCCTCGATGCCGTGCAGGTCGGGCACGATCGAGCCGGGGACGATGCCGCAGACGCCGGGGATATCTGGGAGGGCGTGCTCGAGCGGGGCGACGACGCAGTCGCAGGTGCTGGTACCGATGATCTTCACGAGGCGGCCGGGGCGGATTCCAGCTCCGACGGCGCCCAGGTGGGCGTCGAAGGCGCCGGCCGCGACGGGGATGCCGGCGGGCAGGCCGAGCTCGGACGCGAGGTCGGGGCGGAGCGTGCCGACGGCGCGGTCGGCGGGGAGGGGCTTTGTGCGGTAGCGGAAGCGTGGCAGGTCGGGGTGCAGGGCGGTGAGGAACGCGTCGGACGGGAGGCCGCCCCAGTCGGCGTGGTACATCGCCTTGTGGCCGGCGGCGCAGATGCAACGGGCGATCGTGTTGGGCGAGGTGTTGCCGGTGAGGAAGGCGGGGATGAAGTCGGCCAGCTCGACCCAGCCGGCGGCGGCCTGGGCGACGTCGGGGGCGGTCCGGACGCAGTGCAGCAGCTTGGCCCAGAACCATTCGGAGGAGTAGGTGCCGCCGCACTTGCCGAGGTAGGGTTCGTCGCGGTGTTGGGCGAGGGCGGTGATCTCGGCGGCTTCGGCGTGGGCGGTGTGGTCTTTCCAGAGCCAGGCCTGGGCGGCAAGGTTGTCGGCGAAGCGCGGCTCGAGTCCGAGCGGCTGGCCGGCGGCGTCGACGGGGAGCGGCGTGGAGCCGGTGGTATCGACGCCGATGCCGACGATTTGTTCGGGGGCGAAGCCGGCGTGCGGCGCGGCGGCGGCGAGCGTGTCGCGGACGACCGCCTGCAGGCCGTTGATGTAGTCCCCCGGCGCCTGGCGGGCGAGGTTGGGGTCGCGGCGATCGAGGAGCACGCCTTGCGCGCCGCTGGGGTAGTTGGCGGTGGCGGTTGCGATCTCGTTGCCGTCGGCGACAGCGACGATCAGGGCGCGCACGCTGTTGGTGCCGTAGTCGAGTCCGAGCGCGTAACGGGGGGGCCGGGCCATCGCGGCTCCTTTCAGGGCGGCGGCGGGTCGCTGCGTGTTTTACAGCGCTGGCCGCCAGAAGGACAGAGAAGGCGTGCGAGCGAGGTTGATGCTCCGGCCCGCTTTAATTGGAAGGAGCACCGTCGCGGCCGGGCGCGTCACCGTCCGACCGGGGTGGACTCGAATCTTCGATAGCGTCAGCCAATGCCCGCAGGCGCGCGGCAAGATCTTCACAGCGAGCGACGTACCATACGGTTCGACCTTCCTTTGTGGCTTCGAGAACGCCGGCGCGGGCCAGCAGCCCCAGATGACGCGCGACGACGGAGAAGTCGACGTAGCAGCACGCAGCGACTTCGGTGACCGAACACGGTCGTCCGCACTTCACCAGGGACGCCAGCAGCCGGGTCCGCGTCGGGTCGGCCAAGGCCTTGAACAGCTCGCTGTCGAGCTGGTCGTCCAGCGCGGCAGGCTTTTGAGCAGCTAGCCGCGGGGTTAATGCCGGTTTGCTGGCAGTCGGCACCTTCGCGTAGAGGATCTGGCTTGGCCTCGCGCCTGGTTGGATTTCCGGCGCTTTCTGAAGCCGTCCCGCTGACGTCGTTAGCCAGTTCGATAGCTGATCCGCGATGGCATCACGGATCACGCGGAACCGAACCAATTGCTCGTCACGGTCGAGCTCTTCCGCCGCCGGATCATCAAATGGCCAGTAGAGCGTTTGCAGAGCGAAGGGATACAGCGCCGGACAGTGCTGCTGGGCCTGCGCGCAAACGATGATCGCCGTGTGGATCGGGAGACGACCGAGAAACTCGCGAACGCCCTTGGAGCGCTGCGCGGAGGTGTCGATGCCGATCTCGCTCATTACACGATGCGTGAGCGGGTGAATCGGGCGCGGCGCAATCCCGGCGCTCCGCGCGTCGAAGGTGTCCCCGGCGAAGCGACGCAGCAGCGCTTCGGCCATCTGGCTACGGGCGGCATTCGCGGTGCACAGGAACAACACGATCGGCTTCGGCGCTGGCGTTTCAGTGTCTTGCATGTTGCGACTCACAATGGTCGAACGCGGCGTGCCAGCCGCGCGCCGGATTGGTGCATTTCGATTTCGCGGCCGTGCGTCCCCAGTGCCGTGACCGTGTCGGGCTCGTTTGCGGGCCGAGGAGTATGTCCACCAATGCCCGGATCTCAGCACGAATCCTCCGAAAGGTATCCAGCGTGGTCCCGCCTACCTCCGCCGGCCGTGATGGATCGGTGACCACATGCGTCTTCCACGGCATGATCCCCGGCAGGGCACGCAGACTTTCTCTACGCGAAGTGTCACGACCGTGTCGATTTCGCCGAGTGACCCTCGGAACTCCGTTTGGGATGCTGCCCCGTCAGGTCGGGGCCAACTTCCGCCGTCACCTGAACGGCCCGTGGGGCCACCTCGGCCGCAGGTACCGAACCCGCACCCCACCCGGTGCCCGGCGGTGGCAGCAGGTGCCGCGTCCAGGCTTCGGCCATTTGAGTGCGCGCGGCGTTGTGCCCGCGCAGGAAACAGGATGGCGCGTGGTCGAAACGCGCGCGAGTCGTCAATGCTGGCAAGCTGTCGGACGTCCTTACCCGCCACCGGGAACACGACCATTGCCGGGACGATGACGGCCATGCCGCGTCCTTGGTCCGACAGCCGCGTCAGCTCCTGGTCATCCTCATGATCCGTGCGGCGTGGCCTCATCAGCGCCTCGCTTGGTCAGCCGAACCGGCCGGTAATGTAGTCTTCGGTGCGCGGATTGCTCGGATGCGTGAACAGTGCATTGGTGCTTCCGTATTCCACCAGCTCACCCAGGTACAGGAAGGCGGTGAGATCGGCCACGCGGGCGGCCTGCTGCATGTTGTGGGTGACAATGACCACCGTATACGTCGTTCGCAGCTGGTGAATCAGGTCTTCGATCTTGGTCGTGGCGATGGGATCCAGTGCCGAGCAGGGCTCATCCATAAGCAGTACTTCAGGCTGCAGGGCCAATGCGCGCGCGATGCAGAGCCGTTGTTGCTGCCCCCCCGAGAGGCTTCCGCCGGAACGCCCCAGCACGTCCTTGACCTCGCCCCAAAGGGCGGCCTGACGAAGCGACTGTTCGACGAGGTCGGCCTCGTTCGCGGGACGCTGCCCCTGTAGGCGCAGGCCCGCGAGGACATTCTCTCGAATGGACATGGTGGGAAAGGGATTGGGCTTCTGAAACACCATTCCAACTCGTATGCGCAAACGGACGGGATTGACCTCCGGTTGATAGATATCGACATCATCGAGGACGATGCGTCCGGCCACGCGGGCGCCGGGCACAACCTCGTGCATACGATTCAGACAGCGGATCAGCGTGGATTTGCCGCAGCCGGAGGGGCCGATGATTGCAGTGACGCGCCGCTCGACGATCGGCAGTGTAACTCCACGGAGCACCTCATTCTGCCCGAACCACGCGCGTAGTTCGTGGGTGTGCATCTTGTTCTTGCCACTCGCGGCCTGACCGCGGTCGGCTGATGAAGCGTCGTCGCGCTCGGGAAAGCTAAACGCCTGTGGCCGCTGCACCGATGTCTCGTTTTTCACCAATTCACCCGGCGTTGCAACTTGATTCTGAGTGCTATGGCCAGCCCGTTCATGGCCAACATGACGCTCAACAGCACGACGATTCCCGCGGCAGCGTTGATATGAAAGCCAGATTGCGGCCGGGAAATCCAATTGAATACCTGGATCGGCAGCGCTGTGAACGGGCTGCTCAGTGAGTCTGGCAGGAAGGCAATGTAAGTAAGGGCGCCGATCGTGATCAGGGGCGCGGTCTCGCCAACGGCGCGTGACAACGAAAGGATGATGCCAGTGAGGATGCCCGGCAGGCAGGCGGGCAGCACGACACGTCCAATCGTCTGCCACCGATCTGCCCCCAGCGCGTAGCAGGCCTCGCGCACCCCCGGCGGCACAGTCCGCAAGGCTTCGCGTGCGGCCATGATGATCATCGGCAGCAGCAACAGCGCCAGCGTGGCCGCTCCCGCCAGCAGGCTGCGCCCCATTCCCATGACCCGGACGAATAGCTCGAGACCCAGCAGGCCGTAGATGATCGAGGGCACTCCGGCAAGATTGCTGATGTTGATCTCGATCAGCGAAGTGAGGCGTCCGGGAGACGCATACTCCTCCAGGTAAATCGCGGCCCCGACACCGATGGGGATCGCGATCACGGCTGTCAGTAGCATCAGGTAGGCGCTACCCACGAGGGCCGCCAGGATCCCCGCCTGCTCCGGATGTCGCGACGGGTACGATGACAAGAAATCCCATCTCAGTTGCGGCCAACCGTCTACGAGCGTTTTGCCAATAAGCACCGCCACCAGCAAGAGCGGCAGCAACAACGCCAGCCAGCAAATCGCCCGAAACGCACGCTCTGCGTCGAGGAAAGAACGCGTTCGGGAACCTGCGCCCAGGTCCGATCGGGGCAGCGACCCTTCGGGGCTCATGTTCGCCCCCCTTTCAGCACGCGACGCCGCAGCCCGAAGGCTGCGGTATTGAGAACAAGCGTGAAGATGAAGAGACTCATGCCCACCACGAAAATCGCCTTGTATTCAAGTGTGCCGGCGGGGGTATCCCCCAAGCTAACTTGTACGATGTATGCCGTCATTGTCTCAACTGGAACGCGTGGATCGAGGGTGAACCGCGGCTGCTGCCCGGCGGCGATCGCCACGATCATCGTTTCGCCGACGGCCCGGGAGATCCCGAGAATGATCGAGGCGCCAATCCCTGAAATCGCCGTCGGGAGCACAACGCGGAAGATCGTGCGCAATTTACCTCCCCCCAGGGCGTAGGCTGCTTCGCGGAGGCCATTGGGCACGGCATAGATCGCATCCTCGCTCAACGATGCGATGGTGGGGAGAATCATGATTCCCATGACGATGCCCGGAGACAAAGCGTTGAAACCTGCGAGCCCGGGTACGATCCATTGCAGGATCGGCGTGACGATGGTCAGGGCAAAATACCCGTAGACGACCGTGGGGATTCCGGCGAGCAGTTCCATGACCGGTTTGAGCGCCTGCCGGAGCCGAGGCGGCGCGAATTCGCTGAGGTAGATGGCGCCCAGCAGGCCAAGCGGCACGGCGGTGACAATCGCGAAGAAGCTGGTTAGTACCGTCCCGCTGACGAGCGCCCAGATGCCAAACCGCTTCTGTGCGAAAAGAGGTGTCCATTCAGTATCCCCGAAGAATTGCGCGGGCGAGACCTCCCCAAAGAACCCGACCGACTCGACAATCAGAACGAGTATGATGCCGGCGGTTGTGAGCACTGAGATGGCCGCACACCCGAACAGCAACCACGCGATCCACCGCTCACGGAGGCTTCGCGGCGCATGCAGGTCGCCGACGATGTCCCGCCGTCTTGAACTCATGGCTTCGTGCCGACTCCCGCTGCCTCCTCGAGGAATTCCTCGATCCGTACGCCGACCTGCGATCCCCTGCCACCGAAGAGGGACCCGGTCTTCCGCGCGTCCACGCGTTGCTGTGCCAGCGCATAGGCACGCTGCGGCAGGGGGATAAAGCCAACCTCTGCGACCAGTTCGGGAGCATGCTTGAGGTAGAACTCGATGAACGCGGCAACCTCCGGCCGATCCAGCGATTTCCTGTTCACGTAGATGAAGATCGGCCGGGAGAGGGGCTGGTAGGTACCGTTGTTGACCGTGTCAATGGACGGGGCCACCGGCCCACTGCCGTTATCGTCCCGTTCGTCGTCGACGGGCAGGATCTTCAGCTTCTGCTTATTCTCCACATAGTAGGCGTAGCCGAAGAAGCCCAGCGCTAACTCATCGTTCGCGATTCCCTGCACAAGGATGTTGTCGTCCTCGCTGGAGGTGAAATCACCCCGGCTGGAGTGCTCCTTTTGGACGATCGCCTCGGTAAAGTAGTCATACGTTCCACTGTCTACGCCAGCGCCGAACAAGTGGAGTTCCCTGTCAGGCCAGTCCCGACGCACGTCGCTCCACTTCGTGATCCTCCCCTGGGCATCGGGTTCCCAGATCCGCTTCAACTCGGCGGTGGTGATGTGATTTGCCCAGGTGTTGCTGGGATGCACCACGATGGCGAGTCCGTCGTAAGCCACGGGCAGTTCGACGTACTCAGTGCCGTTCTTTTCGCACAGCTCCACCTCGATGGGCCTGATTGGCCGCGACGCGTCGCAAATGTCCGTCTCGCCCGCGCCAAACTTTTTGAAGCCGCCACCCGTTCCCGAAATGCCGACCATCACGCGGACGTTGGGTTGCGCCTTCTGGAATTCC
>CAZCKC010000169.1:0-6526 GCA_964499235.1 uncultured Planctomycetales bacterium | reverse complement strand
GCCGCGCCGCTTCCGCCGCCACCGCCGCCACCACCTCGCGCTGCACCCGCACGCCGCTGCCAAAGCCCGGCCGCGCTCGCAGTCGACCGCGGTAACCAAACCGCAAGCTTGCTCGCACCACATCCCGCGTCAACAGCCGCGTCCCCAACGCCCCCTCGACAAACCGCACCCGCGGACAAATCTCGAGAAACGCCAACTCCGCCGCGGTCAAAACGCTCGTCTCCCCGACCAGGCAACCCAGCTGCACGTCGACCCCGCTGCTCAGCGCCAACTCGGCCAACCGCAGCGCCGGCAACAACCCGCCATGCTTCGCCAGCCGGATGTTGAACACCCTGACGCCGCCCCCGGCAATCAGCCGCTGGCCGTCTTCCAGGCTCAGCAGCGACTCGTCGACCATCAGCCCACAACGCGACTGCTCCGCCAGCCACGCCAGGTCGGCATCGTTCGCCTCCGGCAACGGCTGCTCCAACACGCTGACGCCGTGCGCCACCAGCGTCTCGAGCGCATCGTGCGCCGCCGCCAGCGACCACCCGCCATTCGCATCGGCCCGCAACGTGGCGCGCCCCGCCGCCAGCGGCCGCTGCAGCAACGCCGCCGCCTGCGCCAGCCGCTCCTCCCAGCCGTCGATCGCGACCTTGATCTTGAAATCGCGGAGCCCATACCACCGTTGCAGCCGCAGCCACCGCCGCAGCTTCGGCGGTGTCGACCCCACCACGTAGCCAGAGTAACGCACCGTCGGCAGGCTCCCCGGCGGCCCGAAGTTCGGCGCCCCGACCCACCCCGCCACATCCGCCAGCCGCCGCCCGAATGCGCGCCCGGCCAAGTCCAGCAGCGCCAGCTCCACCGCCGTCCGCGCTGCGTGCACGATTCGCCCCTCGACCTCGTACGGCAGCGCCTCGACGAAATCCAGCACCTCGCCAAACGAGTGGGCCCGCAATTCCGCCAGCGCCGGCACGAAGATCTGCGCCAGATCCTGCACCACTGACCGCGCGCTCTCGCCGGTCACGTACGCCCGCGCCAGCGTCTCGCCCCACCCTTCATGCTCGGCGAACGGGGCGGCGGCCGTGAGCTGGAGCAACACCGGGTCGGCCACCTCGCGGCTGGCGGCCGCATGCTCGAACCGAAAGCGCAGCGGGATGGCCAAGGGATGGATTCGCACTTCACGCAGTTGCAGCGGCAGTCGCATGGCGGCTCGCAGCGCGGGTTTCCGCCGGCTGGCCGTCGCCCTACACTAGCCCGAGCATGACAGGCAGCCGTCATTCGTAAGGAACAACAGCATGTCGACGGTAACCACCATCGATCAACTCCACGAGCATGTCGGGAAACCGGTCACCTTGCAAGGCTGGCTCTACAACAGCCGATCGAGCGGCAAGCTGCTTTTCCTGATCCTCCGCGACGGCACCGGCATCTGCCAGACCGTCCTCGAGAAAACCGACGCAACGGCCGAGACCTTCGACGCGGCCCGCCATCTGGGCCGGGAGTCATCGCTGGTCGTCACCGGCGAATGCCGCGCCGACGAGCGCGCCCCGGGCGGCCACGAGCTCACGCTCAGCGATGTCCACATCATCCAGCACGCCGAGAACTACCCGATCACGCCAAAGGCCCACGGCGTCGAGTTCCTGATGCGGCATCGTCACCTCTGGTTCCGGTCGCAGCGCCAGTGGGCGATCCTGAGGATCCGAGCCAGCCTGATCGCAGCCATCCGGCAGTTCTTCGATTCGCGCGGCTTCGTGTTGATCGACACGCCGATCTTTGCGCCGTCAGCGGGGGAGGGGGCCCAGACGCTCTTCGAGGTCGACTACTTCGGCGAGCCGGTCTACCTGGCACAGACCGGGCAGCTCTACCTCGAGTCGGCCTGCATGGCCCATCGCAACGTCTACTGCTTCGGCCCGACGTTCCGGGCCGAAAAGAGCAAGACCCGCCGCCACCTGACCGAGTTCTGGATGGTCGAGCCGGAGATGGCCTACGCCGACCTCGACGCCGTGCTCGCGGTGGCCGAGTCCTTCGTCGCCGAGGTCGTCCAATCCGTTATCCAAAAACACGCCGGCGAATTGGCCTTGCTCGGCCGGGATACGACGGTCCTCGAGAAGATCGCGCCGCCGTTCGATCGGATCACGTACAGCGAGGCGGCCGACCTGCTGCACAGCAACCGGGTCCAGGAGCTGCTGGCCGCCGACCTCGAGCGTGCCACCGCCCGCATTGCCGAGCTCAAGGCGCTAATCGAGCAGAAAGAGGCCGAGGCGAGCGGCCAGGGCATCAAGAAGTGGAAGGCCGAGAAGCTGGCTCGGGAGGTGATCGAGCACCGCGAGGAGTTGGCCGACCGCGAGGAGGAGGCCCGCAACATCCCGCATCACCGGCAGCTCGCGCAAGAGTTCGAATGGGGCGGCGACCTCGGCGGTTCGGACGAGACGATCATTGCCCGGCTGCACGAGAAGCCGGTCTTCGTGACGCACTACCCGCGGCAGTGCAAGGCGTTCTACATGAAGCAGAACGCCGCCGACGAGCGGCTGTGCAACAACTTCGACCTGCTGGCGCCGGAGGGGTACGGCGAGATCATCGGCGGCTCGCAGCGCGAGGATGATCTCGACGTGCTGCTGGCGCGGATGGGCGAGGAGGGGCTGGATCCTGAAGAGTACGAGTGGTACCTCGACCTGCGGCGGTACGGAACGGTGCCGCACGGCGGGTTCGGGCTGGGCGTTGAGCGGACGCTGGCCTGGCTCTGCGGCCTGAAGCACATTCGCGAGACAATTCCCTACGCCCGGATGATGGGCAAGATCTATCCCTGATGGAGCTTGGCGATGAAGCTGGCCTGGCAGCGGATTACCGCGCACACGCACTATGCCTGGAAGATCGCCCGCTCCGGCTCGTCGACGCAAGGGAAGGACGTTCCGCGGCTGGTCGCCGCGCTCGAGCACGAGGGGATCGTCGGCTACGGCGAGGCCGCCCCGACTTCCTACTATGGCCAGGGTCTCGACACGGTGGAGCGAACGCTGGCCGCCGCCGAAATGCTGTTGGGCGACAACCCGCGCGATATCGATGGCATTGTCGACCGGCTGCTGGCGGAGTTCGACGATCAGCGGGCGGCGGTCTCGGCCATCGACAGCGCGTTGTATGACTGGTGGGGGAAGGCCGAGGGGCAGCCGGTGTGGCGGTTGCTGGGGCTCGATCCCGGTCAGAGCCCGCCGACGTCGCTCAGCATCGGCATTGACGATCTCAAGTTCCTGCCCGAGCGGGTCCAGGCGGCGCGCGACTTCAAGGTGCTGAAGCTCAAGGTCGGGACGCCGCACGACGAGCAGATCCTGGAGATCGTCCGCGGGCAGGCCCCGGATCAGACGGTCCGCGTCGATGCGAACTGCGGCTGGACGGCGGCCGACGCGGCGGCCAAGGCGGAGGCGTTGAGCCGTTTTCAGCTCGAGTTCATCGAGCAGCCGCTGCCGTCCGGCGAGCTCGACGCGGTCCGGGCGCTGCGGGACGCGTCGCCGGTGCCGATCGTGGCGGACGAGGACAGCGTGCGGCCAAGCGACGTCCCCCGGCTGGCGGGCGTCTACGACGGGATCAACATCAAGCTCAGCAAATGTGGCGGGATTCGCGAGGCGCAGCGGATGGTCATGCTGGCCCGCGAGCACGGGCTGAAGGTGATGCTCGGCTGCATGGTCGAGACCTCGCTCGGGATCGCGGCGGCCGCCCAACTCGCGAGCCTGGTGGACTACGTCGATCTCGACGGGCACCTGCTGTTGGCGGACGATCCGTTCACGGGGCTGACGCTGCGTGACGGGGTGCTGTTCCCGGGCGACGCCCCGGGGCTGGGCGTTGAGCCGACGGCGGCGGCCGACCTGGAATTCGACTTCGACTAGGCCGCCGCGGCCGCTGACGGTGTATCCTCTACGGATTCCGTCGTGCGAGCAGAGCGGCTGTGAGGAGTGGCCATGGTGAGCGGACCCGGTCGGCTGATGGTGGGGATTGTGATCGTGAGCATCCAGGTATTCAGTGCGTTCGGGGCTGATTGGCGGGCGGTGGTTGACGAGGCCGTCGCGACGCAGCAGCCCCCGTGGATCCCGACGGAGAAGACGCTGCGGGGCTGGGTGATCGGGATCGACGCGAGCGGCGGCGGGGCCCGCGACCGGGCCCAGCAGGAGGCAGATGACTTCGTCCTGCTGACGGCCGAGTACCTGTACCACGCGGTGGTCCGCTCGGGCGGGCGGGCGATTCTGACGCGGGTCGGCGATTTTCGCTATGGGGACGAGGTTCCCGACGCCGAGCAGCGGGTCGAGATCCTGCAGCGGGCGGACGTGGACCTGTGCCTGCGGCTGGTGCCGGTGAGCGGCAGCCGGCCGCAAGTGGCGGCGGTTCGGGAGGGCGATGCCGGCCAGCTGGCCGACGCGCTGGCAAAGCAGCTCAACGCGAGCCAATCGGACCTCGCGGGCTTCGGAGGGCCGTTTATCGAGCAGTTCCAACAGGCCAAGCCGGGGGCGCCGCTGGCGGTGGTGGCGGCGGCGACGCCAGGTGATCGGCGGACACGTCCCCACGCGGTGGCGACGCTGACGGAGCAGATCCTGGCGGGGCTGATCGGTTACGTGGGGACGCACGCGAAGTCGAACCCGCGGATCGAGGAGGACGCGGGTGGGGCCTCGACGCCAGCGACGCCCGATCCGCCAGTGAGCCGGCGGATTCAGCGGGCGGCGCGGGCGGTGTGGCCGGCGGGCGAGTTGCCGGCGGCGCAGCTGGACTGGTTCTGCGACCGGTTCGGGGACAACAGCATCAGCAACAGCAGCCTGACGCACTTTTCGGTGGGGGCGGAGTGGGACGGCGAGCGGGTGAAGCTGACGGGGACGACGAACGAGCCGCGGATCGTGGATTCGCTGGTCGGGGCGCTGCAGGTCGTGGGATACGAGAACGTCGCGGACGCCGTCCGGCGGCTGCCGGATCACGAGCGGCTCGGCGACAAGCTCTTCGGCGTGTGCCACGTGCCGATGGCGTTGACGTTCAATCGGCCTTCGGCTCGGCGGGGGCTGCAGACGCAGTTGCTTTACGGGGAGCCGGTCTTTTTGCTGGACCAGACGGAGGACGAGTACCTGCTGCACGGCAGCGACGGGTACTGGGGGTGGGTGCCGCGGAACGTGATTACCCCGAAGACGGCGGAGGAGTTCGCGCCCTATAACGAGCTGCCGCGGGCGGCGGCGATCGAGGAGATCCGGCGCGACGGCCTGCGGATACCAGCCGGCGCGAAGCTGCCGATCGTGGCGCAGGACGCTGCGCAGTGGACGCTGTTGTTGCCGGGTGGTCAAACGGCGGCAGTGGAAGCGCGCGCACTGCGGGCGCTGCACAGCGAGCAGGCGGTGCAGGATCGCGTGCTGGGGGTGCTCGACATGCTGAACACGCCGTACGTGTTTGGCGGGCGGTCGCCGCTGGGGCTGGATTGCAGCGGGCTGGTGATGAACGTGCTGGCGCGGAGCGGCGAGTTTTATGCCCGCGACGCATGGCAGCAGGCGTTTGCCGGGCGGCTGGTGGCGACACAGTGGCACCGGACGGACCTGCAGGCCGGTGACCTGATCTTCTTCATTCATCCAACGGGACGGATCTATCACACCGGCGTGATGATCAGCGATCGGCACATCGTGCACTCGACGCCGCCGGTGGTGCGGATCAACAGCCTGTTCCCGGACGACCGGCTGTACGATCCGCGGCTGGACCGGGACTTTTTTATTGGGAAGCGGCCGTAGGGGTTGGGGCGGGCACGCTTCGCAGGTTGCCGGCGTTATGGATTAGCGCGCGGTGGTTAACTTGCGCGCTCATCGGGCGGGATTGCGCGGTCACGGAAAAGCCGTCCGGTGCGGAGCCCGGACGCGACATTTTTGGAATGAGACGTGGTCGGTGGTTGGGGGGTGGTTGGTGTTGGAGAGGTCATTTCCACTCGGGCACGGCTGGCACAGCCGTGGCCCGGCGGGGGCGGGGTGGCCGCTTTGCTGCCGGTGGGTGTTGTTGGTGAAAAAAGCAGGTCGATGACTCGGCCTACTTCGGGCTGCGAACATTTCTAATAGCGGGCGGGACGCCGGCCCCACCCTGAGTCCATGTTGTCGGTTTGGTTACACCGCCGGGACGGCGATGCCACAGAAACGGCGGTGCCACAAAAGGAGCGGCGCGGGGGTTAGTCGGGGGCGGAGCCGTTTCGTTGGGGGGCGGGGGCGACTTGGAAGGTGGCGCTGCAGGCGGGGTGGGTGCAGCGGACGGTCATGGTGGGGATGGCCGCGAATTCGCCGGGGGCGGTGTTCTGCATGGCCAGCAGGGTCGGGAGCAGCGCGTGGGTGGCGTAGAGGCAGAGGCCGGCGGGAAGCTGGCCACCGATGGACCAGGTGAGCGGGCCTTTGAGGGCGGCGGGGCAGACCTCGGGATCGCGGGGGTCGGCGACGAGCTTGACGGTGACCTGGCGGAAGCCGGCGGGGGCGGCCGTTTCCGCTGAGGCGGCGGCGGACGGCGGTGCTTCGGCGGCAGGCGGGGCGTCGGATCGGAAGAGCACACGTCTGAACTC
>CAZCKC010000168.1:4603-6556 GCA_964499235.1 uncultured Planctomycetales bacterium | reverse complement strand
GGGCCGCGGCAACGCGGCGGCTGCGCGCGCTGTGCCGGCGTCGGGCCGGCCCTGCTGATGGCGCTACGCCGCTGGGCGGCCAACCTCGTGCCGACCGGTCGCCCGACGCGAACCGATCACGTCATCCGCTCGGCCGCCTGAAACCCACCCGAAACGACCCCTGCCTCGAACTGCTACGGGCCAACCACCGCCCGCCCCCAGCTCGCATTTCCAAATCGCCCCCGTGGGGTCCCTTCGATTCGCGCTACCGGCCGATCGGCCCTGTTCAGGAGCTACGTCAGCCGCACCCGCGCACCGCTTCACGCTGGCCGCCATTCACGGCCAAACGAAACCCCACGGTTCGTCAAGAGCGGCAGGGGCGGCCAAAAGATCGCGTTGCCAGCCATCAGCAGCCACCGCAATCGAGCGCCCGCCTCCCGCGTAAATTCCGAGCCGAACGAACGCGGCGCCAGGAGTCTCGCCCAACGCCAGCCGCGGACACCCTCTGGCACACGGCCTCTGGCCTACCAAAGCGGCCAGCAGGCGACCACCTGAAAAGCTGGATTGCTATCGCGCGCGCGACACAACACTTCTCGAGCCACGCAACTCAAGCTACCACTGCAGCCGCCGCATCACCTCGACCACGACAGACGACAACGCTTTACCCCAGAAATACAGCCCCACATCAGGCCGGAGTACGACTTCCACCCCATCCCCCAGCAACCGCACCCCGCTGGCGCGCACGATCTCTCGCGTGCACCCATCAGCCCACTGTTTCGATCAGCAATCCACTCCCCGGAGGGCGTGGACCGCCCAAGCTAATGTGAGACGAAACTCCTCGAGCCCCGCACAGCTCGCAGTGCCACTACAGCCGCCGCAGCACCCCGACCACGACGCCCTGGATCTGAACCTGCTTAACAAACAACGGCTCGAACGCCGCGTTCGCCGGCTGCAATCGGATGCCGTCCCGCTCGCGGTAGATCCGCTTCAGCGTCGCCTCCCCATCCTCGAGCAGCGCAACCACCGTCTCCCCATCGCGGGCCGTCTCCCGCCGCTCCACGACGACGTAATCCCCGTCGCAGATGTTGTCCTCGATCATGCTGTCGCCGTTTACCCGCAGGACAAACGTCCCCGCCGGCCGCGCGAACATCTCCTCAAGATCAATCGTCTCGCGATCCTCGATCGCTTCGATCGGCCGGCCGGCCGCGATCACGCCGGCCAGGGGAAGTTGGGTGCTCCGCTCATCGGGAAAGTCGATGTCGTCGCTAAGTTGCAAAGAGCGTGCCTTGTGTCGCGACCGCTTCAGGTACCCCTTCTTCTGCAGGGCGGCGATGTGTTCGAACACGGTGACCTTGCTGACCCCCAGCTCGTCCGCGAGCTCTTGCATGGTGGGGGCGTAGCCCTGGCTGCGGCTGTAGTCCCGTATGAACATCAGCACCCGCAACTGCTTCGGCGTCAGCGAAGCCGGCACCGCTTGCCCCGACACTGTTCGCCCCGACACTGTTCGTCCCGACACTGTTCGTCCCGACACGCCGCGCGACGACCCGGGCCGTGCGATCCGAGCACTCGGCATCACGCCACTCCTCCGCCAAAAAGGCGCTCAAAGATCCAACAATCACCGGCGGCAACTTCTTCTGCGTCCGCGGACGCCGGACCGCCGGCGGAGCCCAGTTGCCAACCGCAACCTCGGCCTCCTCAGCCGCATCCGCCGCCGACAAGCACTCCGCCCGCAACGCCTGAAACGCCGGCTCGGTCAACGGCCTCACCGCGATATCCATCAGCTCTGGCCCGTCGTCGCACAGCTCTTCGCGAAAGTCACCGCCCGGGCCCAGGACGCACAACGCCGTCCCCTCCGCCGACTTGCGCGCCAGCCGCGCTGCATCCCGCCGCTGCACCGACTGCCGCTTGACCAACTGCTGCGCTACCCGCTCCGATCCCGGCAAGCGCGTCACCGTCCCTCGGGTCACCGTCCCT
>CAZCKC010000168.1:0-4503 GCA_964499235.1 uncultured Planctomycetales bacterium | reverse complement strand
CGGAGACCGGCTGACCGGCGGACACGCCGCCAGCGCGCCACCACGCTCCCCAACCGTCTCGCGCGCTCGCCGCGCTAGCTGCCGCAATAGGTCCGACTTGAACATGACGCACTCCCTCGCGTACGGCGCGTAACTCCGCGCCGGCCATTCAAGCACATACGAACCATAACCTAACTTATGTTAGCTGTCAAGAACTTTCCGGGCAAAATGGCCAGAAACGCTTACGGCTTGTGGTAGCCAACGCCGTCCAGGCCACAAGATATAGATCACCAGCCCGCTGCCATGTTAGGTATGCTCTCTATTGAAGCATACCCTCCGGGATTTTCCTGGTAGGCAACCCGAAAGTGCGCGCAGGATCTCGCCCGATCCCCGCGTCGGGCCTGGTGGAAGTCCGGCTGCCCGCATGGCTACCGCGCGAGCGCCCCCGTGCGACTTAGTGCCCCCGCCGGTACGTCGTCCCCCGCCACGTCGTCTGCGTCGCCCCCAACGCCCGCGGAATCGCGTTCAGCAGCATCCCCAAGCAAACAACCGTCCCGATCGGATACGTCAGCGCCCACGCCCGCGCCAACCCCGACAGCCCGTAAAACCGCCACAACACCGTCTGCTGCGCCAAAACCGCCACCGCGGCCGCCCCCGCCAGCCACTGACCCGCCGAACCACCCGCGATCAGCCCCCCGACCAACGTCACCCACGGCGACAAGCTCGCCAAACTCAACACCGCCACGCTCGCCACCAGCCGCCCCAGCGTCCCGAAGCACCCATAGAAAATCCGGCTCCACCCCCGCCAGATCGCCCCCAGGCTCGTGTACATCCGCACGCTGTACAGGTCACCCCCCCGGATCACCGCAAACCGCTGCCCCGCCGCCTTCGCACGCCGCGCAAAGTGCATGTCCTCGTTCAGCGTCGCCTTAACCGCCTCATGCTCCCCCAGCGCCTCGTAGCACCCCCGGCTCATCAGCATGAACGCCCCGTTCGCATACGCGTGCGGCGCGGCCGGATTGTTCACCTTCTGCGGCGGGTTCCAGTACACCATGATCGCCCCCGCCACCGGCTGCACCACCCGCTCCCAGAACGAGTTCGCCTCCAACTGCGGTAGCACC
Organism: uncultured Planctomycetales bacterium; assembly: GCA_964499235.1. Lineage (GTDB taxonomy): Bacteria > Planctomycetota > Phycisphaerae > UBA1845 > Fen-1342 > JAFGRR01. The sequence continues at coordinate 3,403 of CAZCKC010000168.1, read as the reverse complement.
GACAAGAACGCCAGCCTCGCCTGCTGCGCATAATCCATCGCCCGGCTGATCAGCTCCGGACTCGCAAAATCGCAATCCGCATCCGTGAAAACCAGCCACTCCCCCCCCGATGCCGCCACCCCCAGCCGCATCGCGTTGTTCTTCCCGAACCACCCCGCCGGCAACTCGGCCACATGCACCGCCGTCAGCCGCGGATCATCCCCCGCCAACCGATCAATGATCGCCCCCGTCGCGTCATCCGACCGGTCATTGACCGCGATCACTTCAAAATCCGGGTAATCCTGCTTCAGCAGCCCCCGCAGGCACCGCTCAATGTTCGCCTCCTCGTCCTTCGCCGCCACAAGCACCGAAACCCGTGGCCGCGGTGTCTCCGCCAACACCACGTGCTCGCTCAGCACCGGGTCCCCGTCCGCCCGGTTCAAATCCAGGTGCCGCTTCAGCCAGATCAGCGCCAGCCCCGCTGTCACCCAAAACCAGAAAATTGCCAGCCCCGATTCGAGCGGCGGAAAGGCACCCATCATGCGGCCAGATTCCTCGTGCAAGCGTGAAATGAATGGGCCGGAAGGCTACCCGATCGCCCCCCGATCGCCAACGTGCCTCCCCCACACCGTCCTGCGGGCTCAACCGCCGCCGCTCACGGCCCCCGCGTCCGCAACCGCACCGTCCACGAAAAGAACGGCTCCGGCCGCACCCCATCCACGAGGATCACCTCCTCCGCCTCGACTTGCTCCAGAATCAGCCCGACCTGCACCAGGCTCTCCGCCGGCACCCGCGCCAGCCGCAAGATCAGGTCCCCCCGCCGAATCCCCGCCCGGCTGGCCGGACTGTTCGGCTCCACCGAGTCCACCACCAGCCGCACGTAATCCGAAAGGTTGTGCCGCCGCCGCGTCTCCGCCGAGATCTCCTGCAACTCGAGCCCCAGCCGCTCCCGCGCCAGCCGGCTCCCATCCGGCAACGGAATTGCCTCCAGCGTCAGCACGACCTCCCGCCGCCCGCCGTCCTCCCCCTCCACCCGCAGCCGAACCTCATCCCCCGCCTCAAACCGCCGCAGCGCTGCGTAGTAATCAATCCCCGTCTCGATCGCCGTCTCACCCACCCGCACCACCCGATCGCCCGGTTTCAGATCCGCCCCCGCCGCCGGCGATTCCGGCCGGATCCCCCGAATCACCGGCTCCGCCCCGGCCACGTCCAGCCCAAACCGCACCCGCTCCCGGCGCTCGATATCCAGCATACTTGGCAGCAGCTCCCACAGAGCCGCCACCGGGATCGCAAACCCGATGTTCTGCGCATCCCCCCGGATCGCCGTGTTGATCCCGATCACCTCGGCGTTCACGTTCAAAAGTGGCCCGCCCGAGTTCCCTGGATTGATCGGCGCATCGGTCTGAATCAGATTTCGATAAACCCGCTGCTCGTCGAACTCCAGCGTCCGGTCGATCGCGCTGACGATCCCCGCCGAGACCGAGTGCCCATACCCCAGCGGGTTCCCAATCGCCACCACCGTCTCGCCGATCAGGATGTCCCCCGCTCGCCCCAGCTCCGCCGTCGGCAGCGGCTCCTCCGGCTCGACCCGCAGCACCGCCAGGTCGTGATCGGTGTCGACCGCCACGATCTTCGCCGGCAGCACCGCCCGGTCCGCCAGCGACACCCGCACATCCGACGCCTGCGAGATCACGTGCGCGTTCGTGACGATGTACCCGTCCGGATGAATCGTCACCCCCGACCCCACGCTCGTCGTCTCGCGGCTTCGCGGAACCGGCGTCCGAAACTGAAAGATGTCGTCCAGCGGCGACCCGAACTGCAACGACCGCAGCCGGATCACCCGCGTCGTGTGAATGTTCACCACCGCGTCGCGGGCCGCCTCGAACACCGCCACCACCGGCGTCCGCCGTCGGTCGTGCTCCTCGCTATCCCCCGCCGCCCGCTGCGCCGCCGCCGCCGCCAGCACCACCGCCACCAGCAGTTTCACTCGCATCACCACGCTCGCTCCATCACAGCCGATGATCGCCGCAACCACCCCGCGCCCCCGCATCCCGGGTTGCTTGACCGACCGAAACACAGCATAATAGACTCTGGCATCGAATGCCGTTTCACAAGTGAAGACACAGATCGGCCGGCGACGCTCGGCCGTGGAGGGTGCGGATGGGTCCGAAGCTGGATGCGCTTCGAGCTCTGCAAGATGTTGAGCTGCAAATCGTCGATATCAAGCAACAACTGGCGCGACGCCAACGCGCGGTCGCCCGGCAGTCCAAGGAACTCGAGAACCTCAAGGCCGAACTCGATAATGAGCACCTGAACCTCAAACGCACCCAGGTCGCCGTCGACGAAGCCGACCTCGACCTCAAGGCTCGCCAAGGCCACATCGACCGGATGCGCGAACGCCTCAACACCGTCCGCACCAACAAAGAGTACGCCGCCGTCCTCGCCGAAATGAACAACGAAAAGGCCGACGTCTCCAAGCTCGAGGCCCACGCCCTCGAGATGATGGGGCAGATGGAAACCGCCAAGGGCGAGTTCGCTGAGCGCGAGAAAGCCCTCGAGCGCGCCCGCGACAAGCTCACCGACCTCCAAAACCAGCTCGCCCAGACCGAGCAGTCCTTCGCCGACCGCCTCAACCGCCTCCAGCGCCAACGCGATCAGGCCGCCGAGGGCATCCCCGCAGAATCCCTCACCCTCTTCGACCGCCTCTCCGAACGCTACGACGGCGAGGCCCTCGCCGAGATCGAACGCACCCACCCCCGCCGCGACGAGTTCATCTGCAGCGGCTGCTACATGCAGGTCACCACCGAGTCCGCCAACGCCGTTCAAAGCCGCGACGACGTCGTGACCTGCCAAAGTTGCGGCCGCATCATGTGGATGGAGAAAGGCCGCTGATCCGCCGCCAATCCCTGTTCAGGAAATGAGCCCCCCGGTGAGCCTGACCCTCCACGTTGACGGTGGCGCCCGCGGCAACCCGGGCCCGGCCGGCGCCGGCGTCGTCATCTGCGACGCCGAGGCCCAAGTCCTCTTCGAGGGCGGCTTCTACCTCGGCGAGCAGACTAACAACGCTGCCGAGTACCTCGGCCTCATCCACGGCCTGCAGCAGGTCCAGCAGTTCAACCCAGCCGAGCTGCACATCTACGCCGACAGCGAGCTGATGGTCAAGCAGATCACCGGCGAGTACCGCGTCAAGAACGAGCGCCTCCGCCAGCTCTACGAGCAGGTCCAATTCCTCCTCCTCAAGATCACCCGCTGGCAGATCCGCCACGTCCGCCGCGAAGGCAACGAACGCGCCGACCAGCTCGCCAACCAGGCCATGGACCGCCGCCAGGACGTCATCCACGCCAGCAGCACCGGCGTCGCCCCCGCCGCCGACCCGCCGCCGACCGCTGCGCCCCCCAAAGCCGCCCCCCGCGACCCGGCCGCC
>CAZCKC010000167.1:0-6606 GCA_964499235.1 uncultured Planctomycetales bacterium | reverse complement strand
TGGGGCTCGATTCCGGAAGGCCCGGTGGTCATCACGCCGCCGCCGCCCGCCGCCGCGCCGGGGCGCTGGGTGCACCTCGAGGGCGCGGCCAACACGCGCGACGCGGGCGGCTATCCGGCGGTCGAGGGGCAGCACGTCAAGCGCGGCATGATCTACCGCTCGGCGAAGCTGCACCGCCTGACGGACGCGGGAGCCGACGCGTTTCGTGCGCTCGGCGTCACGACGGTGATCGATTTTTGCAATCGGCTGACACCCTGGCCGCTGTTCGGGGGTGACGGTTGGAGCGTTCATTTCGCGTCGTCGGTGCACGGCTGCCCGATGAGCTTCAGCAAGGACGGGCCGCGGGACGAGTTCTACGTGCGGGGCGTCCGCGAGAACGCAGACACGTACCGCGAGGCCTTCGCGTTGCTGACCGCGGGTGAGAACTACCCGGTGCTGTACCACTGCGCGGCCGGCACCGACCGCACGGGCGTGATGTCCGCGCTGCTGCTGGCACTGCTGGGTGTCGAGCGGGAGACGATCGTCGCGGATTTCCGCCTGTCGGAGCAGGTTGACCTGCCCGGGAGCCTGCCGGCGATGAAGGTTTTGCTGGACGAGGTCGAGGCGGCGGGTGGGATCGAAGCCTACCTGGCCGACATCGGCGTGACGGCCGAGATGCAGGCAGAGATCCGCGGTCACCTGCTGGAACCGGCCGGCGACGGGCCCCAAGCGCGGGCTGCCGCCACCCGCTAAACCGCGGGACATTCAGGAGGTCACGCCGGAGCTGGACTGGGCCGCTGCGACATCGACCAGGTCGACGTCGCCGTCGTGGTCGGTATCGGCGCAATCGAACATGGGCGGTGTGCAATCGCCGGGAGGATTAGCGACGTCCGGGCCGGCGATGCAGGCGAGCGTGGTCATCATGTCGTCGCCGTCGACATCGCCATCGCCGTCCACGTCTCCGCCGCCACAGCCGCGATACGCAACCAGGCCGCTCGATCCGAGTGAGTAGAGATAGCGGCCATTAGTTGCCGGGCTGCCGCCACTGCCGGGGGTCTGGTCGATGACAAAGCCGGGATCGCCCGGTGCGAGCGACATGTCGAGGACGAACAGATCGGCGTAGGGCCCAAAAAATGCCGCGCTGTCGGGCGTTCCGGCGTACAGCCGGCCGGCGGCGAGGAGCGGCTGGTGCGTCCAGCCCCCGACGACGAGTGAGCCGTCGGTATTGCGGTAGGTATCCCACAGCTGCGTCGCGAAGCTACCGTGGTCCTGGAACGCTTGGACCGTCACGGCCGAGCCGAAGCCGTCGATGCCGGCTGAGAGGTAGATGCGGCCGTCGGTGGTGACGATCGGGATCGAATTGGTTCGCGCGCATGGCTGTTCCCAGATCAACGCGCCGTCGTCGGCGGCCAGCTTGTAGAGGCGGCTGGTGTTGCCGGTGCCGTAGAAGTTGTAGCCGGCCGCGTACACGTGGGCATTACGGACGGCGACGCCGCCGTAGAACCCGGCGTACTGTGCGAGTTGTGCAATGCCGGTGTCGGTCTCCCAGGCCGGGACGGCATTGGGGCCGGGCGTGCCGCCGTCGAGCGCGGCGTAGGCCCGGATCACGCCGCCGAGCGTGGTTGCGATGTAGACGAAGCCGTCCGCGTACGCCACGGAGTTACCGCTGGTTCCCGGCAGCGTGCGGTCCTGCCACACGATCTCGCCCGGCTCATACGGGTTGCCGACCGCGTCGTACGGCGACGTGTTGACCGCGTAGATGCCGCCGCCGGACGGATCGAAGCCGGTGTAATCGGTGATGAAGGCGCGGTTGGCCGGGACGCCGTGGTTGACGAGGTCTTGGCTGACCGTCGGCGAGGCGTTGACGAGCACCTCCGGTAACTCGGCCTCCCAGCGCACTGTGCCGCTCGAGAGGTCGATCGCGAACAGCGAGAAGTTCGATGCGGCGATCACGGTATGGTTGACCCGGTCGATTACCGGTGTCGTCCAACTGTCGAAGCCGAAGATGTCCGCATCGATCGGCGTTGCCCACAGCCGCGTCCCCGCTTGGGCGTCGTAGCAGATTAGCAGGTTGGTAGTCGGCTCGAGCAGCCCCGTACCGTCGTCTGTGAACTGCCGGGCTGTGATGAACACGCGTTCGTCTGTCGCCAGGACGCCGCCCCGCCAGACAAACTGCTCCAGGCCGTCGGGCAGCGTCACGGGCGCGGCGCTCCAGGCAACGGCATCGAGCATTGCCGGCGCGGTTGGCGCGGTGCTCGTGTGGGCCGCGTCAGCAGCGAGGTGCGTCCAGTCAAGCCCGGCTACGCGCGGAGTGCTCACGCCAACCGTTAGCAGCAGTACGCCAATCAACACGGGGTGGGGGATCGATCCCATGGGGAGCGCTCCTTTCTGCGTTTGGTAGCGCGGGGCCGGCCCCGGAGGACCGACCCCGCCATGGCTGCGAAACTAACGTCGCTTGAACGCGACGGTTATTCCGACTCCCAAGAGCACGAGCGTGGCCGGCTCGGGGATCGCCGGAGTCGGCGCGCTGGGGGCCGACGAAGCGAACCCCGGGGCGAAGCTCCAGCCGTCCCAGCTACCGTCGGTCAGCGTGCGGCCGGACATCCCGGCGCCGGAAAAGCTCCACGTCGTGCCGTCGGCACTGCGCCAGTAGCTCCAGAAGCCGGCCGAGAACCAGCCTTCGACGTACGAGTCGTCGCTGTCGAGCGCGGTCTCGCCATCAGACGCGGCGGTGTTGGCGATGCCGTCGCTGAACACCGTTCCGTCGGTGAGCCCGAAACCATCACCGTCGCGGTCATACCCGACGCCGAAGAGGGCCACCCCCAAACCGCCGCCGAAGCCGCTGACCTTCACGTACAGGTTCGGATCGGTGGTCACGATGGCGGTGAGCATATCCTCGCCGGTGGCCGTACCGTCCCAGCGATAGCCCCAAACCAGGCTTTGTGGTGCGGGGCCTGCGTTCCAATCGACGACGAAGGCGGCCTCGTTCGCGCCGCTGCCGACCCAGTACTGGATATCTTCGAACGTGACGGTTGCTGCACTGGTGGTTGTGATCAAGGCTGTCCCGGCGAGCAGGGCTAGCAGTCTTGTGGCATGCATGGCATTTTCCTCACGTGCTTAAACAGATAGAGGTTGAATCACGTTAACGGCGACGGCCGAACCAGACGGCGAGCGGCAGCATGAGCAGCAGGCTGCTGGGCTCGGGCACGGCCACATCGACGATGCCGGCGATTTCGCCATTGTTGCCGTTGGGATCGCTGACCATCACGTACTGAATCCAATCCAGGCCGAACACATCCAGGTCGAAGCCGGTGCCGCCGGCCGATCCGCCATAGAGGTTGATGGCCTCGGCCACGGACAGGCCGCCGAAGTCTGCGCCTGTCAGGGTCGGGTTGACCGGCTTGGTCCAGTCGAGTTCCTGGCTGGACCAGTCGTGATTGTTCCAGTCCCAGGCCCAGGGCTGGGTCGGGAAGTAGCCGTCGGCGGTGGGTGTGTCGAAGGTATACCACGGGCCGTCGAGCGCTTGGGCGACGCTGACGGTGACGGGCTCGGCGAAGACGGGGCCGCCGGCCGAGATGTGGTAGGTTTCCATGTTCGAATCGGGAAACGTGGTGCCCTCGTCGGTGGAGAAGAAGGCGTTGCCGTGGACGATGAAATCGACGCCCCAGTTGTGCGCGCCGCCGTCGTCGGGGTTGTTGACGATCGGCTCGTCGAACGCGACCACGATCTGGCTGCCCTGCTGCAGTCCCGCGCCGTTGTTCGTCGCCATTCCCGCGTCGTACGGCTGACCAGCCAGCATCGGATCATTGGTTCCGTTGTACCAGGCCCCCCACGCCAGGTGGATCTCGCGGAACGTCGGGCTCGACCAGTTCGTGTCGTCGCGATCGAGCGTGTTGACCTTGCCGAGGATCGCCTCTGGATCGCTCCACAGGGGACTGCTGTGGAAGGGTCCAAACGTCAGCGGCATACCGTCGTGTTCAGTGACCACCCGGTCGGCCCAGGGATCAGACGCGAACGTCGGAACCGCCAGGGCGATGACTGCAATCACCATGGTGCTGCCAAGGCCTGATCGCACCTGCCAGCTGGCGTCGCGCTCAGCCAAGCGCCGCCCTGCGACCGTGGTGCCGCGCCGCCGCAGGAGCAGGAGCCCGCCAACTGCCAGCAGGCCGATTGTTGCCGGCTCCGGGAGCACGTGGATCGCGCCGACCGCATCGAGGTCGAAGCCGCTCGAGCTGAAGGGCGTAGGGTAGGGATCGTTGACGGGGTTGCCCAGTGAATCGGTGACCGGCACGTAATCACCGACGGCGCTGATTCGCCCGACGACGTCGACAATGCGCACCGCGGAAATCGCATTAACGTCGAGGTCCGGCGCGATGGCGACCAGCTCGGCCAGGTCGAAGGGGGTGCCCTGCCGGGCGGGATGCTTGCCGGCCAGGTTGCGGAGGTCGGACGGGTTCAGCACACCAAAACCGCCTACCTGGGCGTCCGTCGGGGTCAGCGACACTGGGGGGAAGCGTACGAAGTCGACGCCGTTCGAGCTCACCTCGACGAAGGCCAGCTCGGCGAACAGCCCGCCGCCGGCGCCGAAGCCATTCTCGAAGACGGCGAAATCCGGGCCATCGCCGTTGCGAATCGGCAGGTCGAACGTCAGCGTAGCGCTGCCGCCGTCCCCGAGGCTCACCGGCCCGTTGTTCGCCACGCCCAGGGCCGCCGCGGGCGTTCCGAAAGAGGCGACCGGCCCCTCAGGCGCCGCGATGTCGATCGGCCCGCGGACCAGCTCGACCCCGCTCGCCCAGGCGACGAACGCCGGGTCGGTGGCTGGAATGCCAGGCTCGTCATACGGACCCGCGAAGGCGGGCACGGCCGCCGCAAGGAGCCCTCCCGCCAACAGGCAACGCATGAAGCGTCGCGGCTTTGGCGAACGGGCCTGATGGCCGCCGCCGGACATCGTGTTAACAGAAAAGGCTTTCCCTAACCACGTCATGACACATCTCCTCTACGCGAGCCGATCCCGCGATCGGCCGGTGATGCAGGCCTGACAAGTGGAGGTCTCAGGGCAGGGCGACGCGCGACGCGGGCGCAGGTGCACACATCGGCGCAGGGCGCGTGGTCATCTGAGGATCAAGCTTTGGAGATTCGTAATGATTGATCCAGCGTACGCGCTCGCGCAGCGGCCATGCCGGTTGACTTTCCCGCGAGTCAAGCCGACTGACGGTCACACTGGCAGGTCTTCTGACTCCCGGGCGGGCGACCTTAGGTCGTCGTCTACTCGCCACACCTTCTCGACCTACCGGGGAGGCGGGTCAATGGCGTTTGCGGCTTTCGTTCCCGGTCACAGCGGCGGGGCCGTTCCGGATTCTCACCGGATTCCCTATTCTCCCGGTAGCAACGAGCGACCGGGCACCAGCAACCGGGTGGGAAATTAGCAGCAGTCAGCAGCCGCGTCAAGGCCGCCGCCAAATGAGACCGCGTGTCGTCACGCGCGGCACGCTTGCAGCCTACAATTCGTCACGTTGTTCGTGTCAAAGTCTGTCGTAAAGCAGTTGCGAGGCCAACCATGCGGATCGTTTCGTTGTTGCCGAGTGCGACCGAGATCATTTGTGCGATCGGGCTGCGAGATCAGCTCGTCGGCGTGACGCATGAATGCGACTATCCGCCGGACGTGTGCGGGCTGCCGCACGTGACGCAGACGTTGATCCCGGAAAGCGCGTCCAGCCGCGAGATCGACGCGCTCGTGCGCGAACGGCTGCAGTCGCAGAACGCGCTCTACACGCTCGACCTCCCCGTTCTCCGCGAACTGCGGCCTGACCTGATCGTCACGCAGGCGCTCTGCGACGTGTGCGCCGTGGCCGAGGATGAGGTCCACGCGGCCGCCCGCGCGCTGCCCGGCGAACCGCGCGTGATCAACCTCGAGCCGATCTGCCTAGAGGACGTGCTGACCTGCATTCGGCTCGTCGGCGAAGCGACTGATCGCCAGGCCGATGCGGACGCGACGACCGCTGCCTTGCGCCAGCGCATTGCGGCCGTCGAAGCACGCAGCGCGGGCCTGGAAAGCCGCCCGAGCGTCGTGATCCTCGAGTGGATCGACCCGCCGTTCACCAGCGGGCATTGGAGCCCGGAGCTGGTGCGGCTCGCCGGCGGACAGGAGGTGATCGGCGAGGCGGGCCAGCGGTCGCGGACGATGGCCTGGGACGAGATCCGCGCGGCCGACCCGGAGGTCATCCTGATCGCGTGCTGCGGCTTCGACATCGAGCGGACACGCGAGGACCTGCCGATCCTCGAGGCCGCGCCCGGCTGGCGCGAGCTGCGCTGCCGGCGCGCGGGGCAGGTGTTCGTCGCTGACGGCTCGGCCTACTTCAGCCGCCCGGGCCCGCGCTTGGTGGACAGCCTCGAGATTCTGGCCCACGCGTTGCACCCGGCGGTGCATCCGTTGCCGCCCGGGCTCCCGCCGGCCGGCTGCGTCGCATGACATCCGATCATTGCTAGCCGCTGCGCCCGCTCCAATTCGCACCCGTGGCGTCGCCGATCCATGGCCAGGCCGCCTCCAATTCGGTAAGCTGTAATTTTAGTCCGATTTTTGGGCGGCGATGCGTGAGACGAAGCTGCTAAGCGGGAACGAGGCGGTGG
>CAZCKC010000166.1:4938-6649 GCA_964499235.1 uncultured Planctomycetales bacterium | reverse complement strand
CGGCGAAGCATCCGGCAGCGCGGGTCGGCAAGCGGCGGGCCCAGCGGGCGGTGTACCGCAACCGGCGACGGCGCCGCGGGCGGCGCTCCAAGCAGTTGCAGCGCAAGCGGGCCGAGCGTGTCGAGCGGAGCTTCGAGCACGTGCTGGACGACGGCGGCATGCGGCGGGTGTACCTGCGGGGGCGGGCGAACATCGCCAAGCGTTACCTGATCCACACGGCGGCGTTCAACCTGGGCTTGATCATGCGGAAGTTGACCGGCTTTGGGACGCCGCGGGGCTGGGCGGACGCCCGGGCCGCGGCCACGCGGCGGCTGCGCGCGCTGTGGCGGCCTCTGGGCGCGCTCGGTACGGCCCTGCTGATGCCGCTACGCCGCTGGGCCGGCAACCTGCCGCCGACCGGTCGGCCGACGCGACCTGACCACATCATCCGCCCGGCCGCCTGAAACCCGCCCGAAATCGACTTCCGCGGCGGACTGCTAGCGGACGTGGGTCGGCCGGCATCGTACCGGCAACGCGTGCCGCCACTCAGTTCGTGATCCAGCCTTGCTGGAGCGCCAGTAGGACGAGGGCTCCGATGATGACGCGGTAGATTGCGAAGACCGTGAACCGGTAGCGCTTCACGAAGCCCATGAAGCCGGCCACCACCAGCAGCGCCACCCCGAACGCGACCGCGGTGCCGAAGCCGATCACGCCGAAGTCCTCGCGCGCCAGCTCGCCGTAGTTCGTCACCAGCCGAAAGCCGCCGGCCGCGAACATCGTCGGGATCGCCAGGTAGAACGAGAACTCGGCCGCGACCTTCGGCGTCAGCCCGGCGGCCATCCCGCCCATGATCGTCGCGCCGGCCCGCGACGTTCCCGGGATGATGCTGATCACCTGCGCCAGCCCGACGATCAGCGCCTGCTTGAACGTGACGTCGTCGAGCGTCATCTGGCCCTGCCGGCGCGCCTTGCGATCGATCAGCTCGATGAAGAACGCGCCGACGATCAGCGCGATCGCCACCGGCAGCGCCCGCTCCAGGTAGACCTCCATGATCTCGTTGAGCAGCAGGCCGGCCACGACGCTCGGCAGAAAAGCCACCAGCAGCTTCGTCGCCAGGTGCGTCTTCCATTCGGCCGGGCGAAAGCTCACGGCCCGCCGCCACAAGTCGCGCCAGAAATACACCACCACCGCGAGGATGGCGCCGATCTGGCTGACGAACAGGAACACCTTGACCGTGCTGGTCGTCGGGTCGACCCCGAGCGCCGCGTTGGCCAGGATCATGTGCCCGGTGCTCGACACCGGCAGAAACTCGGTCAGGCCCTCGACGATGCCGAGGACCAGGGCTTCGAAATACGTCACGCGGGCGCGCCTCCCACACTCAGTCCCAGCCAGGCGGCCAGCGGCGAAACGCGCCAGATCACCTGCCCGACGATGTTCGCGTACAGGCCCGCGAACAGGTCGTCGACGAGGATGCCCCAGCCGGCGGGGAGCGCTTCGAGCTGTCGCGCCGGCGGCGGCTTCAGCACGTCAAATAAGCGAAACCAGAAAAACTGGGTAAACAGCACCGCCCCAACAGTGAATAAATCATCACTCAACGACCACGGCATGAACAGCAGCGCGACATACTGCCCCGCGGCCTCGTCCAGCACGAACTGGCCCGGGTCCTTGCGGCCGAACCGCGCGATCGCCCAGTCGCCCCAGGCGATGGAGAAGACGCACGCGACGACGAGTC
>CAZCKC010000166.1:0-4838 GCA_964499235.1 uncultured Planctomycetales bacterium | reverse complement strand
CGATCGCCCAGTCGCCCCAGGCGATGGAGAAGACGCACGCGACGACGAGTCCGGCCAGGAGGCCGACCTCGATCGCCAGCGCGGGGGCGCCCGACTGCACCAGGATCAGCCAGTAGAGCGTAAACGGCACGAGGGCGGCGGCCGAGCCCCAGGTCCCGGACGCCACGGGCGCGAAGCCGCTGCCGCCGACTGTCAGCATGGCCACGCGCACGCCGTCGAGCGCGGATCGGCTCATCGGCTGTCCCCCGGGGTCATCGGGCGTCCTTTGCCGGCTGCGGGGGTGCGGCCGGCTGCGGCGAGTTGGCGTTGTTTGCCGCGTTGCCGCCGGATCGACCCGTGAGCGCTGCGGGGGAGAAGAGGTACTGCCAGCCGCGGCGGACGTAGGTCACGATCGAGGCGGCCGTCACGATGACGGTGACCCAGACGAGCAGGTGGGCGATTGGCTGGAGCTGGTGGAACTGCTCGTAGCCGAACGAGCCCAGAATGAAGCAAACGGTGACCGACTGCACCAGCATCTTGATCTTGCCCGCCCAGTCGGCCGAGAAGTCGACGCCCTGTGATTCGGCGTAGGCCCGGATGGCGGACACGGCCAGCTCGCGCGTCAGGATGAGGATCGCCATCCAGGGGGCGACGTGGACGAGGCTGCGGCCGTGCTCGGGGCTGTAGAAGCCGGTGCCGGCGAACATGACGAACGCGCCGCAGATGATGACCTTGTCGACGATAGGATCGATGATGCGGCCGAAGCTGGTGACCTGTTTGAGGGCGCGGGCGAGGGCCCCGTCGATGATGTCGGTGACGACGGCGACGAGGAAGAGCCAGAACCCGACGACGAGCAGCCAGCTGGTCTCGGCGAAGCGGTCGGCGGAGAAGAAGCCCAGCACGAAGAAGAACGCCAAGGCGAGGGCGAGCCGCAGGAGCGTGATCTGGTTGGGCAGGTTGATCCGCACGGGGCGCTGGCCCTTGTCCTGAGACGGGGGTCGGGTTGACCGCGCGGCGTAGTATAGGGCAAGTGCGGGGCATGACCACCGCCGCCGGCGTCCGGCGCCGGAGGCCACCACGGCCGAGCGGTGGGCGTCGGCTTGCGAAAACCAAGCTAACTTGTTGTCCGATAATACCTTATTTCAAACCGCGATAAAGGCGATCGCGGGGTGTTGGCGCGGCGTTCCTAGGTGCTTTCCCTCGGTTGTGCTATCATCAGGCGTGGCGGGTGAAATGATGGTTTTTTCAGGAGTTCGAATGATGTTCAACCCCCGGTTGGGTCGCGCGGTGGTGGCGGCCTTCTTGATGGCGGCGGCGCCGCTGGCGTTGGCGAGCAGCATTACCGATCTGAACGTGTTGTGGATCGAGCGGACGCCGCACTACGACTACGACGCGCCGAAGAACGCGCCGGCGCCGGGTGACGTGGTGACGTTCACCGGGCACGTGCGGTACTGGGACCTGTCGGACCAGCCGCCGCTGGACGTCGATTACGAGTGGCGGCTGAACGGGGCGGTGGTGGACAGCGGGACGATCACGGGGTTCGAGCCGGACAGCTATCGCGATGTGACGTGGCAGTGGGAGTGGCAGGACGGCCCGCACGAGCTCGAGCTGGTGCTGGATCCGGACGACGTGGTGGCGGAGCCGCTGAGCGAGGTGAACAACGCGGTTTTGATTCGGACCGACGCGTTGATCATGGGCTTTTGGGTCGAGGAGTCGGTGTACACGTGGTTCAACCGCTTCCAGCGCGGGCTGGGCGTCGGGTCGGTGTCGTGGGAGGACTGGGCGCAGCGGCACGTGGCGCGGTGGAACGAGGAGAATGCGACGGCGATCTACGACGTGACGCCGAACGGCGTGGAGGACCGCGTGCGGCTGGGCAAGGTGGTGGTGGTGCCGGACGGCGCGTTGCCGCTGAACGGCGGCCTGCCCAGCAACAACCCTGACCGCAACGACAAGACAGTCGACTTGATGTGGGGGTTCTCGGAGACGCTGCTGGACGGCAGCTTTTACAAGGATCGGCGAAACGTCGATGAGAACAACCCGTTTTATTTCGAGAAGTCGCTGATCCACGAGTTGGGGCATGCCCGCTACCTGATCGACTGCTACGGCTTTGACGTGCATAACACGGCACACAACGGCGGGCATGACTCGGTGCAGATCTGGGAAGGCGACACCTACGTCGGCGGCAGCCACTACATGCCCTACCTCGCGTTCGGCGAGGTGCTCTACTACAACCAGTCCGGCGGGATCATGACCGGGCCGTGGGGGTTCAACTGGTCGCCGTACGAGGCCGGGGCGCTGAACCGGATCGCGGGTGAGCGGGCGCGGTGCGGGAACATGAACGCGCCGTGCAACATCGGGGAGTTCCTGCAGGAGCTGCCGGAGAACAACCACTTCCAGATGGTCGACCAGAACGGCCAGCCGCGGCAGGGCGCGAACGTGCGCGTGTACCAATCGGAGGGCGGCGCGAGCTGGTATGGCAAGACGATCGACGACACGTACGACCTCGAGTTCGTGACGGACAACGACGGCTGGATCAACATGGGCCGAAACCCGTTCACGCGGACGAGCACCGGGTATGAGCCGCAGATTCGGCACACGTACGGGATCGCGAACGGGTTGATGGTGCTGCGGGTCGAGCACCAGGGGCAGATCTGGTACCGCTTTGTCGAGGTGACGGACTTCAACCTGGAGTACTGGCGCGGCAATACGCAGGACGCGTTTCACACGCTGACGCTGGACGGCGACAACGCGGTGCTCGGCGACCTGAACTGTGACGGAACCGTCAACTTCTTTGACATCGACCCATTTGTGCTGGCGCTCGTGGATCGGACGGCATTCGACGCGCAGTTCGATTGCTTCGTCGAGCTGGGGGACATGAACGGTGACGGCGCGATCAACTTCTTTGATATTGATCCGTTTGTCGAGCTGTTGGTCGGGTCGTAACAAGCAGCCGAGAGTTTCTCCGTCAAGCAGACGGCCACGCTGGCTCTAGGGCTGGCGTGGTCGTTTGCGTTTTCGACGCACGGGGTTTTTTGAATTGGCTTGGCGTTCGGGTGTTGCTGGTTGGTTGTGGGCATGCGCGAGCACGGCTGACACAGCCGTGGCACAGCCCTGGGGCACCCGGCGCGGTTGGGGTTACTGGCGGAGGTCGGCTTCGGGTTTGTTGGTGAGGTACCAGTCGATGGTTTGGGTGAGGCCGGTGGCGAGGTCGGTCGGCGGGGTCCAGTTGAGCGTTTGCTTGAGGCGGGTGATGTCGAGGACCTTGCGTTCGGCGCCGTTGGGCTTGGTGGGGTCCCAATCGATGGCGCGGTCGTAGCCGACCTTGGCGGCGATCAGCTCGGCGAGTTCGCGGATCGACGTGCCGACGCCGGTGCCGATGTTGATCGGCTCGGGGTCGTGGTCGAGGGGGATGGCGCGGACGATCGCTTCGGCCGCATCTTCGACGTAGAGGAACTCGCGGATTGGTGAGCCATCGCCCCAGAGGGTGACGGTGGCGCCGGTTTCCTGCGCGTCGGCGAACTTCTTGACCAGAGCGCTGACGACGTGTGAGCGGTACTCGGTGAAGACGTCGTGGGGGCCGTAGAGGTTGGTCAGGATCAGGTGATTCGAGGCGAGTCCGTGCTGCTGGTGGTAGGCGTGCTGGGCGACGAGCTGCATTTTCTTGGAGAAGCCGTAGGCGGCGACGGAGGCGTGCAGTGGGCCGTTCCAGAACTCGGACTCGACAAGGTCGCCCTCGAGGTAGCCAGGGTACGCGCAGGCCGAGCCGATCGGCAGGATCTTGGGGATCTCGTACTCGCGGGCGAGCTCGAAGGCGTTGATGGCCATCTGGGCGTTGCGGGCGAAGATCGTCGCGGGCTCGGCCTGATTGATGCCGATGCCGCCGTAGTAGGCGGCCGAGTGGATCAGCACGTCGACCGGGCCGTGTTCTTCCTGGAGCTGGTACATGGTGCCGCGGACGCCCTCGCCACTGCTGAGGTTGAGGTGGGTGGAGCGGGGGGCGCTGACGTGGTGGCCGGCCTGGCGGGCGGCGGCGACGATGTGGCGGCCGAGGAAGCCGGCGCCGCCGGTGATCAGGACGTGCATCAGCAGTTTCTCCACTCGTTGGTGAGGCGGAGGTGGCGGAGGATCTTGACGAGCTCGGCGACGCCCTGGGCGAGGTTGACGGTGGTGGTGTAGCCGAGGCGGTGGATCTTGTCGTAGCAGACCTCGTAGTCGCGCTGGTCGGCGTCCTGGCCGACGTCGGCTTCGTGGAGGTAGAAATCGACCTGCTTGGCGATTTCTTCCGCGACGCCGCGCTTGGTGTAGTTCATCTCGTTGGTGCCGACGTTGAAGGCGCTGCCGAGCATCTTGTCGTAGTGGTCGAGGGCGAAGACGAAGCTGCGGGCGGCGTCGCGGGCGTGCAGGAAGGTGCGGCGGAAGTGGCCTTCGTACATGACGATCTGCTTGTTGTGCAGCGCCTGGTGGACGAAGTCGTTGACCAGCAGGTCGAGGCGCAGCCGCGGGCTGACACCGAAGACGGTGGCGAAGCGCAGGGCGACCCCGCCGCGGCCGGTGACCATCCGCTCGGCCTGCCACTTGGTGGAGCCGTAGAGGGTCAGGGGGTCGATGGGGGTTTCCTCGGTGCAGCGGCCTTCGACCTTGCCGTAGGTGGAGCCGGTAGAGGCGAAGAGGAGCTTCTGATCGGTGAGGGCCTCGACGAGGTTGCGGGTGCCGTCGACGTTGGTGCTGACGGCCTGGGCGGGGTCGGCGGCGCAGGCCGGGTAGCCGACGATGGCGGCGAGGTGGAAGACGACGTCGGTGTCTTGGACGGCGGCGCGGACGACCTCGCGGTCGCGGATGTCGCCGCTGATGAGGTTGAG
>CAZCKC010000165.1:0-6751 GCA_964499235.1 uncultured Planctomycetales bacterium | reverse complement strand
TCGGCACGACCGTCAACATCGCCAACTACGACGTCACCACCGAGTCGCGCTACACCGACGTCGAGATCGGCGACTTCAACAACGACAACCACGAGGACATTGCGGCCACCCGCCTGTTCCACATCCACCTCGAGCCGAAGCCGAACGTCAACCTCGATCCGATCGACATCTTCGACGGCAACGTGATCGTCTTCGTCAACCCCGGCGGGGCCCGTGACGGCTACGAGTGGTCGGCCGTCAGCGCCGGCCGTCACGAGCGGCACCTCCGCCTCGACCGCGACGGCGCGTCGAGCCTGATGGCCTTCGACCTCGACGGCGACGGCGACCTCGACCTCATCTCCGCCGCCCAGCAGGACAACAACGCTCAGGTCGCGTGGTTCGAGAACCCGCTGGTCACCGGCACGACGATCCTGGTGCCCGACGTCGCCTGGACCCAGTGGCGCATCGGCAGCGTCCGCGACGCGCGGGCGATCGACGTCGGCGACCTCAACGACGATAACCGCGTCGACGTCGTCGCGGTCGGCGGCGATCAGAAGCAGGTGATGCTCTTCCTCCAGCCGACCGAAGGCCCGAAACGCGAGTACGACTGGGACAGCTCGCCGCTGATCACCACCGAGACCTACGACCCGCGCGACTGCAAGATCATGGACATCGACGAGGACGGCGTCCTCGAGGTCGTCGTCGTCGGCACCAGCGGCGCGCTGCGCTACTTCGAGCGCCCCGCCTTCATCGGCGAAGAGTGGACCCCCCAGGTCATCACCAACCTGGATCCCCCGGGCGAGGTCGGCAAGCTCGGCTTCGGCGACCTCGACGGTGACGGCGACCTCGACCTCGTGACCGTCGTGGCCGGCGATGACCCCAACCAGTCGCACCTCAGCTGGGTCCGCAACGAAATCCGCTGAGGCAGGCTCTCAGCCATCGCACGCCATGCGAACGAGGCGGCCGGCTAGATGACCGGTCGCCTCGTTTGTCATCGAGCGCCCCGCCGCTACCTGTTCCAGTCGAACGTCTCCAGGTGCCGGCGCAGCTGCCCGGCCGTCGGAAACCGCCGGCTGATCAGGTCCCGCCGCAACCCCGCGATGATGTAGCGCACCGGCTGCGGTAGCTTCGCGTAGTGCCGCTGCCCGCCGAGGATGTCGTAGAGCACCCGGATCAGCTGGATCACGTCCTCGCGGATCAGGCTGCGGTCCGCCTTCCCCAGCTTGTAAAAGTCCACCAGCTTGATTTCAAAGCCGATCCCCCGCCGCCGGATCAGCACGTTCCCGTCATGAATGTCGCCGTGGTACTCGCGCGCCTGGTGAATGTGCTCGAGCCCACCCGCCAGCTGATGGATGATGTGCAGCGCCTCGAAGCACGCGAACCGCTCGCCCTTCTGCCGGATCGTCATGTCCGCCAGCAGCTCGCCGTTGACCAGCTCGCTGACCAGGTATGAGCAGATCTCCCCCTGGAACCGGTAGTTCCCCGAGTGGTGGTACTGGATCAGGATCGGGCAGTGCCGCAGCCGGTCCAGCTTGCGGGCATAGAACTTCACCGCCTCGTCCCGCAAATTGCGGTGCGGATAGAAAACCTTCAGCGCCCGCTGGACGCCGATGTTCCGCTCAGTGACCGCGTAGACTTCCCCTTCCCAGCCGCTGCCGAGAAAGCCGGTCACCACGTACTGCCCGCCAATCACCCGCCCGGGCTCAAACGCGAAACAGTCAATGCGTCGGGTACCCTTGGACATGCCCATCCAATCGCCGCCGTCGCGGGCGGTGATTGGACACTTTGACGAACAGTGACCCTGCTTGGCAAGCCCGCCGCAGCCGGGCCTACAACAGGTGCCCCGTAATCTGGGCCACCTCGTTGCAGTCCTTGTCCCCCCGGCCCGAGAGGTTGATCACGATGATCTGGTCCGGGCCCATCTGCGGCGCGAGCTTGGCGACATGGGCGACCGCGTGGGCCGTCTCCAGCGCCGGAATGATTCCCTCGGTCCGGCTCAGCAACTCGAACGCCTCCAACGCCTCCTGGTCCGTCGCCGACTCGTACTCCGCCCGCTTCGACTGGTGCCAGAACGCGTGCTCCGGGCCAACCCCGGGATAATCCAGCCCGGCCGACACCGAGTGCACCGGCAGCGTCTGCCCGTCGTCATCCTGGAGCACCACCGTGTGCATCCCGTGCAGCACCCCCGGCGTCCCCCGCGACAACGTCGCCGAGTGCCGCGCGCCGTCAAGCCCCTCGCCCGCCGCCTCGACCCCGATCAGCCGCACCGCGCGGTCCTCGACGAACGGCGCGAAGATGCCGGCCGCGTTGCTGCCGCCGCCGACGCAGGCCACGATCGCGTCCGGCAACCGCCCTTCCCGCTCGAGGATCTGCTGCTTGGTCTCCTTGCCGATCACCGATTGGAAGTCCCGGACGATGGTCGGAAACGGGTGCGGCCCCATGACCGACCCAATGATGTAGTGCGTCGTTTCGACGCTGGCCATCCAGTCGCGCATCGCCTCGTTGATCGCGTCCTTCAGCGTCTTCTGGCCGCTCTCCACCGGCACGCACTGCGCCCCCATCAGCCGCATTCGATAAACGTTGAGTGCCTGCCGGCGGACATCCTCCGCCCCCATGTAAACCACGCACTCCAGCCCCATCATGGCGGCCGCCGTCGCCGTCGCGACGCCGTGCTGCCCCGCGCCGGTCTCGGCGATCACCCGCGCCTTGCCCATCCGCTTGGTCAGCAGCGCCTGGCCGAGCGTGTTGTTGATCTTGTGCGCTCCCGTGTGGTTGAGGTCCTCACGCTTCAGGTAGATCTTCGCCCCGCCCAGCTTCTTCGTCAGCCGCTCCGCGAAGTACAGCAGGCTCGGCCGCCCGGCGTACTCCCGGTTGAGCTGGTCGAGCTCCCGCCAGAAACTCGCGTCCTGCCGGACCTGCGTGTACTCGGCGTCGAGCTGCTCGATCGCCTGCATCAGGACCTCGGGGACGTACTGCCCACCGAACGGACCAAACCGGCCCGCCAGCGGCGGCGTGCTAAGCGTCGTCATGGCTGAAAGCTCCTCCAGAAACCCGTGCGGGTGCGGCGACTGCCACGAATCGATGCTAGCGAGCCCGAAATGAAAACGCACGCCGAACTTGCCCGGCGTGCGTCGTGCTTTCAGCGTTTTTGCGGCGTTTGCCCGGCCTCAGCGACCGGCCGCCTGGTCCTCCAGCCGGCGGATCCGCTCCTCGGTCGGCGGGTGCGTCGCGAACAGCCCCGCCGCCCCCCGCGCACTCAGCGGCTCCATGATGAACATCTGGTTGAAGGCCGGGTTGCTCTCCATCGGGATCCGCTCGTTGCCGGCCTGCAGCCGCTGGAGGGCCCGCGCCAGCTTCCGCGGGTCGCCGGCCAGCTCGCCGCCGTAGTGGTCAGCCACGTATTCCCGGCTCCGCGAGATCGCCATCTGGATCAACCCGGCCGCAATCGGCGCCAAGAAGATCATCAGCAATGCGCCAACCGCCCCAATGGGCGAATCCCGCCGGCCGCCAAAGAATAACAGCATGTAGCCCATCATGCTGATCGCGCCAGCCATCACCGCCGCCACCGTCGAGATCAGCACGTCACGGTTCTTCACATGCGCCAGCTCGTGGGCCATCACCCCCTCGATCTCGTCCCGCGGGAAGTTCCGCAGCATGCCCTGCGTGATCGCGACGGCCGCACGCTTCGGGCTGCGGCCGGTGGCGAACGCGTTGGGGGCTTCTTGCGGGCAGACGTACACGCGCGGCATCGGCAGCTCCGCCCGCTGGGAGAGCCGCTCGATCATGTCATGGAACCACGGCAGGTCGTTGCGGGTGACCTCCTGCCCC
The DNA here is from genome assembly GCA_964499235.1 of uncultured Planctomycetales bacterium. Lineage (GTDB taxonomy): Bacteria > Planctomycetota > Phycisphaerae > UBA1845 > Fen-1342 > JAFGRR01. Next base: position 2,944 of record CAZCKC010000165.1, on the reverse strand, counting down.
CGCATCGCGGCGACCGCGATCTTATCGGAGAAGAAGAAGGAGACGATCGCGCCGCCGCCGCCAATCAGAAAGCCTATCAGCATGCCGGCTCCGCCGGCATTGATGAAGTGCCCGACCAGCATGCACAGGCCGATCATGGCCGCCAGCAGCATCGCGGTCTTGGTGTTATTCACAAAACGCATCGCAGCAAACCCTCGTTCCTGAACCACCGGCGTCGCTTCCTTGGACGCTCCGGACTGACAGATGATACGCGAATCCGTCGCCCAGGTTTCTAGCAAACCGCGTGCCGCGCGGGCCTCCGCGCGGGCCGCCATAAGCGGCGTCTAAAGCATCACTTACCGCCGCCCCGCTCCCCCCACCCGATTGGCTGCCGTCCGGCCGTGTGCCGTTTCGGCAGCCGGGGCGTTCCACCGGCCGCCTCGCTTGCGCCGCCCGCCGCCCGGCGTTATACTCCCATCCCGTGGTGCGGCTAGTGGTTAACCCGAGTCCCCGGAACCCGAACAGCGCGGAGTGGAACACCTCATGGCTCGCGGCCGAACAACATTAGGGCTGGCAGCGGCGCTGCTGCTCCCGCTCGCAGGCTGCGAGGGCGAGTACGAGGTTCCCAACTACCGGGGTTTGGTCGGCACCATCTCCTCCATCGACCCCGAAACCTCCGAGGTCTTCGTCCGCCAGCAGATCGCGACCGCCGGTGGCGACACCATCCAGCGGACCGTCGTCTGCCTCGTTAACCGCGGCTCGGAACTCTACGTCAACGACCTGGTCCGACCCCTCGCCGCCCTCCAGCCCGGCGACGAGATCGAGGTCCTCGCGGCACCCGACAGCCGCGTCCGCGGCCGCGTCATCGTCGCCACCGCCAACGTCAAGCGGCCGGCCCCCGCGCCAACGCCGCCGGAATGGTTCTTCGAGTCGGCCGGTCGCAGCGACGCGCCGGCCGCCCTCTCCCGACAAATTGCGCAGGAGTAATCAGCAGATGGCCAGCTACTACAGCATCGTGGAAATTCATGGCCGCGAGGTGCTCGACTCGCGGGGCAACCCGACGGTCGAGGCCGACGTCACGCTCGCCGACGGCAGCGTCGGGCGGGCGGCCGTGCCGAGCGGCGCCTCGACCGGTGAGAACGAGGCCGTCGAGCTCCGCGACGGCGACAAGGACCGCTACCTCGGCAAGGGCACGCTGAAAGCCGTCGAGAACATCAACGAGAAAATCGCCCCCGCGCTCGAGGGCTACGACGCCCGCGCGCAGGAGCAGATCGACGCCGTGATGCTCGAGATCGACGGCACCAAGAACAAGGGCAAGCTCGGGGCGAACGCGATCCTCGCGGTCTCCGCCGCCTGCGCCCGCGCGGCCGCCAGCGCCTCGGACGCCCCGCTCTACCGCTACCTCGGCGGCGCGTCGGCCCACGTGCTGCCGGTGCCGATGATGAACATCCTCAACGGCGGTAAGCATGCCGATAGCACGGTCGACTTTCAGGAGTTCATGATCCAGCCGTGGGGCGCGCCGAGCTTCCGCGAAGGCCTCCGCTGGGGCGCCGAGATCTTCCACGCCCTCAAGAAGGTCCTCCAGAAGAAGGGCTACAACACCGCCGTCGGCGACGAGGGCGGCTACGCCCCGAGCCTCAAGAGCAACGACGAGGCCTTCGAGCTGATCGCCAAGGCCTGCGAGGACGCCGGCTACAAGCTTGGCGACCAGGTCTTCTTCGCCCTCGACCCCGCCTGCAGCGAGCTCGCCAACGAGGCCAAGGCCAAGGGCAAGGACGGCTACTGCTTCTTCAAGAGCGACCCCGACCGCATCGCCACCAGCGAGGAGATGGCCGACTACTGGGTCGGTATCTGCGAGAAGTGGCCGGTGCGCTCGATCGAGGACGGCCTGGCCGAGAACGACTGGGCCGGCTGGCGCAAGCTAACCGAGAAGCTCGGCGACAAGATCCAGCTCGTCGGCGACGACCTCTTCGTCACCAACGTCGAGTACCTCAGCCGCGGCATTCGTGAGAACAGCGCCAACTCGATTCTGGTCAAGATCAACCAGATCGGGTCGCTGACCGAGACCTTCGCGGCTGTCAATCTGGCGATGCGCAACGGCTTCTCGGCCGTCATCAGCCACCGCAGCGGCGAGACCGAGGACACGACGATCGCCGACCTGGCCGTCGCAACCAACGCCGGCCAGATCAAAACCGGCAGCGCCTCGCGCAGCGACCGGATCGCCAAGTACAACCGGCTGCTGCAGATCGAAGAAGAGCTCGGCGAAGCGGCCGTCTACGGCGCCGAGTTCTGGAACAAAGCGTAACGCGGGTCAATCGGGTGCCCCAGGCTTCAGCCTGGGGGACTGAAAACGTGTAGGGCGGGTCATCGACCCGCCAAACTAACCGAGAGGACGACCACCACCCGAAACGACCGGCAGAGACCCCGGCCGCTACACCGCCGACCGACGGGACGTCACGACGCCGGCACCTGCACCAGGACACGACGCACTCGGGCAAGGAGGCCCGACGATGACCAAACCCGAAACCTGGCTCTTCTGGGCCATGACGATCCTGGGCGGGCTCACCATCGCACCGGCGGTGGTGCTGCCCGCCTACTTTGAATACCGCATCGCCGCCCGCCGCCTGCAGGTCGAACAGGCCGAGCTCGACGCCGCCCTCGCCCAGCAGGACGCCGTCGAGCGCCAGATCCAGTACTTCCACCACGACCCCGCCTACGTCGAGCGGCTCTGGCGCCACGAGCTCGGTATCCGCCCGCCCGACGTCGCGGCCGAGCTCCCCGCGCCCGTTCCCCCCGACCCCGAACCCGTCGCCGCGACGGCCGCCCCCACGCCGCCGACCGACCATCCGATGCAACTGCTCCGCGACTACCCTCTGCTCCGCGTCTTCGTCATGGACGAAACCCGCCCCGTCGCCCTCGCCCTCGGCGCCGGCCTCCTTCTCACCGCCCTCCTCCTCGGCACCCC
>CAZCKC010000164.1:0-6919 GCA_964499235.1 uncultured Planctomycetales bacterium | reverse complement strand
CGCAAATGCCGCAGCCGATGCAGAGGTCGTAGTCGACGTAGGGCAGCAGGACCTCGCCGCCGCCCGCGGCGTAGGGGTCGGGCGGCGCGGTGTCGCCGGGGTAGGTCCCGCCGTCGGCGGTTGCGTCCTGCGCCGTCGCGTACGGATTCTCGGTGGCGGCTTGCGGGGTGGCGTCAGGATTCTGCTCCGCGTCCTGGGGCGTGGCGTAAGGATTGTCCGGCGGAGTCGGCGTTGCCTCGGCTGGCGTTGGGGCGGGCTCATTCTGACGCTCGAAGCCACCGCCGCTGCCAAGCCCTCGCCCTAGACCGCGTCCGCCGCCTCCGCTACCGCCACCGGGTCGGCCGAGCCCACCGGCGCGGCGCCGAGGCCCCGCGCGGCGGAGCTTGATCGCCTTGTCCGGGACGGGGCAGTGCTCTTCGCAGACCAGGCACGGCTCGTTGAGGGCATAGGGGATGCAGCGCGAGGTGTCGAAGGTGGCCATGCCGAGGCGGACGTCCTTCTTGGCGGCGAGCTTCAGCGGCTCGATCGCGCCGGTCGGGCAGACCTGGCCGCAGGCGTTGCACTCGTACTCGCAGTAGCCGATCTTCGGGACGAGGACGGGGGTCCAGAGGCCTTCGAGGCCGGCCTCGGTGAGGGCGGGTTGCAGGCCGCCGGTCGGGCAGACCTTCATGCAGGCGCCGCAGCCGATGCACTTTGAGAGGAAGTCGGGCTCGGCGGGTGCGCCGGGTGGGCGGATGAGTTTCGGGTTGAGCGTGTTGCCGCGGGCTTGCGGGGTGACGCGGAGCATGACGAGGCCGGCAACGCCGACGCCGGCCGCACCGAGGAGGTGGCGTTTTTTCAGGTCGACGTTCTTGGTTTGGGGGCGGCGGGTCCAGGGGGCGCGGAATTTGAATGCGAGGCCGTCCTGGGCGCAGGAGTCGGTGCAGTTGAGGCAGCCGAAGCACTCTTGCGGCTTCCAGTCGCTGCCGGGCTGGTCTGAAGAGGCGCCGTGGCAGCGGAGGCCGCAGGCTTCGCACTGGTTGCAGAGGTCGGTGTTGGTCTCGCGGACGAGCATGGGCCGCCAGGCGAAGATACCGAGGAGGCCGCCGAGGGGGCAGAGGTAGCGGCACCAGAAGCGGGCGCGGACGGCGTTGAGCATGACGAGGGCGATGAAGAAGCCGAGGATCAGCGGGGTGCTGTAGAAGGCCTGGCCGGGCTTGACGATGACGTGGTTGCGGTACCAGCGGTAGACGGGTTCGGTGACGGTGGTCAGCTCCCAGCCGAAGATCGTCGGGTCTTCCTGATAGATCGCGGTGGTGGTGCCTTCGACGGCGTACTGGGTGGCGGGCAGCAGCGTGGTCGCGGTGGTGCGATAGAAGATCACGAGGGGGTCGAGCAGGACAAGCCACTGCGCGCCGAAGGCGGCCATCACGAGGAGGGCGCCGAGCAGGACGTACTTCGTGAGCTGCCAGCGGGACCAGTGCTCGGGCTGCTTCTTGCGCCAGCGCGCGGTCAGGCGGCTGGCGATGGCGTTGACGGTTCCGAGGGGGCAGACCCAGCCGCAGAAAACGCGGCCGAGGATGATGGTCAGCCCGACGGTGATGAGGCTGAGCAGCAGGAGCCAGGTGATGGTGTGGGCGGCGACGAGGGTGGTGAGGCCGATGAGCGGGTCGATGTGCAGCAGCGTGACGGCCCAGGTGGGGGGATCCTGGCCGGCGGGGTTGCGCAGCAGCGCCACGAGCACGACGGCGATGACGAGGGTCAGGATCTGGACCGCGCGCCGCAAGGTGACCTGCCAGCGTGCGGAGGAACGACGCGCCATTTACACCATCACTTCGCGCGGCTTGAGGCGCTGGTAGTCGTACGTGCCGAGCTCGTAGGACTGGGCCTTGGTGATGTGACCGATGTCGGCCGGCTGGCGTCCGAGGAGCTCGGCGCCGAAGGCGTCGAGGGCGACGATGTCGGTGCTGGCGGCGACGGCGTGGCCGAACTTGACGTCGTCGAGGTTGCCGCCGACGGGGCCGTTGGCCATCAGCATGCGGGTGGCATCGATGACGCTGATGGTGGGCTGCATGAAGCGGGTGAGGTCGGCGATGGTGGTGGGGAGGTCCTGGTGGAAGGCGCCGCGGTCCTCGATGACGCCCATGTAGTTTTTCATGGCGAGCGAGACCCCAGTGGAGCCATGGTGCTTGCAGACGGGGACGCTGATGACGAGGTCGCACTCGACGATGGCGGGGAAGACCGGGTGTTCTTTGACGCGCTCGCCCTTGAGGTCCATCTTGCGGAAGCGGCTGCGGTCGAGGAAGCGGACCTCGGCGCCGCTGCGCTTGGCGGCGTCGGCGATGCCGCTGTTTTCGTAACACTGGTCGGCGCGGTTGCAGGTGTTGTCGCCGACGTAGACGGTCTTGGCGCCGGCCTGCTGGCAGAGGTCGATGAGGGCGGCGACGACGTCGGGGTGGGTGTTGGCGGCGTAGGCGGGCTTGCGGTTCCAGCCGATGTTGGGCTTGACCCAGACGGTGTCGCCCTTGCTGACGAAGCGCTGCATGCCGCCGATGGCCTCGATGCACTTGGCGGTGAGCTGGTAGGCGAGGCGGTCGGGGGCGTCGCCTTCGGTTGACCAGCGGGCGATGGCCATCTTGATCGGGTCGGCGCCGGCGGCGTCTGCGGTGTCCTTGGCCTGGGCGAAGAGGCGGTTGGGCCAGCCGACGGCGGCCGCCCCGGCGATAGCGGAGGTGGCGGCGATGAACTCGCGGCGGGTGGAGCGCTGCATGGCAGGCCTCCTGGCGGACATGGGCGGGCTGGTGCAGATTTGCGACAATCTGATCGGTAAATATAGGCTTGCTCGCCCCACAGAGCAAGCAAAAAGCGCTGATCGGGCGTCGGGATTACGGCCGAGGGTGAATTGACGCGTTGAGCTGCCGCTGTGCGAAGGGCTCTATTGGGGGCCGGCGAGGTAGGTGGTGAGGAGTTCGAGGTCGGCGGTGTCGGTGTCGCCGTCGGCGTCGAGGTCGGCCTTGCTGGTGACGAGCGGCGGGCCGGCGTAGGCGGTGACGTCGATTTCCTTGATGATCGAGCCGACATAGGCGCGGCCGTAGGCGTCGGTGTTGCCGAACTCGCCCCCGTCGTAGGGGTCGATGAAGACGTTGGCGGGGTCGACGGTCGAGACGTCGTAGAAGCGTACGCGCAGGCTGGTGACGCGGGCGGCGAGCGGGCCTGCAGCCGCGTTGGTCAGCGTCGTCAGACCGGCGCCGTAAGTGCCGTCGTTGATCATCCCGAGCTCGCCAGCCTTGACGCCGGTGGCGAGGGGAGTGAAGTCGCCAGCGCCGTCGATCTGCACCTCGACGTCGTAGTGCTGGAAGACGCGGCCGTCGGAATTGGCGCTGAAGACGTGGAGCGCGCCGAGGTCGGTAGGAGCGGCGAGGTCGTACTGGACTTCGAGGCTCGGGCGCGAGTAGTCGGCGAGGACGGCTTCGACGCCGGCGCCGAGCTGGCCGTCGGTGAGGTCGGCGAGGCCGCCGGGAATGCCGCCGGGCGTGGCGGGGTGAAAGCCGCCGGCGATGGCTGTGCCGGTGAGGCCGGCGAGGACGTCGTCGGTGAGGATCGAGCGTGAGAGGGCTGCGATGCTCGCGGCGAGCTCGAAGTCGGCCTGGGGATCGCGCGTGACGCGCTGCTCGCAGGCGCAGCGCTCGGTGATCGCGGGGCCTTGCTGGCCGAAGCACTCGGCGAAGAGCAAGGCGTCGTGGAGGTCGCCGTCGCCGTCGCCGTCGAGGTCGGCGGGGTTGGTGACGGTGATCAGGTCGATGCTGGTGGTGGTGTCGGCGCCGCCGGGGCCGGTGGCGGTGAGGCTGACGGTGTAGGTGCCCGGCGCGGCGTAGGTGTGGGTCGGGTTCTGGGCCGTGCTGGTGGCGGCGTCGCCGAAGTCCCAGGTGTAGCTGTCGACGAGGCCGGCAGTGCTGTCGACGAATTGAACGAGCAGCGGGGCGGGGCCGCTGATCGGGGTGGCGGCGAAGTTCGGGGCCGGGGCGCTGACCTGGCCACACTGGGCGGCGAACTCGAAGTATGCGGGCTTGTAGTCGCCGAGGCTGAACGTGAGGCCCCAGCCGCCGTCGCCGTTGTTCCACTGGTACCACATGGCGGCGACGATGTCGTCCTGGGTCCGCAGCCAGTCGTAGGTACGCTTCAGGTTCTCGGCCTGGAGTTGGAGGGACACGCCGTTGGTGTTCCAGCCGAACTCGGTGACGAGGATGTCGCTGGGGTCGTTGCGGTCAGTCTGCCAGGAGCGGACAGTGTTGAAGTAGCTCGCCAGCCGGTCGAGGTCGACCGCGCCGCCGCCGTTGATGTAAAAGTGGTAGCCGAAGTAGTCCCACGGGTAGCGCCGGCCGTGGGCGGCCTCGAAATCGTTCCAGATGTCCGTCTGGAAGTAGACCTGGCTGAAGTAGTCCATCGCATGGTTGTAGCCGCCGCCGATGTCGTGGGCGAACAGCCCGCCGGTGGAGAAGCTCAGGCCGTTGTCGGCCAGGAAACCCGCCCCGCCGAGGGTCTCGCAGCGGCCGTAGGTTTCCACCATCAGGCGGGCGTAGTTCCGCGGCCAGAGGTAAAAGCAGCCCGGGTTGAGCGGGTTGGTGTTGGGCGGGACGGACCAGCAGCTGGGCTCGTTCCAGAGCTCCCAGACCTTGATGTCGTCCTTGTAGCGGTCGATCAGCATGAAGGCCGTGTCGGCGAAGTCGTCGATCCACGGGTTCATGCCGGTGGTGTCGTAGTTTTCGTTCCAATCCGCCTGGCCGCCGGGGAGCATCTCGTAGGCGATCAGGCCGAGGATCTGGAGGTTGTGGGCGCGGGCGGCGGCGATGATCTCGTCGTACTTCGCGAGGTGCTCAGACGTCCAGGTCGCGTTGCCGTCGATGCGGAAGTTGACGCGGACGAGGCGGCAGCCGCTGCCGGCGATGTCGGCCGCGAGGTCGTCGTTGAGCAGGACGCTGCCGTTCCAGATTGGGGCGCCGGGGTTCACGCCGACGAAGGGGAGCTCGGCGGCCGCGGGCGGGGGGCTGGCGAGGGCGCCGGCCAGCGTACAGAACGGTAGCAACGCGGTGACGATACGCAGGCCGGGAGCACGACGCACGGAGGCACCTCGAACAACGAGCAGGCAGGTCATGGCGCGGAGCGACACCAGCGGCTACGCGTCGGACGCCACAGAAGTGTAGCCACTTGCAAGTGCCGCGGCGAACAGGGCGTGGTCGGGACAGGCTGACGTCTGATAAAGACGTTCGCGCGGGCGGAGCGTCTAGCCGCTTCGTGGTGGGCGGTTTACACTGCGGGCTGGCGAAATCGGACGGTGGCCGGGACTTTTGCCGGGGCGATTCGGTTGGACAGCGCGCGTGGGTTCTGGGCTTGGGTCGACCGTTTTCCGCCGGGGCGGGTGCCGCTGCTGCTGATCGCGCTGGCGGTTTTGTCGCTGGGGGTGATCGGGTACCGGCAGGTGCGGCCGACGGCGCCGGCGTGCGAGATCTGGACGTTCACGCACATCTCCAGTGTCGAGTTCGATGACCGGCTGCGCCAGCATCCGCAGGGCGACGAGATTCGCGTGCGGAACCTCGGCTCGGCGATGTTCGATCGGCTGGCGATCTCGATCGCGACGCAGACCGAGCTGCCGGACCTGGTCGAGATCGAGCAGTCGCGGGTGGGGCGCTACTTTCGCGGCCCGGTGGCGTCGATCCCGTTCGTCGACCTGACCGAGCGGATCCGGGCCGAGGGGTGGGACGAGCGCGTGGTAACGGCGCGGTTCGCGAAGTACACGGTCGACGGGCACATCTTCGGCATCCCGCATGACATTCACCCGGTGGTGCTCGTCTATCGGCCGGACCTGCTGGCCGAGCTGGGTTACACGCCCGACGACATGGCGACGTGGGAGGGGTTCATCGAGGTTGCGCAGGCGTTCTATCGGCCGGGGCCGATCGGAGGCGAGACTTGGCGGCGGGCGTTGCCCCTGAAGACGACCGAGGCATGGGATTTCCTGCAGCTGCTGTGGCAGCGGGACGGGGACATCTTCGACGCCGAGGGGGACGTGATCATCGACAGCCCGCTGGCGGTGGACACGCTGGAGTTTTTTGTGCGTTTGTTCGAGCGCGAGCGGCCGGTGGCGAGCCCGTCGCTGACGGGGCTGCCCGAGGAGATGCGCGCGTTGCAGCAGGGGCGTTTCTTGGCGTTGCTGCTGCCGGATTGGGGGCTGGCGGTGATGCGGACACTCGAGCCGCGGGACCGGCGGCAGCTCGCGGAACTGGTGCGGGTGGCACCGCTGCCGGCGTGGGAGCCGGGCGGGCGGCGGACGTCGACGGTGGGCGGGACGGCGATCTTCATCCCGAAGGGGATCGACGACGTCGACCGCGCGTGGGAGCTGGCGAAATTCCTTTACTTTGATGACGAATCGCAGCTGGTACGGTTCCGGACGCAGAGCATCGTGCCGCCGCTGAAGGACACGTATGCGCACCCGGTGTTCGCGAAGGAGGTGGCGTTCTTCCAGGGCCAGCGGGTCGGCGCGCTGCTGACCGAGTTGGCCGACGAGGTGCCGCCGGTGAAGGGCTCGCCGTACTTGCCGGAGGCGGAGGCGATCCTGAATCGCATGATCGCCCGAGTGTTCGAAGCCGACGTATCGGCGGCGGAGGCGCTGGGGGACGCGGCGCGGGAGCTGGAGACGATCATCGCGCGGGATGCGGCGGCTGTCGCACAGGCGACGGCGGAGGGTTCGTAGATGGCGGCCGGCTCGAGCGCCGCGACGCGCCCGTGGACGCCGTGGCTGTTCCTGTTGCCGTTCGCGGCGATCTTCGGGACGTTCACGGTCTACCCGCTGATCTACTCGGTGTTCTTGGCGACGCGGCGGACAGTGGGGGTCGACATCGATGTCGGCGTGGGGTTGGCGAACTTCACCGAGGTGCTGACGGACGAG
>CAZCKC010000163.1:0-7103 GCA_964499235.1 uncultured Planctomycetales bacterium | reverse complement strand
TGAGCCGCATGGGTGACGTCCCGTGGCCAGGCTGCCACGCAATACCGTAGACCAGCCCGCTGGCGAGCAGTGCTCCGGCGAAGGCGCACAATGGCAGGTACGCCGGTAGTCCGGAGGTCGCCACCAATACGACCGTCGCGGCGAGGGCCGCGCCGGCGGTCACGCCGATGATATCGGGGGCAGCGAGCGGGTTGCGCGTCACGCCCTGCAGCAGCACGCCGGCGACCGCCAGACTCGCGCCGACGACGCCCGCGAGCAGCGTCCGCGGAAGCCGGAGGTTCCAGACGATGTTCCTCGCGACGTCGCCGTTCCTCGCGACGTCGCCGTGGTCCGTGAACAAAGCGTTCCAGACCTCGGCCGTGCTTAAGGTGACCGAGCCGCTCACCAACGAAAGCAAGCCGCCGCCTGTCAGCAGCAGCACGCCGGCTAGCACCGTCGCCGTGCCCCGCGACCAGCGCGGCGTGGCGCGGGTGCCGACGGCAGACGAGATCGATGCTGGCAGCGTGCTCATGCGTCCGGACCCGGGGGATAAAGCAGCGCGCGGAGTTCCCGGAGCGCGGCGACCGCCGACGGTCCCGGGTTCGTCACGTAGCGGCGGTGCGATAGGACGTGCACCCGACCGTTGCGAACCGCCCGTAGCGCGGCCCACGCCGGGTGGCCGGTCAGTTCGGTAAACTGCTGCTCCGGCGGACCGTGCCGAACCACGAAGATCACGTCGGGGTCGTGTTCGATCACGTACTCCAGGCTGAGCGGGGTGAATTGCTGTGAAACGGCCGCCGGAGCCGCGCCGGCCGTAATCAAGTCACCACCAAGGTGCTCGATCAAGCTGCCAAAATAGGAGTCTGGCAGGAACGCGAGCGAGGATTGTGGTGTACCGAAAATCGCGAATACTTGCGGGGCAGTCGGCTCTCGGGGTGGCCGAACCGTGTTCACGGCCTGCTCGAGTTGCTGCGCGAGCTGATTGCCGGTCTCCGCCGCGCCGAGCAGTCTACCGAGCCACCGCGCCGTCGGTCCGATGTCTGCCAGTTCTCGAATCGACAGAATCGCGACCGGCACGCCAAGCCGGTCTTCGATCGCCGGCCGGTAACGGGCGAACATTGGTGTTGTGATGACCAGGTCGGCGTTCGCGGCAACGAGCTGTTCAAGATTGGGCCCGACCGAATGGCTGACCGCCCACGTGGGAATGTCGCGCGCCGCCGCCGGCACGTCGCCCGATGGCAGGTCCGGCCGCAGGATCGGCGGGTGCCCCAACGCCACCAAGAGGTCTACCGCGAACGATGCGGTCGTCGCGATGCGTTGCGGTGGTGAAGCGAAATGTACCGCGTGGCCACCGCCATCGGTGAGTGTGATCGCGGCCGGGGATGTCGCGTCCGTTGTCTCGGAGCTGCCGCAGCCACTGCTCCCAGCAAGCCCGAGCACCAACGTGGTGCCGCCCGCTGCCAACAAGAACGTCGCTATGCTTCGTCGCATGGGCATGTCTCACTTCGTTCACGGATCAGGTCGGCGAGCACCGCCCCGATGTTGTAGGACCAGAAGCACCCCGCCTCCGTCAAGGCCACGCAATCGCCCTTCTGCTCGGCGAGCCGAGCACGTTCCAGCATCCGCACAACCGGCGCGGCGTTTGGCAGCAGTTCATTCAGCTCGCCGGCTGCAATCGTTCCGGTCTCACTTAACGCAAAGACGCGGCGCAAGCGGCCGACGTGCGGGGGTGATTCCGAGGCCATTATCCGCGGCCTCTCTGCGTCGGTTGGAGCCTGGACGAACGCATCGATGTCCATCGGGTTCATGTAGCTGAGGGAACCGAGCTGTCCACCCGCTCCGGGGCCGATCCCGAGAATATCAACGTCTTGACCGCGGGTGCTGTTGTAGACGCTTTGCTCGTGCCGCGCGTCACCGAAATGGACGCACGACTGACGGCGCCAGTACGCCAGCGCCCCGAGTGCTTGGCTGGCCGCTCGGAAACGCTCGAACTGCGTCTCCAGGCCCCGCAGCGGCGGATGATCGCCCCGCTCGATCCGCCGTTGCAAGGCGCTGCGCTGGAAGGCGATCAGTGCGTACACGCTGGCGGCCGTGGCGGGGCTCGCGGCCAGCAGGTCCAGGTCGCGTTGCCAGGAGCGGTCGGTTTCGCGGGGGAGGTTGTAGATCAGGTCCACGCTGATCTGCGCGAAGCCGGCCTGCCGGGCGGCCGCGAGGGCCGCGAGAACGCCAGCCTGATCGGCGACCCGCCCGACATCCTGTCGCACTGTCGTGTCGAACGATTGCACGCCGAAGCTGAGCCGGTTGACACCGCTGGCCAGCAGCGTGTCGAGCGTCGCCGGATCGGCATCGCAGCAGCGTGTTTCGACCGTGATCTCGCAGCGGTCATCCACCCAGAAGAGTGCCCGCAGCCGCCGGAGCACCGCGGCCAGTTCGGCGGCTGCCAACGCCGTGGGCGTGCCACCCCCGACGTAGATCGCGTCGACCGGCGCGACGCCGGCCCAGGCGAACTGGCCAAGGCGTCCAACTTCTCGTTGGAGCGCCGCCGCATAGGCACGACGGAGCGCAGCCGGCGGCGTCGCCTGGCGGTTGAACGCACAAAACGAGCAGATCTGCTGGCAGAAGGGCACGTGCACATAGATCGCCCGCCGCCGAGCGACGCCCGGGCGGCGTAGCTGCGCTGCCAGCCGGTCGGCCGCTTGTTCGGACGACAGGGGCGTGCCCCCGCTCCGGCCGACCGCCTCGTGGTGGGTCTGGATCCGCTCATCAAAGAGCGCGCCGGGGCCGACACCCCGCTCGGTCCGTGCCGCCGCCACCTCCAGCGTCGCGAGCGCCGGAGGCCGCCCGGCAGCGCATGCTGAGCGCCCGGGCGGGGGCGCCGGCGGCATTCGTCGCGCAACGGGCTGCTGCGGACTAGCCGCAGGCGTTGCAATGCGCGCCACAGCGCGGCTCCTTTGGGCAACGAAAGGTGTCGACGATGTACTGGAACTGCTGCTGCTTCTGTTCCGAGGGTGCTGATCCACCGAAGGTACTGAACACCTTGAAGGCGGCTTCGCCCCGGTGGTTGAAAAACTGGATGCTCTGCGTCATTACGCCGTCGGTGTGGCCGGGCTTGATGATCGCGAAGACGTGCGTCAGCGTCTGGTACATGATGTGCATGTCCAGCTCATCGTTTTGGACGTTAAAGAATGGCCCCGATTTGCTGAAGCTGTTGAAGGCGCCCGTGCATTCCATCGTGACGCTGCCGTTGTTCACGATCACGTGGCACGGCCCCAGCGGCTCAAGGGCCTGCATTATCTCCTCGAAGCGTGTTGCATCTAACTCGAGCGCCATGCCGTCGGGCATTGCGCGGACCACTTCGATCTCGGGCACGTTGTGCTTGCGGGCCAGCATGACGGCCATCTGGCGGCCGTTTTGTTCGAACGCCCGTCGCAAGGCCGCTCGCGTCTCGGCGACCTCCTGGGGGTCGGCGGCGAGGGCGGTGGGTCCGGTATGCATGCGCGTGTCTCCTCGTGCAGCGTTGCTTAGTTCAGGTTCGATCCGAAGCGACGGGACCACGGGTGCGGCGGGGACGGCAGCGTGTCCGTGGTCTTGATCGCTTGACGCAACTGGTGATAAATCGCCAACAACTCCCGCGGCGCGAGGTGCAGCGTCGTGGCCCCAACAGTTAGGTAAATCGTGCCGTGCGGGCACTGACGGAGCTGGACGCTCGGTTCAGCGGGGTCATGAGACTGGCACATCGGTCGTTTCCTTCCAGGGGTTGGCGAGCGGCCTGGCGGCCGCCCTAGCGAAAGTCGTAATCCTCGTCATCCGCCCAATTGGCCCACTTGCGCATGTCCCGCAACGCGGCCGCGCGCAGGCTTTCAATGTGTCCGTCAAAAAATCCGGTGACCGTGCGCCCTTTGAAGCGGCCTTCGGGCAGGCCGACCAGGGCCCCGGCCGGGTCCACAATCCGCAGGCGGCCGTTCACGGCCCGCCACTTCTCACCCTTGCAATTCGGCGGCGTGACCCAGTAGAACCCGCGGTCGCCGTCCTCGATCCCGCCGCCGCGCCATTTGCTCTCGGCGAAAGTGATCAGGTTGCTCGGCCGCCGGACGGCGCTGTCGCGAAAGACCACGTGCGCGTCGCGGTTCGGCGTGAATTCGCCCTGGCCGCGCGGCCGGAACCCCTCGTAGAGGCCGGCATAGCCACCGACGAACGCGGCGTTGATGCCAAAGCTGGGCTCGATGCTGATCGCGTAGGCCTTTATGAAGGCAGCGCTCGCGGAGTCGGTGCTCAGCGGCCGCTGGGGCACTGGGTCGTGGCTGTAGATCACCTCCCACACGTTCTCGAAGTACGGTGATAGCCGCCAGGGGTAGCGCTGGTTGACCGGTGGACCGAAGGTGTGGCCCGAGTCAGGGTCGCGAATCCGGAAATGCTGGCCGTCAACGGGGCCGCTGGGCAAGTAGCCGTAGAGCACGGCGCCGTCGCTTTCATCCAAGTAATAGTGATAGCCGACCAGAACCTGCCGCAAGTTGCTCATGCTCCGGACTTGCTGCGCGGATTCACGGGCATTGCTCAGTGCCGGCAGCAGGATGCTCATCAACAAAGCGATGATGCCCACGACGACCAGCAATTCGATAAGCGTGAAGCCGGTACGACGTCTGTTCATGCGACCACCCTGAAGCTGAGGTTCCGGCATTGGGACTGGTTCGTTACCGTCGTCGGGCCAGCAGGCCGAGGATCCCGAGCAAGACCAGGCTGCTGGGCTCGGGGATGATCGGGAAGGGTGTCTCCGTGATCTGCGTGTCGATACGCAGCGCTGCGAACGAGGAATGCACCAGCGAGTCGGAGACGATCTGGAAATCGGTTGCGTGACTGGGGAGGAAGAACTCCCAGATCAGAAACTCGATGGTCACTTGGCCCAGCGGTCCCACGCCAGCGCCGGTGCCGAGCAACGCTTCCTGTAAGGCCTCCGCGTTCGCTCCGCCGGTGAGCACGTTGCCCGCACCGTCCTCGAGGCGCAGCGTGTCGACCAGGACACCGGCCGGTCCACCGACCGTCGGGTCGGGATTGACCGTGGCCTCCACCTGCACGATGACGTGGGTGCCGGGACCGCTGCCATAATTGGGAACCTCGGCCGACACGCTGTAGCCGCCGCCAAAGGCGTAGAAGTTCCCGGACGAAGTGGCGAACGCCGGCGGCGTCACGCTGACGGTCGGCAGCGGCAGCGGCGTGCCGTCGGTGATTCGCCCGAAATCGGGCTCGTTGCCAGTGTCCGCGGCGAAGAAGCGCCATTCCTGATAGGTCGAACCCGGACCACCGGGCGTCCAGCCGGTCGGATTGACGAAGCCGCTGGCGAGTGCGGGACTAACGCTCCACGCGAGCACACCCACAGCGCCCCAGGCCAGAAAATGTCGTCGGGTAAACACAGGCTTCTCTCCTTCAAAAAGCGCCGCCCTTCACGACGGCTAGTTTTGGAATCCCACTTGAAAAGCGGCGACGTCGCGCAGGTCGACGTCACCGTCGGCGTCCTGATCGGCACAGGCGAAGGTCTGCGCGTCCCCACTCGGCGGCGGCTCCGGCACGTCGGCGCCGGCGACGTTGGCGAGCAGGGCCAGCGCGTCCCCCTGGTCGCGGCGGCAGTCTTGGTTCAAATCAAACGCTGTGCAGAACGGCGCCACAGCATTCAGCGTGTCCACCCGCAGCGCCAGAAATGAGGCGTGGATACGCAAATCGAGCTCAACCACGAAGTCATCGACGTACCCCGGCAGCCAGTAGTCGAACAGCCACTCGTCCTGCGTGACATCGCCGAACGGGCCGCCAATCACCGACGGGCCGCTGTAAAGCAGCGTCGCGCGACACAACGCCTGCGGCTCTCCCCCCGCAATCGGCCGGCCGGCCGGCGTCAGCAGGCCCACACCGTCGACGCGCACGCCGTCGCCAAAATCGGGGTTGACCGTCGCCGCGGCCTGCACCCGGACCAGCGTGCCAGCGCCCGGGGGCGCGGCGTCACCGTGATTGGGCACCTCGGCCGCGACCGTATAGTCGGACGCGAAGGCGTAGAAGTTGTTGCTGCTGCTGAGAAAGCCCGGGGCGAGCGTGGTGGCGACGGCCTCCGCGGCGAGCGGCGGGTTGGTCACGGCGCCAACATCGGGAACGTTGCCTGCCGACGCAACAAAGAAATCCCATCCGTGATAGGTCGAGAAGACGTCCCCGACAGCCCATGCATCTGGCTCCGCGAACGCCAAAGCATCGCTCGCAAAGGCGCTGCTCGCCGTCAGGGTGGCAGCGAGCAGCGCGCCCACAAGCGGCACCATTCGCGACAATGTGAATCGGCATTCCATCATCAACCTTCCGCTCCGCGCTACAGATGAATTGCAATACGACCAAGTGATTGAACTATAAAGCATTCGATCGTAAGTGCAAGCGCCTGGCGCGATAATGTTGCGCGGAGATGCCCGCAGACCGGCCGGTCCGCGTCGGCGCCACGCGGGCCTATCCGTTGTAACCCCCTTTTCGACATGAGTTTACGGATAGGAGTCCTGGACCTGGATCTTGTGGCGGCGGGGCTGGCCGAGCGGGTCCGCGGGAAGGACCGCAAGGGGACGCCGTCCTGGAAGATCGACAAGCGCGACGAGCGCGGCCGCACGTTCGATATGCACGCGTTCCGCACCACGTTCAATTCGCTTCTGGCGGCCGCGGGCGTCCCGCTGACGACGCGGCGAATCCTGATGCGCCACGCGGCGGAAAGCGTCACGGATGAGCACTACGCCGATGCGAAGCTCATCGACCTGCGCGGGGCGCTGGACCAGCTTCCGGCGTTGCCGCTGGACGGCAAGCCCGAGCGGCAGGCGCAGAGCGCCACGGGCACGGACGATGCGACCGCGGCTCCCGGTGTTAGGGAAATGTCTCCCCGCCTATTTCCCCGACAGTTGCAGCGCGAATCAGCGCGATTCAACGCTCAAGCGGTCGGTGAAGCAACCGCGCCGGCGGTGCTGTGTGGGTCGCGTAACTCATTGTCAGTGCAGGAACAAAGCGACGCGAAGCAACGCAGCGCGAGAGGGGGAACAAAAGCGGGCGACCGGATTCGAACCGGCGACGTCCAGCTTGGGAAGCTGGCATTCTACCACTGAATTACGCCCGCA
>CAZCKC010000162.1:0-7104 GCA_964499235.1 uncultured Planctomycetales bacterium | reverse complement strand
GCATCCCCGAAAACGCGCATTGCATCGGCTGCGGGTATCCGCTGCGCGAGCTGCCACAGCCGCGGTGCCCGGAGTGCGGGCGGGGGTTTGATCCGGGCGATCCGCGGACGTTTCTGCCGAGCCGGGCGCTGAGCGCGGTCGAGCGGCTTGCGGGGAGCCCGCCGGGGTGGATCATGATCGCGGCGGCGGTGGCGGCCGGTCTGTTCACGCTGGACGCGTTCAGCCTACCGGGGGCGGGGGTCGCATACGCGTTTAGCCAGACGTATTTTTGGACGGGGTTGCTGTTCGCGCTTTGCTGTTTCCGCTTCGCGGTGGCGGAGACCGTCTTGAAGCGGGCCGGCTACCGGCAGGCGAGGACGGGCTGGCGGCGGCCGTGGAAGCGATGGGTGGTGGTGCCGGCGATCCTGGCGGGTTGCTGGTTGCTGGGCGCGACGGGGTTACCGGCGCAGCTGCGCTTCTGGGTCTCGAAGCCGGCGCTGGACCGGTTTGTGGCGGCACAGACTGTGCCGGTGGTTGGACCGTCGCCGATCAGACCGCAATGGATTGGGCTTTACAACGTTGAAAACGCCTTCGTCGCGCCAGAAGGCGTCAGCTTCATGCTCTCCAGCATCAGTCGCCGCGACCGCCTGGTTCACGGCGGCCTCGTGCATTTTTTCAAACAGGACGAGCGAGGCCGACCGGTCACGGATGTCGGACCACGCCTCGAAGATGGCGGAGCGATTCCCTGGCGTTCCTACATTTCCCCCAGGATCGACCAAACGGTTGGGCCCCGTTTCGGCGGCGAGTGGTGGACGTTTCGCGAGTCGTGGAACCAGTAGGCGCTCGGAGGCCTTCTTCGACACGCGCGAGCCGGTGACAGCAGGGCGGCAACCTACTTGGCATTGCGAGGTTGCCGAGTGGGTCCACGGCCGCCGCCCGCCCTTTCAGGGCGGATGAAACCACCCGCGCGCCCGGGTGCGGGGGGCGGCGGCACCGGTATAATGGGGTGTCCACGCGGGAAAGCGGATCTCTCGCGTCGGTTAATCGCGCTCCTGGCCCGCTCGGGCCGCCCGCTTGCAGAAAGTTGCCCGTATGCCCGCTTACAAGCCCCGTGTCGTGGTCGTCGGTGGAGGCCTGGCCGGCCTGAGTGCGGCCATGAAGCTGGCCGAGGACGAGATCCACGTCGACCTGATCAGCATGGTCCCGGTGAAGCGCTCGCACAGCGTCTGTGCGCAGGGCGGGATCAACTGCGTAAACAAGTTCACGCGGGCGCAGGGCGACAACGAGTGGAACCACTTCGACGACACGGTCTACGGCGGCGAGTTCCTGAACCACCAGCCGCTGGTCAAGGAGATGGCCGACTGGGCGCCACGGATCGTGCACCTGTCGGATCGGCTGGGGGTGCCGTTCAACCGTTCGGGCGAGGGGAACCTGGCGGTGCGGCGGTTCGGCGGGACGCTTTACAAGCGGACGGTCTACGCCGGGGCGTCGACGGGGCAGCAATTGCTCTACGCGCTCGACGAGCAGGTCCGGCGGTGGGACACCGAGGGGCGGATCGACAAGTACGAGTTCTGGGAGTTCCTGGGCCCGATCCTGGATGACAACGGCGTCTGCCGCGGCGTGGTCGCGCAAGATATGTTCTCGCTCGAGTTGAAGGCGTTCCCGGCCGACGCGGTGATCCTGGCGACGGGCGGCTGCGGGCTGATCTTCGGCAAGTCGACGATGTCGATGGTCTGCACGGGCGGGGCGAACAGCCGGGCGTACCAGAGCGGCGTGAGCTACGCGAACGGCGAGTTCGTGCAGGTGCACCCGTCGGCGATCCCGGGGGCCGACAAGCTGCGACTGATCAGCGAGGCCGCGCGGGGCGAGTCCGGCCGCGTGTGGGTGCCCAAGCAGGCGGGTGACACGCGGCACCCGATGGAGATCCCGGAGAACGAGCGGTCCTACTTCCTGGAGGAGCGGTACCCGACGTACGGCAACCTGGTGCCGCGGGACATCGCGACGCGCGAGATCTTCAGCATCTGCCGCGACGGGCGGAGCGTCGACCCGGACACCTACGCGGTCTACCTGGACCTGACGGAGCGGGCGACGGGGATCAAGCCCGAGGTGCTGCGCAAGAAGCTTGGCAACATTCTCGAGATCTACGAAAAGTTCAAGGGCGTCGACCCGCTGACCGAGCCGATGAAGATCTTCCCGGCCGTGCACTACAGCATGGGCGGCTTGTGGGTCGATTACGAGAAGAACGCGGCGACGCAGGGGCTGGTGCTGGACTCGCCGCGGAACCAGCAGACGAACGTGCCGGGGCTGTACGCGATCGGCGAGGCGGATTACCAGTTCCACGGCGCGAACCGGCTGGGGGCGAACTCACTGCTGAGCTGCATCTTCTCCGGGCTGATCAGCGGGCCCGCGGTGAAGAGCTACATCAAGAACCACAGCCCGGGCGAGACGGATGCGGGGCTGCAGGAGCAGCACGTCGCGCGGCACCGCGAGCAGTTCCAGCAGCTGATCAGCAAGGACGGGAGCGAGAACCCGTACAAGCTGCACCGCGAGCTGGGCGACCTGATGACGAAGAGCTGCACGGTGGTGCGGGTGAACGACGAGCTGCGGCAGGCGCTCGACGAGCTGGGCAAGCTGCAGGAGCGGTATCAGAACTGCGCCCTCTCCGACCGCGGCACGTGGACGAACCAGAACCTGAGCTTCACGCGGGCACTGGGCGACATGCTGGTGCTGGCCCGGGTGATTGCGGAGGGCGCCTTGCGGCGCGACGAGTGCCGCGGGGCCCACTACAAGCCGGAGTGCGCGATCCCGGCGCCCTCGTCGGACGACCCGGGCGAGCTGCGGCAGCAGGCCGAGCAGTGGTGCGACGCCTACCGGGCGCAGAACGACCAGTGGCTCAAGACGACGATCGCGAAGCACACGGCCAACGGGCCCGAGTTTTCGTACGAGGATGTGGATACGGAGGCGATCCCGCCGCGGCCGCGGACGTACGGCCTGAAGGGCGCGGAGATCATCGACGAAGTCTGGAAAGAGAAGTACGGCCGCGGGACGAAGCGCGAAGCGGTGCCGGCGTAACGACGGCTTTCGCGCCGCGCGACCTCGGTCGCCATGAATAGGGTGAGTCAACGATTATGATTGCACGCAACACGCCGCCGAACATTCGGGTGCGGGTTCACCGCCAGGCGGATCGCGAGAGCGCGCCGCGGATGGAGACGTTCGAGCTGCCGTACCAGAAGGGGATGAACGTGATCTCGGTGCTGCAGGAGATCGCGGCGAACCCGGTGACGGCCGAGGGGCAGCAGACCACGCCGCCGGTGTGGGATTGCAACTGCCTGGAGGAGGTCTGCGGCGCGTGCTCGATGGTGATCAACGGCAAGGTGCGGCAGGCGTGCACGGCGCTCGTGGATCAGCTGCTCGAGGAGCAGAGCGTCATCGAGTTGAAGCCGATGACGAAGTTTCCGGTGGTCCGCGACCTGTTCGTGGATCGGCGGCGGATGTTTGACGCGTTGAAGAAGGTGAAGGCGTGGATTCCGGCCGACACCTATGGCGACATCGGCGAGGGGCCGATCATCTCGCCGGAGCAGCAGGAGAACATGTACCCGCTGTCGCGGTGCATGTCGTGCGGCTGCTGTTTGGAGGTGTGTCCGCAGGTCAACGACCACAGCGACTTCATCGGGCCGCAGGCGATCGCGCAGGCGGTGCTGTTCAACCTGAACCCGACCGGCAAGATGACGGCGTCGGAGCGGCTGACGGCGCTGATGGAGAAGGGCGGGATCAGCGACTGCGGCAACGCGCAGAACTGCGTGAAGGTCTGCCCGAAGGAGGTCCCGCTGACGTGGGCCATCGGCAAGGCCGGCCGCGACACGACGGTGGAGTCGATCAAGAAGTTCTTCTTGAAGTAGGTGCGGAGCGGCCGCGTTGGCGGCCGGCGTGAACAAGCGATAAGCGGCTCGCCGGCGCGGTGGATCGCTGGCGAGCCGTTCTCATTGCGCGGGTCGCGGACGAGTGGGTGGTCAGCGACGGTCGGCGGGATCGGCGGGCAGGCGGGTCCAGGCCTCGTTGCGGGTGTACCAGTTGGGGTCGAGGGCGATCGGCTTTTGGGGGTTGGCCGTGAAGTTGTTCGCGCTGGGCGACCGTCCCTCCCAGGCCGCGACCGTACCCTGGTAGTGGCTCCCGCCAATGATCAGGTTCGCCTGCTCGCCGGGAAGCCAGCCAAAGGTCTGCACGCGGTCGACCGTAAACGGGCCGTCGTCTCTCCAACCCTGGTAGACCTCGGAGGTCAAGTCGGGGAAGAGGCGTGGCTTGACGGCACGGACCGAGCCGTCCATCAGTAGGGCGTTGCTGGCGTTATCGCGGTCGGCATGGCGCCAGGCGGTCATGTTGCCGGCCCAATCGGGGAGGTTGATGGCGTAGCCGGGGTCGTTCACACGGTCGCCAATGAGGTCGGCGCCGTAGCGGCTGACATTCAGCCACCAGGCGTTCAGGCCGCCAACCAAATCCCAGGTCGCATCCATCGCGTAAAACTGCCGCGAGGCATCGACATATTCGTCCTCGCGCCAGTCGAACAGCACGACCTGGTTGATGCCGTAGCTGGTGCGGACGCCGGGCTTCGGCGTTTCGTCAACGCCGAACTTGTCCACAAACCGAAAATTGCTCCAGAGCTCGCCGCGCCAGGCCATGACCTCATCCGGTCGCTGGTCAGCGGGACAGAACCGTAGTGCATCGTCATCGAAGTAGCCCAATTCGTAGAGGACGTCGACCCAGCTATAAAGCATGTTGATCGGGCCGCGCCCGCCGTCATCGAGGTTGGGGTTGAACCGGTCGAAATCCGCGTGCAGCGCTCCGACCGCGCGTCCGAGCTCGCGGAGATTGTTCTGGCAGGCGACGGCGTGCGAGACGCCCTGCAGGGCTTGCAGTCCGGCCGGCGTCGTGTCGGTCGGGATGGTTCCCGGCAGGCCGCCGACCAAGAGTGCGAGCAGGGCAGCCGCCAGCGTACTGACCAGCACGTCGGCGCGCGTTAGCCCGCGCGAATGGGCGCCGCTTGGCGGGGGGTTCAGGTGCGGCGGCATGCAATGACTCCTGATAGCCGGCGATGTTGGCGATTTCACTGCGAGGCTCCCACCCACGCGTCAATGGCGGTCGGCGGGATCGGCGGGGAGGCGGTTCCACCCCTTTCGGACCGAACGCCAATCCGGGTCTAACGCCACGGGCTTCTGGGGGTTGCGACTGTAACCGTGCGCCCGGGGAGACCAGCCGCGCCACGAGGCGACCTGACCTTCGTACCAATCCATGCCGATATGCAGGTCAAGCTGTTCGCCCGGGAGCCAAGTGAATGCTTGGACGCGATCAACGGTGGTAAGGGTGCCGCGCACAATTTCGCTCCACGTCCGGCGGGATAGCCCTGGATACAAATTTGGCTTGATGGATCGCGCGGAGCCGTCGTAGAAGAGCGCGGTGCTGGCATGATCGAAGTCGGCGTGCCGCCAGGCGACCATGTTAGCTGACCAGCCTAGGAAATTGAGGGGGTCCCAAGAAACCGGCTTCCCGTCGAAACCGTACATGTTCACATTAAACCACAGCGCGTTTATCCCACCTAGGAAGGTCCACGTCGCATCCATCGCGTAGATTTGCCGGGACTGGTCCGGGTACTCGTCCTCGCGCCAGTCGAAATGGGCGAGGGGGTTAATCCCATAGCTGGAGCGGATACCGAAGCGCGGCGTCTCGCCAACGCCGAACTCACGCACGAACCGATAATCGCCCCACGCTTGCCCGCGCAACGCGGCAATCGGATCGGGAGCTTCGTCCGCCGGGCAATACTGGACCGCATCGTCCGCAACATAGCCCAATTCGTACAGAAGGTCCGCCCACGTGTACACCAGGTCGAGCGGTCCGTAACCCTCGTCTCCCAACGCCGGATTGAACTGGTTGAAGTCTCCGCGAAGGTGGGCGACGCCGCGACCCATCTCGCGCAGGTTGTTCCGGCACCCGACGGCCTGCGAGACGCTACGAAGACGCTGGAGGCCGGTCGGTGTCGTGTCGGTCGGGACCGCCCCCGGCAGGCCGACGACGAGCAGCCCTAACAAACCGCACACGGCAATACTGACCAGCAGATCCGCCCGCGCGATACCGCGCGCTCGCGACAGTGTTCGCCACCAGCCACGGGGATTTGACATGCTCACGCCTCCTGTTTGTGACCCTGACCACTTACGGATCGCCGCCGGGCACCGCCGCTTACTACTCTAGCCGATCAATCCGTGTCCGGGTCGACGCTCGCGACGCCTTTACAACTTCTTACATTTCCGGCGATTGTTTTACCCGCAACTTGCGTTACGCTTCAGACAGCAAAGCGCTACTTCGCAATAAACTGAGGAACGTCGAATGAAACGGGTTGCTGGTCAGCTGCGTCT
Source organism: uncultured Planctomycetales bacterium (assembly GCA_964499235.1). Classification (GTDB taxonomy): domain Bacteria; phylum Planctomycetota; class Phycisphaerae; order UBA1845; family Fen-1342; genus JAFGRR01. Next base: position 721 of record CAZCKC010000162.1, on the reverse strand, counting down.
TTTGAGTGTTTGTCACCCCGCGTGGGTCGCCGGTGTCGCGGCTATCTGCAGCATAGCCATCACCGCAACCGCAACCGCTGACGAGGCGGGCACGCCGCGGATCGAACCGGGCGTGACGACGCGTGCGGTCACCAACGCCAACTTGCGTGGCCAGGCGGTGTACGACACGCTGCGCTGTCCGGCCGCCGGTGCGTTCGTTGCCGCGAGTGGAACCATGATCGCCGACGATCTTGAGACCGAGCAGTTCTACACCTTACAGTCGGTGACATTCGCCCTTTACAACCCCGCCAACGCCCCCACCCCGCTGCGTTCGGTCAAAATCGAAGTCTTGTTCTACAGCCTCTATGGTGGCGAACTTCTGCTCACGCTAACGACCGAGCGCGAGACGCTGAACATTCCGCCCGGCGAACACCGGCTGATCACGCTCGATCGACGCGACACGATGGTGATGGCCACCGACGAGACAAGCTCACCGTTCGACCCGGATTGGCGCGTCCTCGACAAAGCGGCCGTTGGTGTGCGGGTCACGCGTTCCGGTGGCCATCCTTTCGGCCTCGTCGTTGCTCAACCTCCGCCGCCGCTCGACGAGGGCGACCCACCACTCGATGCGGTCCTGGGCGCCAATAGCAAAGACACTTTCCTTGTCGTGGACGAGGCCGCTGCGACGTGGACGAACTTCGGCGGCGATCCACCGGCGAACTTTCTGTGGCGGATCACGCGC
>CAZCKC010000161.1:0-7106 GCA_964499235.1 uncultured Planctomycetales bacterium | reverse complement strand
GGCGGGGCAGACGGCTTTATTCAAGCCGCCGGCCCGCTGGCCACAGGCGTGCACGGGGCGAACGGCTTTGACGCCGGCAACCAGTTGAGCATCGAAGCGCTCACCTGGGCGGCGCTGACGGCCGAGATTGACGACTCGATGCTGGTCGACGCCGAGGGGGAGCCGATTGTCGGGCTGGACGGCGAAGCGATCCTGCCGCTCGAGAATCCAGACAACTATTACTCCTACCCGCCGGTGTTCCACCGCGACCGCAACCTGGACGGGTTGATCGACCAGGGTGAGGTGCGGGCGGCGGGTACGGAGAATTACTCCGTTGACTTGAACAGTAACAACACGAACGACGGGGGTATCGGGGGCAGCGAGTATCCGTTCAACCGCGTGCGCCTCGTCGAGGATACGGTCGAGGCGCTCGATCACGTCGTGGACTGGGACGAGTTCGTCATGAACGACGTCGAGGTTCACGGCGTCGTGATGCTGCCGGACGGGACCTATCCCGACGGCCTGGCGCCGGGCGGGCGTGGCCTGTTCCAGCTGCCGGCGCCGGCGATGGACCTGGCGATCACGGTGAACAGCGCCAGCCCGACCACCTACCTTTTCTCCGACTTCGTCACCGCGATTGGCACGACGGGTGAGATCCCGGCCGACCTGACGCCGCCCGAGGAGCCCGGCGCCGACGATGGCGACGACGACGGCGACGACGACAACGATGACCCGGAGGTGCCGGGTGAGGAGCGATTCGTCGGGGAGTTCCTGGTCCCGCTGATGGCCCACGAGTGGCTGCACGTCTGGGAAGGCTACCCCGACCTCTACGACTACGACGTTTACATCGACGGTTTCGAGAACACGCCGATGCTCGGCTGGGACATCATGGCCGGCGGCTTCGTGCACCCCAACCCGCTGCTGAAGGAAGGCACCGGCTGGATCGAGATCACCGACCTGCGCGACGTGCTGCTGCCGTTGCAGGAGGTCGAGGTCACGCTCCAGGACTACGCCTTCGACCCGGTTCGCTCGGTCGTGGTCTTCAAGAACCCCGTCTTCCCCGGCGAGGCGTTCTATTTCTGGCACAACAACAACGTTCCAGCCAACCCGAACCGCGGCGTCAACTTCAACCAGCACGCGGCCGGCGACGGCGTGTTGATCATGCACACCGACGTTGGCGACAATCCCGAGGGCACGCCGCTGCAGCAGCGGCTCGGCGCGCGCTTCACCTGGAAGATCGTCCAGGCCGACGGGCTCTTCGAGCTCGAGAACGCCGACGCCGGCCCCGATGCCGGCGACCCGTGGCCCGGCACCGCCGGCAACACCACCTGGGACGACGACTCGATCCCGAGCTCGAACTGGTACGGCCGCATCCGCAGCGGCATCGAGATCACGAACATTGTCGGCTCAGAAAGCGAGTCGACCGTCACGTTCAAGTGGAACCCGCAGATCGTGCCGACGCTGGCGATCGACCGGCCACCGGCCTTGCCGGAGGACCTGGTCAACAACAACCTACTGCTGAACTACGAGGCGTGGGACCGCTGGGGCGGCAGCGACATCACGTTCTACTTCGATACCGACGATAGGGGCTATGACGGCACGCAGATTAACGCCGAGCCGATCAAGAAGAACGTCCCTGGCATCTTCAACGGTGAGCTGCCGATCCCGATGGCGACGTTCCCGGGCGATGGGCTGTATTACTTCTATGCCCAGGTCACGCCCGGCGAAGGCGGGCCCGGCAACGAAGGCGAGTTCGAGCTGGCTTACTCCACGCCGCTGATCGACCCCGACGCCCGGGGCCGCGGCGAGCTGCTGATCGCGGAGCCGTTTGACGAGCCCGATGAACCGCAGCCGCTGGACATTGACCCGACGCGGGCGAAGATCGAGAACTGGACGGTGACCTGCGTCGACGACAGCGAGCCCGGCGCGGAGAAGTGGCGCGTCGAGGGTGGCCTGAGCGGCGTGCAACTCCAGTTGGCCACGACCGGCGTCGACTATACCTCCGACGATGGCGAGGTCACGTTCCGGGTCGTTTCCAACGCGATCCCCGCGGCCAACGGCGGCGCGGAAGCGCAGGTCTTGCTCCTGGAGGAAGATGACGAGCTGGTCCCGATCCTCGAGGACCTTAGCGCGTCGTTCTCGGCCGCCGACTTCCGCTTCGGCGACCAAGTCCGCATCACCAACGAGATCGGCGACACCACGGCCGGCTTCTACACGATCGTGGCGGTCCGCTCGCCGACGCGACTCGAGCTGGCGACCAACCCGGGCGCCTCCGGCGACGCCGGCGTGCAGTACCTGGTGTGGCCGTTCAGCCGCGGTGCCAACGGCCTGCTGCCGGACACGTTCCGCTTTTTGACGACGGGTCTGAGCGCGTACAGCATCCCGATCCAGATTCTCAACGGCGAGGTGGTCCGGCGCGTCCACGCGGTGCTCGAGGTGACCTATCCGGGCGACTTCGAGAACCCGCTGAAGGAAATCCCGGTGGATGTCAGGTTCGACGCGTCGGCCTCGCTCGACGAGACCGGTATCACGAACCCGGCACTGCAGTACGACTGGGATCTCGGCGACGGGACGGTGATCAACCAAGGTGGTCCGGTCATCAACCATACCTACACGGATCCGCCGAGCCGCCTCGAGCCGCCGCGCGAGGACTTCCTCGTCACGCTGACGGTCACGAACCCGGGTTCGGGCGCGAGCACCACGGTCACGACGACCGTGCTCGCGAACCCGGCTGACGATGACCAGGACGGCGTCCCGAACAGCGAGGACAACTGTCCCGACACACCGAATCCGGACCAGCTCGACACGGACGGTGACGGCGTTGGCGACCTGTGCGACAACTGTCCGGACGTTCCCAATCCCGACCAGGTGGACACCGACGGTAACGGCCTCGGCGACGCCTGCGACGAGGATGATGACGGTGACGGCGTGAACGACGACGAGGACAACTGTCCGCTGACCCCCAATGCCGAGCAGACCGACACCGACGGCAACGGCGTCGGTGACGCCTGCGATGAAGACGACGACGGCGACGGGGTTCCGGACGAAAGCGACAACTGCCCGCTCGTGCCGAACGAAGGCCAGGGCGACATCGACGCGAACGGCATCGGTGACGCCTGCGACGACGATATCGACGGTGACGGTGTTCTGAACGTCGACGACAACTGCCCGGAGACGTTCAATCCCGACCAGGGCGACGTCGACGGCGACGAGATCGGCGACGCTTGCGACGACGATAGTGACAACGACGGGATCGCCGACGCGAACGACAACTGCCCGCTGACGCCCAACCCGGACCAGGCGGACATCGACGCGGACGGCCTCGGCGACGCCTGCGATCAGGACAGTGACAACGACGGCGTTCAGGATGCCGACGACAACTGCCCGTTCACGCCGAACCCCAACCAGGCGGATACCGACGGCAACGGCGTCGGTGACGCCTGCGAGGACGACGAGGACGGCGACGGGATCCGGGACGAGATCGACAACTGCCCCGACTTCGCGAACCCCGATCAGAGCGACAGCGACGGTGACGGCGTCGGCAATCCGTGCGACAACTGCATCCTGACGCCGAACCCTGACCAGGCGGACGCCGACGGCGACCGCGTGGGCGACGCCTGCGACCTCTGTCCGGAGATCCCCGGCGAGTTCCAGGATTCTGACGGCGACGGGGTCGGCAACGCCTGTGACAACTGCCCGGACACCTTCAATCCCGGGCAGGCAGACGCCGACGGCGACGGCATCGGCGATCCGTGCGACGAGAACGCTGACACCGGACAGGATCCGCCGCCGTCCGAGCCCGACGACGATACGGACGACGGCACCGACGATGGGGACGATGACGGCCAGCCCGCCGACGGTGACGACGACGGCCAGCAGGATGCGCCCACGCCAGGCGTGGCCTGTCCGGCCACCGGCGTGGCGCTGCTCGCCGTCTCGTTCATCGGCCTGATCGCCAGTCGGCCGCGGCGACGCCAGCGTTAACGCGTCGCGACGCCGACTGTTTGCAGCCGCTTGATGCCGGCCGCGGTCCCGAAGCTCGGGATCGCGGCCGGCGTTGCTTTGGTTCTGAAAACCCGCCGCTCCTGAAAGCGGCCCGCGCCGCCACCGGGCGGCGTGGAAAACAGCTATAATGCTATCTCGGGTGCGGCGCGGCCCCTGTTCGCAACTCCCGGATCCGCAATTAGTTAGGCCTCGCTCGGAACGTGCATGGACAAGCAGACCATCCGCAACTTCTCGATCATCGCCCACATCGACCATGGGAAGTCGACGCTGGCCGACCGGCTGCTGCTGCGGTCCGGCGCAATTACCGAGCGCGAGTTCCGCGAGCAGGCGTTGGATGTGATGGACCTCGAGCGCGAGCGGGGGATCACGATCAAGGCGTCGGCGGTCACGCTGGAGATGGACGTCGACGGCCAGAACTACATGTTCAACCTGATCGACACGCCGGGGCACGTTGATTTTCATTACGAGGTCGACCGGGCACTGGCGGCGTGCGACGGCGCGATCCTGGTGGTGGATGCCACCAAAGGCGTCCAGGCCCAGACGGTGGCCAACGCCTACGCAGCCGTCGGCAACGACCTCGAGATCATTCCCGTGATCAACAAGATCGACCTGCCCGGCGCGCATCCCGAGGACGTCGCGCTGGAGGTCGAGCACGTGCTGGGGATCAGCAGTGACCATGTCCAGTTCGTGTCGGCCAAGACCGGTTTCGGGGTCGAGGAGCTCGTCCGCGCGATCGTGCAGCACCTGCCGCCGCCCAAAGGTGACAGCGACGCACCGTTGCAGGCGCTGGTCTTTGATTCGGAATACAACGACTACCGGGGCGTGATCTGTTACATCCGGGTGGCCGCCGGCAAGATTTCGAAGGGGCAGAAGATCCTGCTGATGGGGCGACGGCGCGAGTACCTGGTGACAGAGATTGGCAAGTTTCGGCCACAGATGGTGGCGGTGGACGAGCTGTGGGCGGGCGAGACCGGCTACCTGATCGCGTCGATCAAGTCGCTGAAGGAGGTGACGGTCGGCGACACGATCACCGACGCGGTGCGGCCGGCCGAGAAGGCGCTGCCGGGCTACGAGCCGCCGGCACTGATGGTGTACTGCGACTTTTACCCGTCGAGTGGCGAGACCTACGACAATTTGCGCGAGGCGCTCGAGCGGCTGAGCCTGAATGATTCTTCATTCACTTTCCAGCCGCAGCACTCGGACGCGCTTGGACCCGGCTACCGCTGCGGCTTTCTGGGGCTGTTGCACATGGAGATCGTGCAGGAGCGGCTGGAGCGGGAGTGTGGGGTCGACATCGTGCAGACGGCGCCGAGCGTGACGTACGAGGTGGAGCTGACGTCGGGAGAGACGCGGCTGGTCGAGGCGGCCGGCGACTTGCCCGAGTCGACGAAGTTCACCGAGCTACGGGAGCCGTGGATCGAGACGCAGATCATCACGCCGGAGGATGCGATCGGCAACGTGATGAAGCTGGCCGAAATGCGGCGGGGAGAGTACAAGCGGCAGGAGTACCTGTCGGCGACGCGGGTGATTTTGACGTATGACTTCCCGTTCGCCGAGATCCTGTACGACTTCTACGACAAGCTGAAAAGCGGGACGCGCGGCTACGGGACGATGGACTACCACGTGACAGGGTTCCGCGCGGGGGACCTGGTGAAGCTGGACGTGCTGGTGAACGGTACGAAGGTCGATGCGCTGAGCTTGATCTGCCACCGCTCGACGGCCGACCGGCGGGGGCGCAGGTTCCTCCAGAAGCTGCGCAAGGAGATCGACCGCCACCAGTTCGAGGTGCGGCTGCAGGCGGCGATCGGCTCGAAGATCATCGCCAGTGAGTCGATCAAGGCTTACCGGAAGAACGTGACGGCCAAGTGCTACGGCGGCGACGTGACGCGCAAGCGCAAGCTGCTGGAGAAGCAGAAGGCCGGCAAGAAGCGGATGAAGACCGTCGGCTCGGTCGAGATTCCGCAGAAGGCATTCATGTCGGTGCTGGAGCCGGAAGAGTAGGCCGCTGTCATAGCCTCCCTGTGTGCCGCTAAGCTCGTGATGACTCGCGAGGCCGCCGGCCACGGGCTAGGATTGTCGTGTTCAGTTCTGGATGCGATCCGACACGTAGGGAGACATCTTGATGCGAGCATTGTGGCTGACGGGACCGTTGCTGGTTTATCTGGCGCTGACCGGTTGCCAGGCCGCGGGGCCGCGGGGGCTGACGAAGGTCGATGCTGGCGTGTACCGGGGGGAGCTGGAGACCGTGGCGCAGAAGCCGGTGGAACTTGAATACCTGCTTTACGAGCCGGCCGGCGCGCGGGCGGACGACGGGCCGTGGCCGCTGATCCTGTTTTTACACGGCGCGGGCGAGCGCGGGGATGACCTTAACCAGGTGCGAACGCAGGGGCTGCCGGCGAAGATCGAGCGGGACGGGCCGTTGCCGGCGTTGGTGGCGGCGCCGCAGTGTCCGGCCGGCGGGTGGTGGCGGCCGGTGGAGCTCAAGGCGCTACTTGATCACCTGCTGACGACGCAACCGGTGGACCGCGACCGCGTTTACCTGACGGGGCTGAGCATGGGCGGGACGGGGACGTGGCTGCTGGCGGCGGAGTGCCCGGAGATGTTCGCGGCGCTCGCGCCGGTGTGTGGGCGGACGTTGCGGCTGCGGGCAGCGCCGATCGCGGACCTGCCCATTTGGGTCGTGCACGGCGACGCGGATCCGGTGGTGCACGTGCGGAACTCGGAGCTGATGGTGGAGTACCTGGCCAGCGCGGGGGCGGAGCGGCTGAAGTTCACGAAGGTGCCGGGCGGCACGCACGATGTCTGGACGGACTTTTACGCCGATCCGCAGTTTTACGAATGGCTGTTTGCCCAGCGGCGCGCTTCGAAGGAGTAGGGAGGGGGTCGTCGTTGTGGCCAGCGGCACGCTTCGGGCGGCTGTCTTGATCGCACTGTTCGAGAATAGTGGCCTCCTGACGCCGGCTTCGATTAGTCGCCTGGGGGTGGCGGCGTCTCGGCGCTGGCGGCGCGGGCCTGGACCGTCGCGACGGGGATGACGCAGCTTTCGAGCGGTTGCGTTTCCAGTTGCTCGAGCGTCAGGGCGTCAGCGGCGGCGAACGGGCCGACAGCGGTGCGGCGTAAAC
>CAZCKC010000160.1:0-7161 GCA_964499235.1 uncultured Planctomycetales bacterium | reverse complement strand
ACGAGCTCGTTTCGCGTGACTGGAGTTCAGACGTGTGCTCTTCCGATCTGGCGGGGCGACGAAGGGCGGGGGGGCGAGGGGCGGTTCGCGGACTCGATGCTGACCTGGGACGGTTCAGGGGCTCGATTCCGACCTCGTCAGTCTGATGCTGGCTTGCCCGACGGTTTTTCCGGTCCAGACTTCGTTCTCGCCGCTGGAACTCCGCGACTCGCGGCCGCGACCCTGTGGAAAGACCTGATTCGCGGGGGAGGGATTCTGCTAGGCTAGTGAGCCGAGAGGGGACCGTTTGTCTCATGGGGTCGTCGCACATGAGCAGCAACAACCTGTATGCCGCGCAGTTTGCGGCCGAGCACGATTTCCCGCCCTTTGCGGGTAAGCCGCGGATCTACGTGATCGCGTCGACGCCGCGGTCGGGCAGCCACATGCTCGGGCACGTGCTGCACAACACCCGCAAGCTCGGCTGGCCGCTGGAGTTTTTCAGCCCGCGCAACTTCGACGAGTGGCGCCGCCGTCTCGACACTACGGGTGTCGAAAACACGCTCGCTGAGCTGAAGCGGCGGCGGACGTCGCCGAACGGTGTGTTCGGCATCAAGCTGCACTATCGGCACGTGGTCGAACTCGGCGGGATCGAGCGCGTGAAGGCGCTGCTGCCTGACGCTCGCTACATCCTCTTGCGACGGGCAAACGTGCTTGCCCAGGCGGTGTCGTACGCCAAGGCAACGCAGACCGATGTCTGGTTCAGCGGCATGGAGCCGCAGGGCGAGGCGTTCTACGACTACCGCCTGATCGAGCAGAGCCTCCGCAAGCTGCTGCTGGACACAACCGCCTGGCACCATCTGCTGGTGACGCGTGGGCTGCCGTTCATGGACTTGACGTTTGAGGAGGTTCTCCGGGATACGCCGGGCACGACGCGGCGCATCGCTGACTTCCTCGAAGTGACGCTCGAGCCGCACGAAATCCCCGACCAGCCGCGGACGCAGCGCCAGAGCGATCCGTTGAACGAGGAGTGGATCGCTCGTTTCCGCCGCGATTACGGGGGTGAGACGCTGCTCAACGGCCCGGACGCGGCGCCGGCCCCGCTCGCGCAACGCGTGCTGCGGCGGCTGCGGCGTTCGCTGCGTAGCTGACGCCGATCGCCCCCGAACGGGCCGGCCTCACCGACTGGCTGATTTCCTATAATTACCGAGATCTTCGAGCTGCGGGGCGGGTCACTGCCGCCGGCGTTGACTTGCCTCACCGGCATCGGAAAATGGGCTGGGCTGATAGCACGGCCGTCTGGCGATCCTGGATCTCCGCACGTGCTGGACAGCGTCCACCCGCCACACCAGTCGTCCAGCGAAGGCCTGTCGCAGGCCGCCGGCTTGAAGGACGGCCGACCGATTTCCGCACAGGAGTGAGTGCCCCCATGCGACCGTTTGTCATCGGCCTCCTGACGATCGGACTGACAGCCGCCTCGGCGACCGCACAGCCCGCCACCGCTCAACACCCGCGTCTCTTCGGCCTGAGCTACAACCCGGTACTCGAGAGCCGCAACTTCAACCGGCTCAGTGCCGAGATGGGCTACTGGGATCCCGAGGACGAGACCGACCGGTTCACCGAGCAGTTGCAAATTGCGACGCACGACCTCGTGAACTTTCGGGTCGGTCCGTACATCGAGATGGACTTTTTCCCGGTGAAGGCGGACGGCTTTCAGTATGACGAAGGGCGTTGGTTGTCGGGGAACTGGTACCAGCCGGACGGGGTGGATTACGCCCAGGTCGTGCGGGACTACGACCTTGCCCGCAAGGTCGACGCGGGAATGGTGGACGAAGTGGGTATGTATGGTGCGCCGTACTTCGGCTATTACGAGTCGCGGATGATCGGGCGGGGTGGTTACTGGTGCAACTCGCCGCCGCTGGGCCGCGTCGCGTGCTCGAAGATCTTCGTGATCATGGGTTGGAACTACGAGCGCGAGGTGTCCCTGCACGCCACGGGTCACCGGACCGAGTCGATCATGTCCTACGTCTACAACGGCTGGGACGTGAATGGCGATCGGCACATCTGGGACCGCTTCGGGCACAACGTCGGCCAGACGACGATCGCGAACATCTACGGCATCGGCTCGGCACACTTCCCGCCCAATGGCGACAACCACTACGACTACGCCAACCCGCAGACGGTGCTGAGCTATGCGCCGGATTGGCGGAACAACTTCCCGAACTTCCAGGGCGACAGCGAGTGGGTTGATCGGAACACGTGGGGGACGGGCATCTACAACAACTGGGAGCTCGAGTTTTTCAAGTGGTGGTACCAGCACATGCCGCACTTCGCCGGCCGCAACAACCTCGACGGCTACGACCGGCTGAATAACTGGTGGGAGTACATCTACAACTTCAACGCCCACCCGGAAAGCAACGGCGAGCACGTGCTCGGCGGGGCCGCCCCGCCGGCGACGTTGAGCGACCGCGCACCGCTCGCGTTGAGCGACGATGCCGGCGACGACTGGATGCCGCTGGTCGATCCGAACGGGACGGTCGTCTGGTACGGCGTGGACCCCACCCGGCGCGACTTCTACGCGATCACCGCCAAGCAGGTCGACGGCAGCGGCGCGGTCGCGATCAGCCCGCGCTCACGGCACGTCGACAACCTCCGCATCAACGCCAACGGCCAAGCGGTCTGGCAGCAGTTCGACGGCACGAACTACCAGATCTACACGGGCCGGCTTGATGGCACCGACCGCAACCGCATCACCACCGGCAACGCCAACGCGTGGCACCCGGACATCAGCGACAGTGGCCAAATCGTCTGGGAAGCCTGGGACGGCGAGGACTACGAGATCTACTCGGCCAACTTCGATGGCACTGACGTCGTGCAGCTCACCAACGACAGCTACAGCGGCGGTAAGCGGCCGGACGACTGCTGGCCGCGGATCAACGCTCACGACCGCGTCGTGTGGATGAGCTTCGACGGGATCAACTGGGAGATCCTGAGCGCGAACGCGGATGGCAGCGACCCGGTGCAGGTCTCGGCGAACGGCTACCAGAACGAGTACCCGCAGATCAACGATGAGAACCGGGTGGTCTGGCACGCGTGGCACACCGCGCTCAATACGGAGGTCTACAGCGGGAACGCGCTGACCGGCCAGCAGATCCGCCTCAGCAACTGGTACGACGGTGACTGGTGGCCGCAGTTGAACAACGCCGGCGCTGTTGTCTGGATGCGGCACGACGGCAACGACTGGGAGATCATGCAGAGCACGGTCGATGGCGGCGGCGTCGTCGCGATCACGAACAACACGGCGCACGATCAGTACCCGCAGGTCAATGCCGCGGGCCGGGTCGTCTGGCAGGGATTCGACGGGCAGGATTGGGAAATCTATGCCTGGGAGGACGGGGCGATCGTGCAGCTCAGCGATAACGACTACGACGACCGCTGGCCGCAGCAGAACGACAGCGGCGTGACGGCCTGGCACGCGGACAGCGCGCACCACGGCAGCTACGCGACGAGCGAGATCTTCGCGCACACGCCGGCGCCGCCGGTCGCGACGGGCGATTTGAACTGTGACGGCACGGTGGATTTCTTTGACATCGATCCGTTCGTGACCGCCCTGCTGAACCCGACGGAGTACGAGCTGCAGTATCCGGATTGCGACCGCTTGGCGGCCGACGTCGATGGGGACGGGGTTGTCAACTTCTTCGATATCGACCCGTTCGTCGGGCTGCTGCTGGGCGGCTGAGGCGAATTAAACGCACGAGATGAAATGCGGCCGGGCGATGATCCAAGTGATCGTCGCCCGGCCGCGTTGCTTAGGACCGGACGTGGTGTTGGTTGGACCGCAACGCGCGGTCGTTAGTTCCTACGCTCGGCCGCGATGGCGGCGACCATCGCCTGGGCAACGCCGCGGGCGGAGGCTGGGTTCTGCCCGGTGACCAGGCGGCCGTCGGCGATGACGAAGCGCTCGAAGTTCTCGCCGGCGGCGTGCCGCGCGCCGCGAGCTTCGAGCTTATCGGCCAGCAGGAACGGAACGGTGTCGCCCAGCTCGACCGCTTCCTCTTCCGCGTTGGTGAAGGCTGAGACGTGGTGGTTCGCCACCAGGTAGCTGCCGTCGGAGAGCCGCACGTTCACCAGCGCGGCCGGGCCGTGACAGACGGCGCCGACGACGCCGCCCTGCTCGTAGATCGCGGCCGTCACGCGTTGAACACCCGGATCGTCGGGAAAGTCCCACATCGTACCATGGCCGCCGGCGAAGTAGATCGCGTCGTAGCGTGCCGGGTCGAGTGTACTGAGCTGCTGGGTGTTCTCGATCGCGGCCACCAGGCGCGGATTGTCGAGAAAGCGCGCGTTCTGCGGATCGCTGCGGTCAGCCGCGGTCATCGGCGCGGCGCCGCCAGCGGGACTGGCGAAGTCGATGATGTAGCCGGCCTCGTGGAAGACCCAGAACGGGTGGGTCATCTCGGAGAAGTGGAAGCCGGTCGCGCGGCCGGTATCGCCGAGTTCGGCATGGCTGGTCAGGACGATCAGCACCCGCGGCGGGTTCGCGGCGCGCTCGGCGGAGCGCGGTGTGATCGTCCCATCCTGGTACGCCTGGCAGCCGGACAACGCCACGCTGAATCCGATGAGTCCGATTAGGGCCCGCGTTCGCAATGACATCGGCGGTTCCTTTCTTTGGTGGTTTCCGGCCTAGTCAACGGTGCCGGCCGCGGACGCCTGGTCGTCGATCGGGCGGATCGGCTGCTGGATTTCGTAGTAGCGCTTCGCGGCGGGCACCATCGGGCTGTTCCAGCTCATGACGCGGAGCGGTCCGGCGGGCTCGACCTGCGCCTGGTGCGTGGTGATCCAGCGCTCGAAGCGCGTCTCGGCCGCCTGCAGCGTCTCGGGGGTCGTCCAGCCGCGCTGGCCGATGCTGAGCACGAGGGCGGCCGGCACGTCCTCGACGCTGACCGGGCCGTCGGGGCCGAGTTCGCCCTGCTGGTCGTGCTGGTAGAGGAAGCCCATCGAGCGGCGCTCGGCCTGGTCGCCGGCGGCGGTGTACTCGATCTCGACCGGGGCGGTCATGGGGATGTTGTGGCGCTTGATGTGATTGAAGAGCTGGTAGAAGGCGGTGTTGTTGCCGCCGTCCATCGCGGCGCGGGCCAGCCGATAGCGCGGGTACGGCTTCAGCTCGAGCTCACCGACGGCGGTCAACGTTGGGAAATCGGCGGGCCGGTCGGCTTCGCTGCGCGGCTGGAACGCGAGGTCCTCCGCCACGGCCTGCATCGTGCGGGCGAGGGTCTTGGCCGCAGAGGCTGAACGCTCGTTTGAGTCGCAAGTCGCGACGGCAGACGCGAGCCGCCGACCTTGGAACGAGTCATTGCCGAGCTTGGCGGTGGCTTCCTTGGCCGCGGTGACCAGCGTGTCCGGCTCGGTTGAATCGGCGGCGGTGTTGAGCTGCTCGGCGACGGCATCCCGGACGGCGTGGTCGGGCGCTTGCGTGGCGTCGATCAGCTGCCTCAGCCCTGGATCCTGCGACCGACTGGCCGAGCGGTCGGTGGCGAAGAGCGGCGCCGCCGCAACGATCAGCAGACTCACCGCCAGCCACGAGATACCCGAAAGTTCCATGCCCTGCTCCCCTAGCGTGTGCTGGCGGTGCTCGCTTCGAACCAGATTGTAGGTCGACGGTTTTTTGAAGCGTCGCCAGTGCCGGGCGGGTGCGGTCTGGGTGGTCGCGACAGGTCAGCGTCGGCTGGCGGCTACCCAGAAATTATCACTGAGCGGGTTGGCGTCGACGTGCTCGACCGTGAAGCCGGCCCGGTTCAGCAGCGCCGTCAGCGTCTGGGGAGTGAAGTACTGGACGTGCTCCGGCCAGCGGAAGCCCGCCCACCGCTTGCCGCGGACGCGCCGCAACCAGCTGTCGAAGTTGGGGACCTTGATCACGAGCCGGCCTTGCGGGCTCAGCAGCCCGCGAACCTGCTCGAGCAGCGTGAGCGGCGCGGGTTCGTGTTCGAGATAGCTGATGGCAGTAATCAGTTCGAAGCTTTCGCGGGGGAATGCGAAGTCGGCCAGCCGCCCGATCTTGACCTGCTGCTGGTCGAGCCGGCGAAGGGCCTTGGCGGCCATCGCAGGCGAGAGCTCGACGCAGGTGACGTCGTAGCCGCGGCGCTGGGCTTGTGCGGCCAGGCGTCCGTCGCCGGCGCCGATGTCGAGCAGGTGGCCGGTGGACGGCGCGTGGCGGCGGATCCAGCGGACGGCCCGGCGTTCGCGGTTGGGCTTGATGAGGAGCAGCGCGCCGGTCCAGAAGCGGGCGAGCGGATTCGACAGCCAGCGTTCCCAGCGCTCGCGGCGGAAGGAGGCTTCCCAGTCGAACTCTTCTTCGAGCGCCGCGGGGGCGGGGATCTCGGGCAGGTAGGCGAGGTGGCAGCCTTCACAGGCGACCAGTCGCCAGGAGCCTTCCTGCTGGATGAGGTCGCCGTCCGGCGCGCCGCAGTTGGGGCAAGGCCGCGTGATGGTGGCGCCGGTCGCGGCGGTCTCGGGCGGATTGGCAGGCGGCGGCGGATTCGTGGTAACGGGCATCTGAGGCTCCCTTTCGGCCGAGGCGTGTGACGCCGCCGCCAGCCGAGAGAGGCGTTGGGGCGGAAACGCGTGGTTCTCATCGGCCGCGAACGGGGCGGCTTGTTTGCGGATCCGGATCAAGGACGTCAAAGGGCGCGGCGTGAGCGGGGCTGATCGAACGACGTTTACGCGCCAGGAACAAACGCGGCGGGTTGCTGAAAACTGGAGCCGATGAGATTCGAACTCACGACCTCTTGCATGCCATGCAAGCGCTCTCCCAACTGAGCTACGGCCCCGGGGGGATCGACGGCTGGGCCGCCGAGTACTCCTTATTGTCGGCGGGCAGCGAAGGCCCGGCTGAGGCTTGCTGCCCATCCAATGGTGAGGGGCGGATTTGAACCGCCGACACACGGATTTTCAATCCGTTGCTCTACCAACTGAGCTACCCCACCGCCGCACCAGCCGCGTAACGCCCTATCCCGTCACGGCGGCCGCCGGGATCGGGTAAGGACTTTCCCGACGCCGGTTCGCCCGAGCCGGTGGGCGCCGCGGTTAGAGCACCCCGCTCACGCGAGCGATACATCTTCTTGGTTTCGCCCCGGGGCGTCAAGCGGGCGGGCCGGTGGGCGGTAACTCAAGTGGCCGCAAAGGCTT
>CAZCKC010000159.1:0-7253 GCA_964499235.1 uncultured Planctomycetales bacterium | reverse complement strand
CCAGCGACACTCCCCGGCCCGTTACCTCGATCCCCGTCCGCACCCGCTCAAAGTCCGAGCGCTACACCAAAACCCGCCAGGATCACGCCACCGAGATCGCCGAAGACTACGTCGAGCTCATCAACGAGCTGATCCAGAGGCAGGGCGAGGCCCGCATCGTCGACATCGCCCGCCAACTCGGCGTCTCGCACGTCACCGTCACCAAGACCATCGCCCGCCTCCAGCGCGAAGGCCTCGTCCGTAGCGCGCCCTACCGCTCGATTTTCCTCACCAGCAGCGGCCAGAAGATGGCCGAGTGGTCCGCCCGCCGCCACGCCCTCGTCGTCGCATTCCTCCGCAAGGTCGGCGTCAACCCCGCCGACGCCGAACGCGACGCCGAAGGCATCGAGCACCACCTCAGCGACGCCACCCTCACCGCCATCAACCACTTCGTGCAAGCCAACCAGGACTAGCACCCCGCCGCCCCGGTTGCTGCGCGACCCCAGCAACTTATAATCCGGCCCGGAGTGGCCACCGCGGTGTTGAAACCCCCGGTGGCCCATCGCAACGTCGCGGCCCCCGCGCAGGCTTCGCCCATTCCGGGAGAGAACATGTCCGACCAACCCACCGAACTGCGATCGATCCGTTGGTCGCAGGTGTTTCCGTTCGTGCGGCTCTTCCACACGTTCTCACTTGCGATCAGCTACAACCGCCTCTTCCTGGCGCTGCTCGCCGTGCTCGCGCTCTACTTCGTCGGCCGCATCCTCGACCCCATCTGGGACGGCGCCGGCGGTGGCGTCCGCGCCCGAATCCTCCCCGTCGACGTCAAGCCCGTCACCGACCTCGACCTCTGGGCCGCCGGCTACCAGAACTTCGCCGACATCCCCGCCGCAGCCCGATTCCCGACGACCATCGCCCAAGCCTTGGGCGCGCCCCGGGCCGCCGAGACCGAAGAACAGCCCGGCACCGTCGGACCCTTCCAGGCCCTGCTCGACTTCCAAGGCCGCGCGTTCAGTGCCGCCGTCCAGGGCGCCGCCCAGGGCAACTGGCTCTACGGCGGCGGACCCCTCGACCCCCAACCTTCCGTCGCCGGCAGCGTCGTCGCCTTCGCCCACGGCTTCCTCTGGTTCGTCGTCAACCGGCCGTTCTACGCCGTCGTCTTCGGCCTGGTCATGTTCGCGATCTTCGCCTTCGTCGGCCTGGGCATCTGCCGCCACGCCGCCGTGCAGACCGCCCGCGACGAAACGCTCACCCTCAAGGCCGTCACCGACTTCGCCCGCACCAAGTGGCTCGAAGCCTTCCTCGCCACGATCATGCCCCTCGGCGTCATTGTCCTCGGCGCCGTGCTCCTCGGCCTCGGCGGGCTCATCGGTGCGATCCCCTGGATCGGACACATGCTCTCCGGCCTGCTCTGGGGCCTCGCGCTGCTCGGCGGCTTCGTGCTCGCGCTCGTCCTCATCGGCTACACCTTCGGCGTCCACCTGATGTGGCCGACCATCGGCGTTGAGAGCTCCGACGCCTTTGACGCCATCACGCGTAGCTACGGCTACGTCACCCAGCGTCTCTGGAACGCCCTCTGGTACGCGTTCGTGCTCCTCATCTATGGTGCCCTCACCTTCCTCATGGTCCGCCTCATCGCCCTCGTTCTGCTCAAGCTCACCCACGCCTTCACCGGCTTCGGCTTCACCCTCTTCGACAACCTCACCAGCGCGAAGAGCGACCTCCCCAAGCTCGACGCCATCTGGGCCATGCCCACCTGGGGCGAGCTCAGCCTGCTCCCGGCCGCCCGCGGCATGCCCTTCTGGGGTTCGTTCGACGTCGCCGAGCTTTCCGGCACCGAGGCCGTCGCCCAGTTCTTCATCGCCGCCTGGGTCTTCCTCGTCGTCTCCTTCGTCGGCGCCTACGTGATCAGCTTCTACTTCTGCGGCTGCACCCAGATCTACTTCCTCCTCCGCCGCGACGTCGACGCCACCGATTGGGAAGACGTCTACTACGAAGAAGAAGCCGTCCTCGGCCCCGCCGGCGAGCCCACCACCAACCCGCTCCCCGTCGTCTCCGGCGAGGACGCCGCCGCCAAGCCGCAAGCATCCGAAGACCAGCCACCCGCAGACCAGCCGGCCGACGATAAGCCGGCCGACGAAGACGAGAGCGGCCACCGCCCCGGCGAGCACGCCTGACCAACCGACCAGCCGGGAAGCCGCGTGCCTGCCCCCGAAGACCCCAAAGACTTCCGCCGCCTCCGCGAGTCGGGCGACCACGCCTCGCTCGGCCGCTACATCGGCGGCGGCTTCTGCGCCGCCCGCGACACCCTCGCCCGCGGCCTCGCCGCCCTCGGCATCACCCCCAACCACCTCACCGTCGCCGGCTTCCTCCTCACCTGCGGCACCGGCGCCTGCCTCGCCATCGGCGCCGGCCACCAGGTCCCGTACTGGGCCGTCGACGCACCCGGTGGGGGGGGCGCCAGCTGGTGGCCCCTCGGGGCCGGCCTCTTCCTCATCGCCTCTTCCGCCTGCGACATGATCGACGGCGCGCTCGCCCGCATCACCGGCAGCGGCTCCGACTTCGGCGCTTTCCTCGACTCCACCCTCGACCGCTTCAGCGACATCGCCATCATCGTCGGCATCAGCATCTACTTCGCCCGCGACGGCAACCTCACCTACCAGCTCCTCGCCCTCTTCGCCCTCGCCAACACCTTCCTCATCAGCTACATCAAGGCCCGCGCCGAAGAGATCGTCCCCGACTGCTCCGTCGGCTGGTGGCAACGCGGCGAACGCCACGTCACCTTCCTGCTCGGTTGCTTCTTCGGCCACATCCCGGCCATCCTCTGGCAGCTCACGCTCCTCCCCGCCTTCACCGTCTGGCGCCGCCTGACCTTCGCCCACCAGGCCATCACCGCCCAAGCCGCCGGCCACCCGCTCCCCAGCCCACTGCCTCCCCGCACCGGCTGGGGCCGCTGGAAGCTCTCCCAGCACCCTCGCGGTTCGTGGCAGCACGACCTCGTCGCCGGTGCCAACATCGCGTACATTATCTTCGCCCCGCTGATCTTTCGGCCGCTGCTCGCAACCGGTCCCTATAGCGATCCGCTGCGAGCCTGGCTGGGCGGCGGCTGAGTCACACTTGAAGCAGCAGCAGACCGGGACCTACGATGACAACAGGCGCAGGCTCCCCTGCGCCAGCCGGGCTCATTCGCGGAGAGAGCACCATGCCTTCGACCCCACGCAGCGGGATTCACTGGCTCATCGCGCTGATCTTCGTCGCCACCGTCCCCTTCGCAGCCGCGCAGGACGCGACCGACGCGCCGACTGACCAGCCGGCAGCGACGACCGAAGAAACCACGCCGCCCGAAACCGATGCAGACGCGCAAGCCGACACCGCGGCCGACCCTGACGCTGAAGCCGCCGCAGACGTCGAACCCCTCGCCGCCCGCGTCATCGAGGTCCGCGGCAGCGTGAAGTACAGCGACCTCGAAGGCGAATCCTGGCAGGACGTCACCACCGACCTCGAGCTACCGCCCCAAACCCAGATCCGCACCGGCATCCGCTCATCCGTCAAGCTCCAGATCGGCGCCGAAGAACCCTATACCGCCATGGTCATCGACTCCGCCGGCCAGATCATCCTCGCCGAGGCCTTCAAGACCCGGCAGCGCAAGACCGTCCGCGTCGGCGTCAGCTACGGCCAGATCCGCGCCGGCGTCGCCGAGGGCGGCCTCGAGTCCGACTTTACCGTCGACAGCCCCGTCGCCACCCTCTCCAAGCGCGGCACCTGGAACTTCGGACTCGCCTACACCCGCGGCACCGACCGCTTCGAGATCTTCCTCCTCGACCGCGGCCTCGTCGACGCGCTCAACAAGATCACCCAGCAGCGCCGTCGCCTCAATCCCGGCCAGGCCGTCACCCAGGCCATGCGCCTCTGGCTCGACGAAGCCCAGATCCGCCGCAACGTCTCCATCGTCGATATCCTCGGCCAGGAAAACATCAGCGTTGCCTTCAACGAGCTGCGCAACAGCGGCCTCGGCGTCGTGAACCCCGGCGGCGGCTACCAGCAGATCCTCAACCTGAACAACACCCGCGCGGCCGACAACTTCGCCTCCCAAGCGCGCGACGCGCTCCGCGGCACGCCCTTCGTCCCACTGAACCTCGGCAACAACGCCCGCCCAGAAGGCTTCTTCGGCACCGGCCGCGGCGACCAGCTCATCGAAGTCATTGTCGAAAAGAACAGCACGCTCCCGCAGCGCACCCTCACCTTCCGCCGCGCCGCGCTCGAGAACTGGCTCAAAAACCACAACCGCTAGCCGCGCGCCGGGGTGCCCCCGTGGGGGGTTCCCCAGGCTTCAGCCTGGGGGACTGACAAACCGCCACCAACCGAGGCCCGACCCCCCATGCCCCTCGACTTCACCAAGCTCCACGGCCTCGGCAACGACTACGTGTACATCGACGTTCACGACCAGCAGGTCCCCGACCCCGGCGCCCTCGCCCGTGCCGTCTCCGACCGCCACCGCGGCATCGGCAGCGACGGCCTCATCCTCATCGCGCCACCCAGCGACGAATCCGACGCCGACGTCCGCATGCTCATGTTCAACGCCGACGGCACCCCCGGCGAGATGTGCGGCAATGGCATCCGCTGCCTCGCGAAGTACGTCTACGACCACCGTCGCGCGCAGCAGAATCCCCTCCGCGTCGAGACCGGCGCGGGCATCCTGCTCCTCGAGCTCACGATCGGCGCCGACGACAAGGTAAAGACAGTCCGCGTCGACATGGGCCCGCCGCGCCTCGCCCCCCGCGATATCCCCATCGACGTCCCCGGCGCGGAGGCCGTCAACGTCCCACTCAACGTCGCCAACCACCACTTCCAGCTCACCGCCGTCTCGATGGGCAACCCCCACGCCGTCGTCTTCGTTGACGACGTCGCGGCCGTCCCGCTCGAAACCGTGGGCCCGGCCTTCGAGCACCACGACCTTTTCCCCCAGCGCGTGAACGTCCACTTCGCCCAGGTCCACAACCGCCACCATCTCCAGATGCGTACCTGGGAACGCGGCAGCGGGATCACCCAGGCTTGCGGCACCGGCGCCTGCGCCGTCTGTGTCGCCGGCGTTCTCACCGGCCGCGCCGAGCCCGACATCACCGCCCGCCTCCCCGGCGGCGCGCTTCACATCCTCTGGGACCAGGCCACCGGCCACGTTTTCATGACCGGCCCCGCGACCGAAGTCTTCTCCGGGATCTGGCCGAACTGAACGGGATTAATCGGCTGAGCTAATTGGCAGGCGTAGGTGCGACAACAAAGATGTAGCGCATGGGCACGGTCCCGGTATTCAGGACGTTGTGCAACGTGTGCGGCGGATTATACGCGACTTGCCCCTTGCTCAGCGTCTGCCGCCTGCCGCCCGCTTCGACAATGCCCGCGCCTTCGAGACAGATGATCAGTTCCTCGTGCTGGTCAGTGTTGTGCTCGCCGCAATCGTCGCCTGGCTGAAGCGCGACCAGGCCGGAACGCATGCCCGCTGAATCTGGGGGCATCAGCAGCGGGGCATAGGCGCCCTCGCCGGGCAGTGACCGGACGAACGCCTTGTCGCTCGGCTCCCGTGACTCGCTCATCGCGCGTCTTGGTCGGCGGCGGTCCCGGGTCCTTCGCGCTGAACCCACCAGCGCGCGATCAGCGGCAGCGTCACGACCTGGGCAAGGCCGGCGAGCAACCCCTGGGCACAAACCCCCAACAGCATGGAAAACGGCAGCCCCATCGCCAAGCCCATCGACATCGCGACAACCCGGCCGGCAACGAGGGCGGCGCCGACAGCGAGCCAGCACTGCCATCGGAAATGCGAACGCAACATGCCGATCAGCAGCCCGTAGAGCCCCAGCTCGACCGTCATCGTGGCCAGGAACGGCATTGGCGGCATGCCACTCAATGAAAAGCTGATCGTCGGAGACAGCAGGCCGACGGCCAGCCCCGCCGCCGGGCCGTACACCAAGCCCGCCAAGATCACTGGCCAGTGCATCGGTAAGAACCATAAGACCGGTGCGCCCGTCACATGCGCCACATGCGGTAATACAACCGCTGCGGTGATCAGCGCGACTTGAAATCCAACCGACCGAACCCGCCACGCCGGAAGGCTCAGCTGCGGTTGGTCGAGACGATCGAGGCTAGCCGTCCGCATGGAGATTCTCCGAAACAAGGGGCAATCCGTACCAACCGGCATCCTAGCTATCCGTGCCGTGTCGTCAACGACGGACGCGTGTCGGGAATTCACTCGCCCCCAGCAGCTCGAGCGATCGCCCGCAATCCCGCGGCCTCGACGCCAGCGCCCCGCGGTGCGCGGAAGTTCTGCATCGGTCAGCTCGGATTGTAAAGCCCCGGCGGCGCTGCGAGCGACCCGATGCCCAACCGCCCGCTAAATGCCTCCAGCCACGCCACCTTGCCAGCCCCGCCGGACCGTGCGACACTGCCGCGATGAACGAACCGCCCCTCAGCGACATCCTGAACTTCTGCGTCGAATCCGCCCAGCTCGCCGGCCGCTTCACCCTCAGCCACTACCAGACCCAGACCCCCGTCGAGCTCAAGCAGGACCGCTCCCCCGTCACCGCCGCCGACCGCGGCGCCGAAGAGCTCATCCGCACCCGCATCGAACGCTACTTCCCCCAGTACGGCGTCATCGGCGAGGAATTCGGCGAGCGTCCCGGCGCCGAGCCCGGCCGCTTCATCCTCGACCCCATCGACGGCACCTTCTCTTTCGTCTGCGGCGTGCCCCTCTACAGCGTCCTGGTCGCCTTCGAATGGGAATCCCGGGCGGTCGCCGGCGTGATCCATCTGCCCGCCCTCGGCGAGACCGTCTACGCCGCCCACGAGCAGGGCTGCTGGTGGGACGGTAAGCGCGCCAGCGTGTCCGAAACCGCGGCCATCAGCGACGCCCGCCTCCTCGTCACCACCACCAAGCTCGTCAAGGAAGCCGGCAAGCTCGACCGCTACAGCCGCGTCCGCGACGCCGCAGCCGCCGACCGTGGCTGGTCCGACGCCTACATGTACGCCCTCATCGCCACCGGCCGGGCCGAGATCGCCCTCGATCCGGTCATGAACATCTGGGACGCCGCCGCCCCCTTCGTTTGCGTCACCGAGGCCGGCGGGCAGTTTTCCGACTGGGAAGGTCGGGTGACCCACGCCGGCGCCGACGCCTGCGCCACCAACGCCCGTCTGCACGCCGAGACGCTCGCCCTACTGACCCCCTGAAGCGCAAGTCCCTACATTACAAAATGTTATAGTGAAAGCCCGCCTCGGACTTTCCC
>CAZCKC010000158.1:0-7386 GCA_964499235.1 uncultured Planctomycetales bacterium | reverse complement strand
GAGGTCGCCCGCGATCCCAACGGCGTCTACCTCCGCTGCCTCAACCCCCGCTGCCCCGCCCAGCTCGTCGAGCGGCTGATCTTCTTCTGCGGCCGCGACCAGATGGACATCGACGGCGTCGGCCCGAAGCTGATCGAGGCCCTCGTGGGCGCCGACCTCGTCCACAGCTACGGCGACCTCTATCGCCTCAAAGACCACCGCGATGAGCTGCTCCAAATCGAGCGCCTCGGCGAGAAGAGCGTCGACAACATCCTGAGCGCCATCGCCGCCAGCAAGCGGCGCCCCCTCGCCCGCGTGCTGGCCGCCCTCTCCATCCGCCACGTCGGCACCACTACCGCCGAGCTGCTGGCCGACCACTTCCCCACCATCGCCGCCCTCCAGAACGCCTCGCTCGATGACTTACAAGATGTCGACGGCGTCGGCCCCGAGATGGCCGAGTCGCTCCGCCGCTGGCTCGACAGCGACGCCGGCCAGCAGACGATCGACGAGCTCCGCGCCGCCGGCGTCAACCTCACCCAGCCGCGCGACACCGGCGGCGACGACACCCCGCTGGCCGGCAAGACCTTCGTCGTGACCGGTACGCTCGCCGACTACTCCCGCCACGAGATCGAAGCAACGATCAAGCGCCTCGGCGGTAAGGCCACCGGCAGCGTCAGCAGCAACACCGACTACCTCGTCGCCGGCGAGAATCCCGGTCGTAAACTCGCTAAGGCCCAATCCCTCGACGTCCCCGTCCTCGACGAGGCGGCCTTCCGCCACTTGATCGGCGACGCCTGAGTCCCACGCCGCGGCCGCCACGTCCGCAAACATCGCCGCCGCCGTGCGGGCACCGCGTTCTTCTGGGTTGCCGTTTTACGAACTGCCGCGCGGTGGCGTACAATTTCGGGTCGGCCGCCTGATCTCCGCCCTCGCGCTCGGAGCGCCGCCCGTGAAAGCCCCGCTCGCCATCCTCGCGCTGCTGCTCGCGCTCACCGCCGTCACCCATGCCACCGACGCCCCCGTCCGCCTCGAAACCGTCCACTACGACTACCTCGACGAAGACGGCAACCTCGCCGGCGGCCACGTGCAGCTCGGCGTCGCTGTCCCGCTTCAGCCCACCCGCCGCCTGGCGGCCGAAACCCGCAGCGCCCGCCACGGCGACGCGGCCAACCGGATCGACCTCGTCATCCTCGGCGACGGCTACACCGCCAGCGAGGACCGCTCCTACGCCCTGCACGCCGCCTTCGCCACCTCGACGCTGTTCGACTGGGAACCCTTCGCCAGCTACGAGAGCTTCTTCAACGTCCACCGCATCACGGTGATCTCGAACGAGTCCGGCGTCGACAACGACCCGACCGAGGGTATTGAACGCGACACCGCCCTCGGCATGGGCTTCTGGTGCAACGGCATCGAGCGCCTCCTCTGCGTCGACGTCGGCAGCGCCCTCGGGTACGCCGCCAACGCCCCCGACGCCGACTTCATCCTCGCGATCGCCAACGCCACCAAGTACGGCGGCGCCGGCTACACCTCCCTCGGCATCGCCACCGTCGCCGGCGGCAACAGCAGCGCCGCCGATGTCGCCGTCCACGAGTTCGGCCACTCCATCGGCCGCCTCGCCGACGAGTACGACTACGGCGGCCCGCTCGAGTACACCGGCGGCGAGCCCAGCCGCCCCAACGTCTCCACCTATACCGCCGACGAGATGCTCGCCAACGGCCAGAAGTGGTCCGCCTGGCTCGGCGAGAACGAGGGCCAGTTCGACGGCCTGGTCGACACCTTCGAAGGCGCCTTCTACAGCGAGCTTGGCGTCTACCGCCCGACGTTCAACTCGAAGATGCGCTCGCTCAACCGCCCCTTCAACCTGCCGTCGATCGAGGCGCTGATCTTCGAGTTCTACCAGTTCGTCGACCTGATCGACGACGGCACGCCGGCCGGCGCGCTGCTCACCCCCGCCGAAGATGTCTGGATCGCGACCGTCGAGCCCACCGGCCACGCGCTCGAGATCAACTGGCTGCTCGACGGCGTGGTGGTCCCCGGCTTCGCGGCGGATACCGTGGCGGTCGCCGAAATCCTGGCGGCCGCGGATGCCGGCATCGGCACCTACACGCTCACAGCGAAGGTCACCGACCCAACCCAGTTCGTCCGCAGCGAGATCAAGCGCAGCCAGCTGATGACGGCCGAGCGCACCTGGACGGTCACCGTCGACGGCCTCGTCGGCGACCTCAACTGCGACGGGTCGGTCGACTTCTTCGACATCGACCCGTTCGTCACCGCGTTGCTCTACGGCAGCGGCTACCCGGCGGCATTTCCCGACTGCGACCGCGGCCTGGCCGACGTCAACGGCGACGGCGCGATCAGCTTCTTCGATATCGATCCGTTCGTCGCGCTGCTGACCGGCGACGCCTAGCGCCCCTCAGCCCGACCCGACCGCTCGCTCAGCCCTCGGGCAGCGCAAAGAAATGCCCCGTGCGCGTCATCTTGAGCACCCGCCGCACGCCCGGGCTCACGTTCCAAACCGGTAGCTTGCCCTGCCGCGGCGTCACCACCTTCTGCAGCGTCAGCATCAACCCGAGCTGCCGGCTGCTCAGCGCCGGCAGGTCCTCCAAGTCCAGCACCACCGCCCGCCCCGAATCGAGCACCTGCTTCAACGCCCGCTGCAGCTCGTCCTCGTACTGCTCGCTGATCTCCAGCACGATCGCCTGCGGATCCGCCAGCCAGACCACCGCCGTGTCATCGCCCACCGCCATCTTCAGCGGGCCCAGATCAACCGTCTCCGCCATCCCTGTCCTCCCGGTTGCGCATATTGGCCTCCGCCGCGGCCCACCTGTCAACCCGCTATACTCACCGACCACGAAACAACCCGCACCAAGGAGTCGCCGCTTGTCCCCCCAACTCAAGATCCGCCGCCAACCCGGCACCGAGGACCTCCCCCTCCCCCGCTACATGAGCGACCACGCCGCCGGCCTCGACCTCCACGCCGCCAATCCCGAACCGATCACCATCGCCCCCGGCGAGATCAAGCTCATCCCCACCGGCCTCTTCGTCGAAATCCCCATCGGTTACGAAGGCCAGCTCCGCGCTCGCAGCGGCCTCGCCCTTCGCCTCGGCCTCATGCTCCCCAACGCCCCCGGCACGATCGACGCCGACTACCGCGGCGAGCTCCAGGTCATCGTCGGTAACTGCGGCAACCAGCCCTTCGCCATCGAGCGGGGCATGCGCTTCGCCCAGTTCGTCATCGCTCCCGTCGCCCACGTCGAGGTCGTCGCGGTCGACCAGCTCTCCGAAACCACCCGCGCTGCCGGCGGCTTCGGCCACACCGGGGGCGCTTGATGCCATCGTTCCGCACCCTCTGGATGATGCCGCTTGCCCTGCTGCCGGCCCCGCGGGTCCTCTGGCTGATGCCGCTCTCCATGCTTAACCTCACCTTCGGCTGTTGGCGACCCGACGCCGCCACCAAGGTCGAGCTCTCACGGGGCGCTATCTGGCTCATGCCCGGCATCGAGGGCGGCCCCTCGATCCTCAAGGACGCCGTCCTCGGCATCCGCGACGCCGGCGTCGACCAAGCTATCTTCGTCTTCGACTGGGAACGTGTCTTCGGCCTCAGCAACCTGATGGACCACGACGGCAACCGCCGGAAAGCCGCCCAGATCGCCTCGGAAGTCCTCGCCTACCGCGCCGCCTACCCCGATCAAACGATCGACCTCGTCGGCTACTCGGGCGGCGGCGGCATGGCCGTCTTCGTCGCCGAAGCCCTCCCGCCCGACGTACGGCTCCGCAACATCGTCCTCTGCCAGCCCGCGCTCAGCCCCACCTACGACCTGACCGAAGCCCTCACGCGCCTCGAAGGCCGCCTCGTCAACCTCCACTCGCCCATGGATTGGTTCATCCTCGGCGCCGGCACCAGCGTCTTCGGCACCATGGACCGCCGGAACGTAACCGCCGCCGGCCGCTTCGGCTTCGATGTCGAGGCCGCCGCCCCGCCCGCGCTCCGCAACAAGATCACCCAGATCAGTTGGGACAAAGAGATGCTCCGGCAGCTCCACCTCGGCGGCCACGCCCAGATCATCAGCCGGACCTGGAACCACGCGCTCGTCGCCCCCTGGCTGCAACTGCCGACCGACGTCGTGGCCGTCCCCGCCACCACGCCCGCTCCCAACCTCAGCGCAGCCGCGCCAGCCAGTCCATCGTCCGCGGAAACGCCGCCACCACGCCCGTAGCCAGCAGCGTGGGCCAGCTGGTCCAGACCTCCGCCTTCGGCCGCCGCAAACACTTCACCACGGCCCGCGCCACGCGACTGGGCGGCTGCATCATAAACGCCGGCCCACCGGGAGCGCTCCCCGCCCCGCCGAGCGCCTCGCTGTGCTGTCCCGCCGCATCAAAGAACTCGGTCTTGGTCCCGACCGGGTAGACGCCGCTCACGGCAATGCCGGTCCCCCTCAGGTCCATCCGCAGCGCGCGACAGGCATGGTGCTGCGCCGCTTTTGTCGCCGAGTACGCCCCCATCCCCGGAAACGTGAACTTCGCCACGCAGCTCGACGTCATCAGCAGGTGCCCCGGCTGGTCGAGCTGCCGCAGCCGCACCGCCGCCTGTTGCAGCAAATCGAACCCCGCGAAGAAGTTCACCTCGAAGATCTGCCGCAACGCCTCGAACGAGAGCTCGTGTAGCGGCTTCTGAAAGCCATATCCCGCGTTGGCGAACACCGCATGAAAGCCGTCCAGTGACTCCATCGCGCTGTCCAGCAGCCGCTGGTTCAGCCCCGCCGCCGTTACGTCGCCCACGACCACGAGCGCCCGCCGCCCGCGCTGCTCGACCGCCTCCGCCACCGTCCGCAGCGGCGCGGCGCGCCGCCCGTTCAGCACCACGTGCATGCCGGCCGCGGCGCACGCAACCGCCGTGGCCGCGCCGATCCCCGTCCCCGCGCCCGTGATGATGATCGTCTTGTCCGCCAGCGACCGCGCCATTTCGCCCCCATTGCCGAGCGCCCGTACAGCGCTCGCAATTCTACTGCGCGCGCGGTTCGTCGTCCGGCAGGGGAAAGTCGATCAGCTGGTCCCCGAGCCGCAGCTTGCCCGACCGCATCAGCTCGTCCAGCAACGGCATGCACGTGCCGCACTTCGTCCCGCACTCGGTCACCAGCGACAGCTCGTCGACATCGGTGATCCCGCGCTTGCGGGCGATCTTCATCAGGTCAGTGAACTTCAGGTTGAGACAAACACAACGCAACTGCATCGCGGCCCGGCCCCTCGTACCGTCCTTGGTCCACGCCGGCAATCACCGGGCGGCTTAACCGAGCGCCGCGGCCCCGCTCTGCAGCAGCCGCTCGGTCTCTTCCCAGCCGATGCACTCGTCCGTGATCGACACGCCGTACTTCAGCTGGCTCCGATCGTCGCCCAGCTTCTGCGCCCCGCATTCCAGGTTACTCTCGACCATCATGCCGATCAGGTGACGGTTGCCGGCCACGCGCTGCCCGAGCACGTCCTCCCAGACCAAGTGCTGGTTCTGGTACTGCTTGCCCGAATTCGCGTGGCTCGTATCCACCATGACCGACTCGGGCAGCTTCTTCGCCTTGAGCAACTCGATCGCGCCGGCCACGCTCGCGGCATCATAGTTCGGACCGCCTCGTCCACCCCGCAGGATCGTGTGCCCCCACGGGTTGCCACGCGTCCGGATGATCGCCGTCCGCCCGTCCGCATCAATGCCCAGGAAACCATGCGGCGACCGCGACGAGATCATCGCGTCGATCGCCACCTGCAGGTTCCCGTCGGTCCCGTTCTTGAAACCCACCGGCATCGACAAGCCGCTGGCCATCTGCCGGTGCGTCTGCGACTCCGTCGTCCGCGCTCCGATCGCCGACCACGACACCAGGTCGTCGATGTACTGCGGCGTGATCGGCTCCAGCATCTCCGTCCCAGTCGGCAACCCCAGCTCCGCAATACTCAACAAGAGCCGCCGCGCCTTCCGCAACCCCGTCCCCATGTCGAACGAGCCGTCCAGGTGCGGATCGCTGATCAAACCCTTCCAGCCGACCGTCGTCCGCGGCTTCTCGAAGTACACCCGCATCACCACGAACAACTGCTCCGCCACCGCGTCCCGCAGCTTGACCAGCCGCTCCGCATACTCCAGCGCCGCCTGCTCGTCATGAATCGAGCACGGCCCGAGCACGATCAGCAGCCGCGGATCCTCACCGGCCAGGATCGCCTTGATTGTCTCGCGACTCTCCACGACCACCTGGTTGGCGGCCGCCGTCAGCGGCAGCTCCTGCTTCATTGCCTGCGGCGCGGTCAACAGCTCCGTGCTGACGACGTTCAGGTCCTGCGTCGGCTGCGGGGCCGTGTACGGTGTCCCCGCCCAGCCGCCGCCCGTCGTCGTCGAGCTCGCGCCCCATCCAAAGTTCATCCGCTGCCTCATCTGAATCGCTTCCTTCGCGTTCCCCATTGCCGGATCGACCGCCCGTTTCACCCCTCGATAGGATTCTCGGCCGCGTCGTTCATTATTCCGACTCACGCGTAACAAAACAACCAAGACCTCACCAGCCCCGCCCCAGCCGCCGCACCCCGCCGTTTATCGCCCCAAAAGCCGAATCCCCCCTTCGCGGACGTCATCGCTCCACTTTCTGCCATCCCCTAGAATTCCAGTCGAGCCAACGCCCACAAACCCAACACCACGAGGATCCATTTGATGTCGCCGCCCCTTCGTCCCGCCGGCTGGCCACTGCTCCTCCTGCTTGCGGCCGCCCCCGCCCTCGCCGCCCCACCCGACCTCGCCGGGCGCCTGCACGACCACGACGGCCTGCCCCTCCTCGAGCTCTGGGGCAGCCGCACCGACGCCGCCTACGCCCACGGGTATCTCTTGGCCGAGCAGATCGTCGCCCTGATGGACGACTACATGCTCGGCCCGACTGCCTTTCCCAATCCGCAACTCTACGAAGCCTTCCTCGCCAGCCCGCTGCCCGATCGCTTCACCTGGACGCCCGCCCTCGAGGCCGAGCTCAAAGCCCTCCTCGCCGGCATGGCCGCCAAGCTCGGCCAACCGCCCCGCTCCAGCAAGCTCAACCGCGACCTGACGCTCGCCGACCTGAAGGCCGCCAATACACTGGCCGACTGGCACGGCATGATGTGCTCAACCCTCAGCGTCTGGGGCCACCGCAGCCACGACGGCCAGACGCTCACCGGCCGCAACCTCGACTTCCCGCATACGCAATTGATGCAGCGGTCGCAGATCCTGATGGTCTACCGCAGCGCCGCCGCGCCCCAGGCCTGGGTCGGGATCACCTGGCCGGGCCTGATCGGCGTCTACACGGCCATGAACGACGCCGGCGTCACGATGCTGATCCACGACGCCAACGCCCGCGGCGCCTCCTGGACTGGCGGCTTCACGCCGCGCTCGTTGACGCTCCGCCAAGCTCT
>CAZCKC010000157.1:0-7470 GCA_964499235.1 uncultured Planctomycetales bacterium | reverse complement strand
CGGTCATCACCGTGCCGGCCTACTTCAACGACGCCCAGCGCCAGGCCACCAAGGAAGCCGGCCAGATCGCCGGCCTCAAGGTCGAGCGGATCATCAACGAGCCGACCGCGGCCGCCTTGGCCTATGGCCTCGAGCACAAGGGCAGCAAGAGGATCGCCGTCTACGACCTGGGTGGCGGCACGTTCGACATCTCGATCCTCGATGTCGGTGACAACGTCTTCGAGGTCATGAGCACCAACGGCGACACCCACCTCGGCGGCGACGACTTCGACGAGGAGCTGATCAACCACCTGGCCGACGAGTTCCGCAAGAAGGAAGGCATCGACCTGCGGAACGATCCGATGGCCCTCCAGCGCCTCAAGGAAGCGGCCGAGCGCGCCAAGTGCGAGCTCTCCGGCTCGATGGAGACCACCATCAACCTGCCGTACATCACGGCCGACGCCAGCGGGCCGAAACATCTTCAGCTCACGCTGACCCGCGCCAAGTTCGAGCAGCTCGTCGGCGGGCTCGTCGAGCGCACGCGCGGCCCCGTGATGCAGGCCCTCGAGGATGCGAAGCTCTCGCCCTCCGACGTCGACGAGGTCGTCATGGTCGGCGGCTCGACCCGCATCCCGCTCGTCCAGCAGCTCGCGAAGGAGGTCTTCGGCCGCGAGCCCAACCACAGCATCAACCCCGACGAGGTCGTCGCGGTCGGCGCCGCGGTCCAGGGTGCGGTCCTGACCGGTGAGAAGGACGACATCGTCCTGCTCGACGTTTCGCCGCTGTCGCTCGGCGTCGAGACCCTCGGCGGCGTGATGACCACGCTCATCCCGCGGAACACGACGATCCCGACCTCCAAGAAGGAGGTTTTCTCCACCGCGGCCGACAACCAGACCGGCGTCGACATCCACGTGCTCCAGGGCGAGCGCAAAATGTCGAGCGATAACCGGACCCTCGGCCGCTTCCAGCTCGCCGGTATCCCCCCGGCACCGCGCGGCATGCCCCAGATCGAGGTCACCTTCGACATCGACGCCAACGGCATCCTCAACGTGTCGGCCAAGGACCTCGGCACCGGCAAGGAGCAGAAGATCGAGATCAAGTCGTCGTCCGGACTGGACGAGACGGAAATCGATCGGATGGTCAAGGACGCCGAAGCCCACGCGGCCGAAGACGAGCAGAAGCAGCGCCTCGTCACGCTCCGCAACGAGGCCGACGCGCTCGTCTACCAGACCGAGAAGACGCTCAGCGAGCACGGCGACAAGGTCGACGCCGAGACCCGCAGCAACATCGAGCGGGCGGTGAACCACCTGAAGGACGTTCAAAAGAACGACGATGCCGCCGCGATCGAGACCGCGATGAAGGAGGTCACCGAGGCCGCGCACAAGCTCGCGGAGGAAGTCTACAAGTCGTCGCAGGCGAGCCAGGCCGGCGGCGGCGCCCAGGCGGCCGGCGAAGCCGGCGAGGCCGCGGCCGACACCGCCAAGAACGACGACGTCATCGACGCGGAGTACGAGGTCAAGGAATAACCCGACCGCCATCTCCGCTCGCGAAACCAACCGGCCGGCGTTCGCTGACAACCAGTGGACGCCGGCCGTCGCTTGCGCCGCCGGCCGTCTCGTGCCGGCCCACGCCCGATTTGTCGTTTTTTGTGCCCTCTGCCGGGTCGCACCCCCGCCCGGGTTAGAATCACACCAGGTATCAGAAGCGTTTCGGCCGTCCGCCGCGCTGCATTCCAAACCCCGACCCCGGGAGCGTCCCATGCGTCGTGGCTGCTTCTTGCTTTCGCTCCAGTTCGGCTGCTTCCTCACGGCGGGCGTCGTCCACGCCGATCTCTTCCATCTGCATTCCGGCAACACCATCGAAGGCCAGCTGCTCGAAGAGACCGAGACCGACTACCAAATCCGCACCTACATCGGCGAGGTCGACCTCCCCAAGGCCGAGGTCGAGCGCGTCGCAAAGCAGCGCTCGATCTTTGACGACTACGACGACCGCGTCGCCGCCCTGGATGAATCGGCCCGCGCCCACTACGAGCTCGCCCGCTGGTGCGACGACCACAACCTCCGCAACGAGTACTTCCACCACCTCAATGCCGCGATCGAGATCGACCCCGACTTCGAGCCCGCCCGCAAGTCCCTCGGCTTCACCAAGGTCGGCGACCTCTGGGTCAACGCCGACAAGATCCTCGAGACCCAGCGCCAACGCGAACGCGCCGAAGCCCGCGCCGCCCGCCGCGCCGCCCGCGCCGAAGCCAAGCGCATCGCCCTCCAGCAAAACGAATGGGAACGCCGCATCCGCGGCATCGTCCAGACCGAGCTCTACTCCCGTGACCCCGAGCTCCGCCAGCGCGGCCTCGCCAAGCTGAGCGCCATCGACGACCCCCTCGCCCTCGGCCCGATGTTCTCGGTCATGACCAATACGCGCCGCGAAGCCGTCCGCGCCGTCCTGCTCGACGCCATCGCCGCCTACGCCAACCGGGAAGCCTTCGGGTACCTCGTCGTCGCCGCCCTCGAGGACGACGATCCCCAGCTCCGCCGCCGCGCCCGCGCGCACCTCGAGGACGCCGACCAGGACCTGCTCACCGCCGTCCTCCGCCGCGCCCTCGTTGAGGACGAGCCCCTCATCGAACGCCGCGCCGCCGAGTTCGCCGCCGACATCGGCGCCCTCGCCGCCGTCCCCGAGATGGTCTCCGCCCTCTTCGGCCAGACCCGCCGCACCTTCGTCGAAACCGAATCCTACCGCCCTGCCTACGTCGCCCTCGTCGCCTCCCGCCCCGGCATCCGCATCATCCAAAACCGCGGCACCAGCGGCGCCGACCACGGCAGCCTCGCCTTCCACCCCGAGCACGGCTACTACTACGACCCGTACTTCTCCTACGGCCGCTCCATTTACGTCGAGCGTCGCCGCGTCACCCGCACCGTCACCGTCTACCGCTCCGAAGTCCGCGACGCCCTCCGCCGTCTCACCGGCGTCGACTACGGCTTCGACACCCGCGGCTGGCTCCAGTGGTTCCAGGAGAACCACCCCGAGCTCGCCACCGCCCAAGGCCCCAGGCCCGCGATCAACCAGCCCGACGCCGACGACGCACCGTCCAACCCCGATCCGCCCACCGTCGTTGAGGGCCCCCCCGACCCCGACGAGCAGGACCGCGGCGACCCCGATGACCGCGACCCCCCCGCCGCCATCGACGACTGATCACCCGGACCTTTCACCCCGGCCCATCGCCGCCATAATGCGGCCATGCATATCTGCCACGTAATCACCCGGCTCATCGTCGGCGGCGCGCAGGAAAACACGCTGCTGACCTGCGAAGGCCTCCACGCCCGTGGCCACACCGTCACCCTCATTAGCGGCCCGACCACCGGCCCCGAGGGCTCGCTCGTCGCCCGCGCCCGCGCCGGCGGCTACCGCTTCCTCGAACTCCCCAGCCTCGTCCGCCCCATCCGCCCCCGCACCGACTTCCAGGCCTACCGCGCCCTCCGTCAGGTCTTCCAAAACCTCCGCCCCGACGTCGTCCACACCCACAGCAGCAAGGCCGGCATCCTCGGCCGCCTCGCCGCCGCCCACACCCGCGTCCCCCTCATCGTTCACACGGTGCACGGCATGAGCTTCAACCGCACGCAGTCCTGGCGCCTCCGCCTCATCCTCCGCTGGGCCGAGTGGCTCGCCAGCCGCCACTGCCACCGCATCGTCACCGTTGCCAACGCGATGGCCGACCAGCTCCACGCCGCCCGCGTCGCCCCGCGCGAGAAACTCCAGACCGTCTACTCAGGCATGGAAATCGACCGCTTCGACCCCGCCCGCACCGACCGCGCCGCAACCCGCGCCCAGCTCGCCTGCCCCCCCGACGCGGTCGTCGTCGCCACCGTCGCCCGCCTCTTCCGCAACAAGGGCTACGACGAGCTGCTCCCCATCATGCAGCAGGCCGCCGAACAGGAACCGCGCCTCCACTTCCTCTGGATCGGCGACGGCCCCGATCGCCACCGCTACGAATCCGAACTCGCCCGCCGCGGCCTCGCCGAACGCACACACCTCACCGGCCTCGTCCCACCCGAAGAAATCCCGCGCCTGCTCGGCGCCAGCAATCTGCTCGCGCACGCCTCGCGCTGGGAAGGCCTCCCCCGCGCCGTCGTCCAGGCCCTGCTCATGGAAGTGCCGGCGATCGCCTATCGCCTCGACGGCACACCGGAAGTGATTCAGGAACACGCCACCGGCCGCCTCATCACGCCCGGCGACGCCGCCACGTTCGTCGCCGCCCTCGTCGAGCTCGCCCGCGACCCCGAGCTACGCCAGCGCTACGGCGCCGCCGGCCGCCGCCAGTGCCTCGAGCGTTTTGACTGGCACACGATGGTCGCCCAGCTCGCTGAACTCTACGAACGCCACGCCCCGCGCTAAGCCGACGCGGCCGTGAAATCAGGCCGGGTGGAGCGGACGTCTCGCCCGCTGCTTCTCAGCTGGAATCGCCGGTTGGCCGGCATGATGCCCATCGCACGCTCGAATGCTTCACGAGCTCGCCCCGCCCGGCGGGTGCTGGCTCCGCCGCACCGCGTCACAAAGCCGGTCCTGAATTTCCTGCGGCCGGTCCACATACTTCCACGCCAGCGCCGCCCGCGTCTGCCCCGCGGTCGGCTGTAGCCAGATCGATCCCAGCCGCAGCCAACGTTGTGGCAGCGTCGCCTGCAACGTCACCTCGGCCACGCGGTTCAGCGGCAGCTCCTCCACCTCCACCCGCAACACGCCGCGAAACACGAGCACCCGCCGATTCGTCAGCACGTACAACCGGCTCGCCCACTGCAGCACCGCCAGCCCGAACCGCGCCACCGCCCCGCCGACACACAGCGTGAAAAGCGTGCCCGCCCCCAGCGTCCACGTGTTCGCCGACCACACCGCAACGGCCGCCGCGATGAGCAGCAGCGCCGTCACGATCCGGGCCGACACGAACACCACGTACCACGGCGACGGCTTGATCGACAGCTCGATGATCTCGTTGCCCTGCAGGACATGCGCGGGCGAGCGCTGCGCCGCCGTCGCCGCCAGGCTCGCAGGCTCCACGCTCGCCACCGGGCTGAGTTCGAAGGGCTTCGCAGTCATTGCATGTGCTCCCTGGCCAGAACGCCAATGCACGGCAAGTTGCGATAGTGATCATCATAATCGAGCCCGTACCCCACCACGAACGCGTCTTCGACGTCAAACCCGGCGAAGTCCGCTTCCGCCACCGGCTGCCGCCCGCGCTTCCGTAACAGCACCGCCGCCCGCGGCGCCGCGGGGGAGAGCCCCCCCCCCACCCCCTGCACCCGCCGCAATGTCTTACCGCTGTCCAGGATGTCGTCCACGATCAGCACATCCCGCCCGGCCACCTCGCCGGTCACCGCCATCACCACCTCGGGATCCTGCGCCGTCGTCGCCGTCCCGGGATACGCCGACAACTGCACCAGCGCGATCTTCATCTTCAAGGGCAGCTCGCGGATCAGGTCGGCCGTGAAAATCAGGCTCCCCGCCAGCACGGGCAGCAGCGTCAGCGCTTCCGCCCGCTCCGCGTAAACCGCCGCGATCTCGCCGGCCAGCGCCCGGATCCGCGCCCGGATCTGCTCCGGCGTGAACAGGATCCGCTCGAGGTCACCTTCCATCAGCCGTCCCCGCTCCCCCGCCGCTGTCCGACCCCCATCACCCTTCCGGCAGCAGCCACCCCAGCTCGACCAGCCGCCGCTCCCCTTCGAGCCCCGCTACCACTTGGTCCGCCGCCGCCAGCCGCGCCCGCGCTAGCCGCTGTGCCAGCTCGCTCCGCAACGAGTTGTTGATCCGCGCCTCCCAGAACTGGTACTCCTTCAACCGCTGCCACTTCGCCAGCAGCTCCCGGCTCGACCGCCCCTCCGCCTGGTACTGCCGGTACTGCCGCAAGAACCCGAACACCCCAATGTCCGCCACGTTCTCGGCGTCCGCCAGGATCTGCGCCTCCAGCACCGTCGTATAACGATCGTTGCACTGCCGGATCGCCTCGACCGCCGCCGTCAGCACCTCCGGCCCGACCTGCCCCGCAAGCTTCTCCTGCACCACCCCCGCCGCTAGCTCCCGCTGCACCCCAGTGGTCGCCCGCCCCAGCACCTGCGCCGCTACCACCTTCCCCTCCCGCGCCTGCTCCGCCCAGCCCGACAGGCTGAACAGCCCCGCCACCAGCAACGACTCACGGTTCAGCTGCGGCCGGGCAAACTCGGGCGTCTGCGCCAACTGCGTCGCAATATCAGCCACGCTGACGGCCTGCTCCCAGAGCCAGAGCTCGACCCGCCCCGTCACCGCCGGCAACGCCAGCACTTCCAACCCGATCGCCCGGATGGCTTCCATGCGTTCCACCAGCGACTCCCGAAACCGATCGCGAACCAGCGCCCGCGCCCGCGATTCTCGGACCTACTGTACGCCACGCCGCGCGGAATCCTCAAGCTGCCACCGCGCACCGCCCCGTAGATCGACCGTTACCGGACGTCCATCCCCCACAATCCCCCCGGGTTTTCCGCCCCGCCGACAGATCGCGAAATTTAGCGGGATTGCCCACCTCAACTGGCCGATGAAGATTGCACACTACGGGGCAAGTGGGCGATCAAGCTGGGAGCGATTCATGGGTCTCACCACCGCGTCAAAAGAAGTCACCACCGACAACCCGGGCGGCCTCTCGCCGGAACTGCAGAAAGCCATGTCGCGGGTCACCGAGATCAGCTCGCTGCCCGAGATCACCGCCCGCATCGTCGAGGTCGTCGAAGACCCCCGCGCCACCGCCCACGACATGCACGAGATCGTCAAGAACGACCCCGCCCTCGCCGCCAAAATCCTCAAGGTCGTTAACTCCGCCTTCTACGGGCTGCCCTCGCAGATCGCCAGCCTCGACCGGGCGATCGTCATGCTCGGCCTCAGCGCCGTGAAAAACATCGCCCTCGCCGCCTCGCTCGCCCGCCTCTTCAAGCCCGGCGCGCTCAGCGAGCAGTTCTCCGCCCGCGACCTCTGGCGCCACTGCGTCTCGGTCGGCGTCTGCGGCCGCATGCTCACCAAGGCCGCCAGCGGCATCCAGAACGACGAAGCCTTCGTCGCCGGCCTCGTCCACGACATGGGCCTGCTGATCGAGTTCCAGCTCTTCCCGGACAAGCTCAAAGAGGTCGTCAACCGCTGCCTCGCCCAGCCCCAGGACTTCTGCGCCGTCGAGCGCCAGCTCATCGGCGCCGATCACCAGGCGTTCGGCGCGGCCCTCGCGGCCAAGTGGAAGTTCCCCCCCACGCTCCGCTGCGTGATCTCGCACCACCACACGCCGGGATCACTGCGGCCGGAGTACATCAAGGTCTCGACGCTGGTCTGCGTGGCCGACACGATCTGCTGCCAGCAGCAACACGGCTTCTGGCTCTCGGCCGCCCAGCAGGCGATCCAACCCGAGATGCTCGAGCTCCTCGGCGTCACGCCCGACGACATCGACACCATCGTGGAGCAGCTCCCCGAAGCCATCGAAGAAGCCGA
>CAZCKC010000156.1:0-7507 GCA_964499235.1 uncultured Planctomycetales bacterium | reverse complement strand
GCGAGCTGAAACGGGAACTACTCGCAAACGGCTGGGGCGTAACTTAATGGCGTTCGTGGCTGTCCCTAATTATCCCTAATTATCGAAGAGGTGTTGGGATAGCTTGTAGTGAATTAGCGCGACCAGCCCCAGCCATCTCCGGATGTCCGAGGATGCACATATTCTGCTTTGTTATTGTTCCACCATTGCCGATAGTCTGAGGCGGACCTTTTACCTACCTCGCTCCCTGTCTCACGCTCCAGTCTGGACCCTAGCCGTGCATCCTCATCAAGAACCGTCCTCGCTATGTTTGAAACCTCACTACCTTCCGCTTCTTCCTCGAGTATCGAGATGAGGACCGAAACAGCCTTCTTCTGAGGAATCATACCCAGAACACCAACCGCAGTCCTTCTAATCAGACGCGGCTCTTGTTCATTCCTGGCGATTTTGTAAAGCAAAGGCACCATCGCTTTGTGGGGGGCTTTTGACATGGCCACAAGCATCTCGAGTTTTTGTGGATACTCTTGATGCGTGACAGTTTGACAAATCACATCATCTTCTTCGAGGCGCGTGAGAACGTGCGCCATATCCTGATACATGACTTTCCAATTGTCTTTAATAATACGCAACCTCTCCGCCTGAATGGCCTCAGCACCGTTATTTGCGCCGCGATATTCAGCTAGTTTTGTCGTCATGGGGCGCGGATCTTTAAGCCCAACAGCCTCGATGACAGCAACTGGAACCTCATCAGCTTCTTCACTAGAAGCAGAACCACTCTTTTTTTCCAGCCATTCCTCAAGGACGGCCATCGTTCTTGAGAGTTCGGCGCGAAGGGTCTCACATTCTAGCTTGTAATCTGCTTGTGTACCATCGGTCGCGCCGTGAACTAACAAAGATGAGCCGAACGCACAAATTATTACTGCCAACGTAATGCATTGTTTCTTGATCATGACCTACTCTTTCATTGTCCGATTGGGTGCACAGTTTCACGAATCAATCGCTTGAGAAACCAGGGACAGCCACCGGTTTACACCTCGCTTCGCACCCGTTCACCCGCTTCCGGCCGTGCGGGCAGCCACGCAGGACCGCTCGCCGGCCTCAGGCACCCGGGACCGTCGCGCCCCTTAGCCGTCACCTATTCTCGCCCACCGACACCGAAAAGGAAAGCCCTGACCCACTTTTCGATCACGCGGCGCGATCGAGGCGCCGAGAACCGCGCGACACCAACCGCCAAAACCCGCCGATGCCGCCGGCCGCTTCGAGTGAGCCGCTGAGGCAGTCGCAATCCAGGTACTGGGTGTTGTACCAGCCGGGATTGGGGCTGAGTCTTGGAATTTTCGGGGATTGGCGGCGAGGGGGCAAGAGAGGAGAGGTGGGGGTGCGGGAGGTTGGTGTTGGAGGGAGGGCCTTTGGGGGTGGGCCGGCCTGGTCGCGGGCGAGACGCCCGCCCCACTCTTGGGGGTGCCAGCCGGCGTAGATCCACTTGCGGTCGCTGGTCAGGTCCCACGTGCTGGTGGTGCCGTTGTAGGTGTAGAGCTGCTTGCGGATGCGGCGGTGCAGGTAATCGTAGGCGAAGGTGAACTTGAGCATGCCGTCGGCCGGTTTGGCCGTCGGGCCGATGGCGATCAGGCGGTTCTCGGCGTCGTACTGGTAAGCCGTCGCGGAGAAGCCGCTGGCGCCGCCGGCGGCGACGAGGTCGGTCATCAGCGGGTAGTAATCGGTGCTGTCCACGTCGCCGTCCCCGTCCAGGTCGCCGTTGAGGCAGTCGCAATCCGGGTACTGGGTCTTTTGCCAGCCAGGGTTGGGGCTGGGTTTGGTCTGGGTATTGTCGGGGCTAAGGGGTGGGAGGGCAAGAGGAGAGGGGAGAGGAGAACTTGGGGAGCGGGGAGAGGGTTGTTGGTGGGCGGGCTGGGGGTGGTGGATAAACCCGGTTGCGGCCGGGACGGCCGGCCCACGCTGGGGGGGGGGTGAGCCGGCGAACAGGGGAGCAGGTGGTATTGGTGGTGGGCGGGGTGGCAAGAAACGGCCGGTACGGAGCCCGGCCGCTACATGGGCGGGACGGCGGTGCCGCAGACATTGATTAGACGTCGAAGGTGATGCCTTGGGCGAGGGGGAGGTCCTTGGTGTAGTTGATGGTGTTGGTGGCGCGGCGCATGTAGTTCTTCCAGGCGTCGGAGCCGGATTCGCGGCCGCCGCCGGTTTCCTTTTCGCCGCCGAAGGCGCCGCCGATCTCGGCGCCGCTGGTGCCGATGTTGACGTTGGCGATGCCGCAGTCGCTGCCGGCGGGGCTGCAGAAGAGCTCGGCTTCCTGGACGTTGTCGGTGAAGACGGCGGAGGAGAGGCCTTGGGGGACGTTGTTGTGGATCTTGATGGCGTCGGCGAAGTCGCGGTAGGTGACGACGTAGAGGATGGGGGCGAAGGTTTCCTGCTGGAGGATCGGGGCGTTGGGGGCGATCTCGACGAGCGCGGGCTGGACGTAGGTGCCGCCGGCGGGGACGCCCTGGGTGACGCGGGCGCCGCCGTGGACGGTGCCGCCCTGCTGGCGGGCGGTTGCGAGGGCCTGCTGCATGGCTTCGCCAGCCGCCGCGTCGATGAGCGGGCCGACGAGGGTGTTGGGCTGGGAGGGGTCGCCGACGGTGACCTGCTGGAAGACGTTGGCGAGCTTGGGCAGGAGCTGGTCCTGGACGGATTCGTGGACGATGAGGCGGCGGAGGCTGGTGCAGCGCTGGCCGGCGGTGCCGACGGCGGCGAAGGTGATAGCGCGGAGGGCGAGGTCGAGGTCGGCGCTGGGGGTGACGATCATGGCGTTGTTGCCGCCGAGCTCGAGGAGCGCGCGGCCGAGGCGGCCGCCGACGGTTGCGCCGACGGCCTGGCCCATGGGGACGGAGCCGGTGGCGGAGACGAGGGGGAGGTGGGGTGAGGCGGCGACGGCTTGGCCGACGTCGCGGCGGCCGACGACGACGCTGCTGAGTTCGGGCGGGGCGTCGTCGAAGTCGGCGATGACCTGCTGGAGGAGTTGATGGCAGGCGATGGCACAGAGCGGGGCTTTTTCGGAGGGCTTCCAGACGACGGGGTCGCCGCAGACGAGGGCGAGGGCGGTGTTCCAGGACCAGACGGCGACGGGGAAGTTGAAGGCGGTGATGCAGCCGATCGGGCCGAGGGGATGCCACTGTTCGGCGAGGCGGTGGCCGGGGCGTTCGCTGGCGATGGAGAGGCCGTAGAGCTGGCGGCTGAGCCCGACGGCGAAGTCGCAGATGTCGATCATTTCCTGGACTTCGCCCTCGGCCTCGGCGGTGATCTTGCCGACTTCCCAGGTGACGAGGGCGCCGAGGGTTTGCTTGTGCTGGCGGAGGAGGTTGCCGTAGCGGCGGACGAGCTCGCCGCGATGCGGGGCGGGGATGGTGCGCCAGTGGGTGAAGGCTTGGGCGGCGGCGGCGATGGCGGCGTCGACGTCGGCGGGGGTGGCGAGCTGGATGGTGGCGAGGTGGCGGTTGTCGATGGGGCTGGTGACGGTGAGGGGGTCACCGTGGGCGGGTTTTTCGTCGGCGCCGATGAAGAGGCCGTTGTGGTGTTCCCGGAGGCCGAGCTGGGGCAGGGCTTGGGCGAGTTGCATGGGGTGAGCTCCCGGCGGGGTTGGCTTGGGTATTGGTGGTGGGTGGTGGCTACTCGGTATCGAAGACGGTTTCGATCGGCTTGACGGTGATGCTGGGGTGGCCGACGAAGTCGTAGTACTGGCCGAAGCGGTTTTTGAGGAAGTCGGGGAGGTTGACCTGTTCCTGGCGGACGAAGCCCTGGCGGGGGAGTTTTTCTTCGAAGTGGAGGTCGACGGCGGCGCAGATGCCGGCGGCGGTGGTGATCTGGATGGCGGACCAGGGGTGGTTTTCGATTTCGCCGTGGTAGATTTTGCGGGCGTCGGTGATTTGGGTGAAGCGGCCGTTGAGCTGGCCCATGACGGTGCAGAAGACGATGACGACGTCCTGGGGGGTCATGGGGACGGCGGATTCGAGGATTTCGCGGAGCTGCTCGCGTTTTTCGCGCATGCGGAGCTCGTTGATGAGGAACTGCATGAGGTCGCGGTGGCCGAGGTAGCGGACGGTCTTGTAGTTAAGGACGCGGACCTTGCCTTCGAGGGTATCGCAGAGGGTGCCGAGGCCGCCGGAGGTGTTGAAGGCCTCGTAGCGGATGCCGTCGACGGAGAAGTGCTCGAGGCCTTCGAGGGCGAGGACGCGGGTGAGCGTGCCGTCGTGGATGGCTTCGCAGAGGTTGCAGTACTCGTTGATGAGGCCGTCGGTGGACCAGGTCAGGTTGTACTTGAGCTGGTTGGTGGGGAACATGGGAAGGGCGCCGACGCGCATGAGGACGGTGTCGATATTGTCGAGCTCGAGGGCGAGGTGGTGGGCGACGATGCCGACGAAGCCGGGGGCGAGGCCACACTGGGGCATGAAGACCTGGCCGGGCTGGGCCTGGTTGGCGACGGCGCGGACCTGGTGGGTGGTGTTGACGTCTTCGGTGAGGTCGAAGTAGCTGGCGCCGGCGTGGCGGGCGGCGTCGGCGACGGCGGGGTTGAAGCGGTATGAGAGGGCGGAGAGGACGGCCTGGCGGTTTTTGAGGGCGCTGGCGAGGGCGGTGGCGTCGGTGACGTCGAGCTGGCGGGTTTCGCAGCCGCTGATGGCGGCGACGGCGGCGAGGGCCTCGGGGTCGCGGTCGGCGACGAGGACGTCGTAGTCGCCGGTGGAGCGGAGGAAGGTGGCGATGGCGGCGCCGATCTTTCCGGCTCCGAGCAGCAGGACGTTGCGCATGGCGGCACCTCGGATGGCGATGCTCGCGGCGGCGAGCGGCAGCGGGTTGGGTCGGCGGTCGGCCGACGGTTCAAGGTTTTTGCGCAGTCCCGCGTGGCGCGTCGTGTTATCGTAGGGGCTTGCGAGTCTGGTCGAAAGCGCTTCGCGCTGCTGGGAGGAAATAAACCATGACGCGTTCAACGGTTGATCCGCTTCAGGCGTTTCAGTGGGAGCCGCAGCCGGCGGCGCAGC
Organism: uncultured Planctomycetales bacterium; assembly: GCA_964499235.1. Classification (GTDB taxonomy): domain Bacteria; phylum Planctomycetota; class Phycisphaerae; order UBA1845; family Fen-1342; genus JAFGRR01. The sequence goes on along the minus strand of CAZCKC010000156.1, from coordinate 2,498 downwards.
GGCTTTTAGATCGTTTAATCGCGGATTACGAGCAGGCGTGTCCGCGGGCGGCGGCGTTTGCGCAGCGTTTGGCGGCGGAGACGGGGACGCGGTTTTTTGACTGGCTGGACCACTTGGCGGCGCCGGGGTCGGCGGAGCTGGTGGGTGAGCTGCGGGAGACGGGGTTCGAGGAGGACGGGACGGCGGCGATTGGGAACGTGTATGCGCACGCGGGGGCGATCTTTCCGCGGGTGGTGCTGACGGACGGGCTGCGGGGGGCGGCGCTGAAGGTGGAGTCGGTGGCGGATTTTCTGGCGGCGCACGGCTTGCAGGCGGAGGTCGCGGGGGAGCCGCTGGGGCGGATGCGGCAGGCGACGGCGTGGGTGGCGGAGCGCGGGGCAGAGCTGCGGGTGATCGAGCGGCACGGCTGGCGGAGCTTTCGGACGCCGGAGTTTGACGCGGCGCAGGCGATCGCAGCGCAGCGGCACCTGGAGGCGTTTCGGACCCGGCAGCGGCGGTTTCCGCTGGATGACGACGCGGCGGCGTTCGGACACACGCACGCGCTCATCGATCGGGCGGTGGCGGAGCTGGGGGTGGACTGGGCGGCGGACCTGTGGTTTGCGGCCGAGCGGGATTACTGGCTGCGGCGGAACCGGGCGGCGCGGGTGCAGAAGGCGCGGCAGGATCGGCTGGGGCTGGGGTGGGCGAACCATGATCATCACACGTACCGGTGTCGGCGGGAGACGTTTGACCAGCTGGTGGCGACGCTGGAGAAGCTGGGGTGTCACTGTCGCGAGCGGTTTTACGCGGGGGCGGATGCGGGTTGGGGCGCGCAGGTGCTGGAGCAGCCGGCGACGGGGGTGGTGATCTTTGCGGACGTGGACATGGCGCCGGAGGAGGTGCGGGGGGACTTTGCGCACGAGGGGCTGAGCGGGCGGCAGGACCTGGGGACGGTGGGGTTGTGGTGCGAGCTGCACGGGGAGTCGGTGCTGGAGGCGGGGCTACATCACCTGGAGGCGCAGTTTGATTTTGATGGACTGCGGGAGCAGCTGCTGGCGGAGGCGGGGATCGGGATGATGGACCCGTTCAGCAACTGGGACCACCTGAAGCAGCAGTTCACGCAGGGCGAGCGGTGGGAGGTCGCGCCGGAGCGGATCGAGCGGCTGACGAAGGCGGGGCGGATCAGCGACGCGCAGGCGGAGCAGTTCTTGAAGCACGGCGCGATCGGGTCGCACCTGGAGAACCTGGAGCGCAACGACGGCTACAAGGGGTTCAACCAGACGGGGATCAGCGAGATCATCGCCGGCACGGACCCGCGGCTGCACGGGGCGACGGCGTAGGTCAGCGTCGGGCGGCTACTTCTGGTCGGGAGGGACGTAGCCGGGGACCTCGGCCTGCTCGCTGAAGAAGAAGCGCTCCATGTGCTGGGCGAGGATCTGATTGGACTCCGGGCTGGCGGGGTCGAGGCGAAACTCGTTCATGACGAGAAGCATATGCTCGGGCCAGGCGTTCCAGGCCTGCTGCGAGACGTTCTCCTTGACCTTCTGCTCGAGCTCGGGGCCGCCGAACATCCGCGCCATCTTGAGGGCGCGGGCGCCTTCGGGGGTGTTCTCGTCGATGGCGGGCAGGTCCTGCTTGAGTTTGACGCAGTGCACGGTTTCGGCCACGCGTGGTCTCCCAGAGTAAGTCGCGGTTGCGGACGGCGGCGGATGATGGCCGCACATTGGTGAGATTGTAGGCTGCGGGGGGCGGTCGGGCGGCTCCCGCGACGGACGGGGTGCGGGTAGGATCGCGGTGCTTGCCGAGGTGTGGCCGGATGGTGGACCCCCCTGCTCCTGAAATGCAACGTCAGCGGTTTGGCGTGGCGCCGGCGGGATGGCGGCTGTGGCTGGAGGTCGCGGTCGTGGGGCTGGCGTTGTACGTGCCGGGGACGTTCGGGGTCAGCTTTTTTGACCGCGACGAGGGGTGGTATGCGCAGGTCACACGGGAGATGTTGGCGTCGGGGTCGTGGCTGATCCCGACGTACCTGGGGGAGGCGTGGATCGCGAAGCCGCCGTTGTTGTATTGGCTGGTGGCGGCGAGTTGGGCGGTGTTCGGGACGGCGGAGTGGAGCGCCCGGCTGGTGTCGGTGCTGGCGATGACGGGGAGCCTGCTGCTGGTCGCGAGCATCGGGTTGCGGCTGTACGGGCGGGAGGCGGCGTACTTTGCGGCGTTGTCGTTTGCGGTGACGGCGCTGCCGGTGGTGGTCGGGCGGCTGCTGCTGACCGATGGGGTGCTGCTGGTGTGCATCCTGGCGGCCGCACGGGTGCTGGTGGGGATCGCGCTCGAGGGAGCGACGGGGCGACGGGGGGTGCTGTTCTGGCTATTTGTCGGGCTGGCGGTGCTGGCGAAGGGGCCGGCGGTGGTGCCGTTCGTGGTGGCGCTGGGGATCGGGCTGGTGGCGGTGCCGGCGTGGCGGGGGTGGGTGTGGAAGGCAGCGTTCTGGGGGCCGCTGCCGATCGCGGTGGTGGTGGGCGGCT
>CAZCKC010000155.1:0-7859 GCA_964499235.1 uncultured Planctomycetales bacterium | reverse complement strand
CGAGCGAATCGAGCTCGAGCACGGTGCTGGAGCCGTTGTTGGCATCCTGGAAGGGGTTGGTGACGGTCGTCGGCTCGGGCTCGTTGTTGCTTTCGTCGCCCCAGGAGCCGCCGGCCGGATCGGCGAGGGCGCTGACGGCGACGCCGGGGCCGTCGTCTTCGAAGTCCTCCGAGTAGGTGACGGTGGCGCCGGCGACGGACGCGCCTTCGAGGATCTCGATATCGTCGATCCAGATGGGCGAATCGTCCGGGGCGAGCTGGGCCTGAGACATGTCGAGGACGACGATCCGCGCGGTGAACTCGGGGCCGAGGTCGTTGACGCGCGAGTTCGTGCCCGTGAACACCAGGGGGGTGCCGTCGCTGGTGTAAGCGAGGTTGCCGTAGGTGCGCGGCTCGCCCCACCAGTCCTCACCGAAGTAGGCTTCGACGGGATCGCCGTAGTCGGGCGTCGCGCCGAGGGTGCCGTCGGCGTTGAGCTGGTAGGCGGCGATACGGCCGTTGAAGCCGCCGACGAACATGCGCGTGCCGTCCACGCTGAGGGCGGCGAGGTCGTAGAAGCCGTGGCCGTAGCCGGGGTTCTCGTGATCGGTGAGCGCGCCGGAGAAGGCGTCGTAGGACGCGAACGACGTGCGGTCGACGTCGAAGGGGTCGGTGACGCTCTGGTTGTTCCAGGTGTGGGCGTAGACGTGGTTGTTAGCCGGGTTGTAGGTGAGGCTGGTCCGGGCGTGGAAGCCGCCGGGGGCGCTCCAGGCGAGGGTGCCGGCGATGCCGGGGTCGACCTGGATGGCGATGACATCGTTGAGGCCGGTGCCCGCGGACCAGTCGTTCAGCCCGTCGTAGTAGTTGAGGAACAGGCCGTCGAGTCCGGCGCCGAAGACGTCGTCGACGTAGATCTGCTGGCCTTGCTGGGTACGGCTGATGATCGGCTCGATGACGTCGTAGGCGAGCAGGGCGCCGGTGGCGGCGTCGAGCTGCACGAGCTGCAGGCCGGCGTCGCCGACGAGCGTGATGTAGAGGACGCCGTCCTTGAGGATCGGCGTAAGCGGGCCGAAGGGATCGAGTCCGGCCAGGTTGTCTTCGGCGCTGCCGTCGTTGTTCCAGTCGCCGTCGAGGTCGGTTTCCCAGAGGAAGGTGCCGTCGCTCTTGTTGACGGCGACGGTGAGCTGGCCGGCGACGCCGTCGCCGTCGTAGTCGCTGGGGGTGTCGCCGCCGCAGGCGTAGACGGCGTCGACCCCGACGACTGCGCCGGTGGCGGTGAACGGGGAGCCGCTCGAGTCATTGATCGGCGCACTCGACCAGCGGAGGTTACCGCCGGGGTCGATCGAGGCGACCTTTTGGAAGCCGCCGGTGTCGCCGCCGACGGAGGTAATCCAGTAGAGGTTACCGTCGCTGTCGAAGGTGATCGGCCCGCGGCCGACGACGCGGTCGAGCCCGAGCCCGGCGGCGCCGGTTTCGAACTCCCAGGCGAGCTGGGCGCCGTTGGACCAGTCGAGCGCGGTGACCGGGATACGCTGGGTGCCGTGCAGGTCACCGTGGTGGGTGGCGTAGGGGCCGTCGAGGTTGTCCTGAGCGAGTGCGGCCAGCGGAAAGACGAGCGCAGTCGCGGTCAGCCCGCCCCAAAGTCGTGTTCTCATCGTGCTTCCTCCGGTTTGCCAGCGAGACATGGGTCGGCGCGAGTGATGCTCGGCCGACGGCCATTACGCTAATGGCCTTCCCCCTCTGACGTCTATAGCAGGCGGCTACATTCGAGTCTAGTGATATAAGGGTATTTCTTAGCTTAACGCGCAATCGCGCAGTCAAGAACGGCGCGTTCTGCGCATAATTGATGGGCGGGTGCGTGAATTTGCGTGGTGGCAACGTGCGGGCGGCGGTAGGCTTCAATGTTTCGCGGGGTTGCGTGCGACACCCGCGCACCGCCTTTCACGCTGCCCGCCTCGGGTGGAACGCAAACGACTGCAATCGCCATGCCTGGGCGGAGTTGAGGACGCGCGATGGCTGCAAGAACGCTGAAAAACAGGGTCATCGGAGGCCAGCGCGGCTTTACGCTGATCGAGCTCCTGGTGGTCATCGCGATCATTGCGCTGCTGATCTCGATCCTGTTGCCGAGCATGGCGCAGGCGCGTGAGCAGGCGCGGGCGGCGGTCTGCAGCGCGAACCAGCGGTCGATCGGCCAGGCAGTGACCAGCTGCTGGCTGGATAACAAGGATCACAACCCGATGTGGGATGATGGCAACGCCGTCGCGAACAACGGGATGATGTACTCGTGGATCGACACGTTGTATGACCTGGACTACCTCGGGGACGATCGGATCCAGTTCTGCCCGACCGCGCCGCGCCCCGAGCCGGAGTTCGTGAAAGAAGCGCGAGGCACGTGGTGGGGCTTTGATTACGTGGAGCGGCTGAACGAGAATCAACGCCGCTATCCGGGCGTGCGGACAGACTACGGCTTGAACGCCCGCGCCCACGGCAACCATCCTGGCGACCGCTACGAGGACGCGAGCCGGCAGATCTTTTCGATGGACGGTTACTGGACCTGGTTCGGGGCGCTGTCCGCGTTTTACGAGTACGCGGAGACCGTTGGGCTGTCGATCCCGAGTCCCTACAACTTCTCGCCATGGAACTGGGAATTCAACATGAATGCCTGGCGCCACCACGGCAAGCGGCGGGTGGCGTATGCCTTGTTCTATGACGGTCATGTCGGCCCGATCACGACCCGCCAGCCGCGCGACCGCCGTGACATCCGCGATGGGACCGTCGACACGACGGCCCACTTCAGCTGGCTGCCGGGGGAGCGCGAACGGCGCATGTCGTTTGACACCTATCGCGGCGAGGTCCGCGATTGGGTCAATCGCCGGCCCCTCAGCTCGGCCGAAGGCGTGCCCGAGACGTTCCCCGACGAATTCGATCCCAACGTCCGCACGTGGGACGAGCTCTGGGTCAGGTTCCCGAGCCGGGTCCAGGAGCGCCGATGACGCCCATGCCCGGCCAACACCGCTGAGCTGCTATGGCCTCCGAGCGCTCGATTCGCCGCGACCGCATCCTCGCCGGAGTGGCGGTCATCATCCTTGCGGGGGCGGCCGTCATCTGGTACGTCCGGATGGACGACGGCCGGCCGACGGAAGGCTTTCGCGTTTACGGCGTAAGCCTCGCGACAGGTGAGGACATCGAGCGGTTCTATCCGCGGGGGGCGGCCGAGCCGTTCGAGGACCCGGCCACGGGTGAGCGGGCGGTCTATTACTGGTATTACAACCCGAACACGAAGATGCTGTTGATCCCCGAGCTCTACGAGCGCGACGGCGTTTGGGTGGTGGTGCCGAACCCGGTCGATCCGAAGACCGGTGACCCGGTTGCGCCCTACGTCCCGGGCATGCCGGACATGGACGTCGTTGGCCGCCATCCGCTGCCGCCCTGGCCGCCGGACGCTGCCGAGCGCTGAAGGCTGGCGCGGCCGGCGTGAAGCTTGTCCCCTCATCCAAGGCCGAAGCAGCTGATCGCGGCGGCGGCCGTGATGAGGCCGAGCACACCCGGTGCCTGCAGGCTCTCCTTCCAGAGCAGCACCGACAGCCCGGCGGTAAAGACGATCACGAAGACGATCCGGGCGGGGAAGACAACGATGCCGGGCAGGGTCTCGAGCGCGAAGAGCAGCAGGATCGTGGCGAGCGTGATGCCCAGCGCCATCGCGGCGCCGAGCCGCCACTCGACCGCCCGCGGCTGACCGCGGTATGCCAGCAGGTAGCCGACCGCCAGGAGGCCGGCGGTCGCGTAGCACAGGAAGGTGTAGGTGAACTTGTAGTCGCCGGCGCCGGCCTGGATCAGTGCCTTGTTACAGACCTGGACGAGGCCGGTGGTGGCGAACGCGAACGCGACGAGGCCGAGCCAGCGCAGCCGCGGGCCCCAGCCTTGCGCGGGGTCGAACCGGCTCGCGGCGGGGTCGGTGTGGACGTTCTTGCCGCGGTCGATACCCATCAGGATCAGCGCGATCACGGTCAGCACCATGCCGAGGGCGAGCAGCAGTGTCGGCCGCTCATCCCACACGACGATCGACACGCCGGTCGGGATGGCCACGGACATATTGAGCACGGTCCACTGGATCGCAAGTCGGCCATAGCGCATGACCTGGAAAAACGCCGTGGTGGTGAGGAACAGCGCAACGCCCGCGAGCATGCCGATGATGACCGCTGGCCGCGGGAAGGCGAGGCCCTCGTAACTGAGGGTGAGCGTGCCGGTGAGCAGCGTGCCGGTGAGCAGCATGCAGACGTTAACGGCGGGGCGGCTGACGTTCAGCATGGTTGCCAGCTTATAGCCGGAGCCGAAGAGCGCTGATGCCAGTGCCGACAGGACCACGAACATCATGCCCGGCTCCGCCTTTTCCCGATCACGGTGCGCGCTCAGTCATTCGTCGGTGGTGCGGCCTCGTCCGCCAGTCGCACGAGCGCGACGCTGCCGCCGGGGAGGTAGACGTGCGACTCGAACTCGGCGGGCGCCCACACGGTGCGTGACTCGACCGGGTCGAGGGTCGGGGGCGCGCCGGCGCCGCGGCGCTCGTCGTCGACGCGCCAGACGGTCCAGGTCTTCGTGCCCGGTTGCAAGCCGGCGAGGTTCAGGGAGGCCACGCGGTCGACGCCGCCGCCCGGCTCGTGGTTGATCAACATCACGTTCACCGCCCCGCCGGCCTGTCCGGCGAGGGCTCGCACGCCGACGCGGTCATAGGATTGCGTCCGCAGCCGCGTCGTGCCGAGCCGCTGCAGCATCCAGTAGACGAAATATTGCGGGTGCGGTTCGCCGTGGAGACCGAGCAGGCCGAAGCGGTGCGGCCGCTCGTTGAAATGCCGCACGAAGTTCCGCAGTCCGGTCGGCGAGAAGAAGGGCTCGAAGTGCCGCGGGACGAGCACCTGGTCCTGCAAGTGGTAGTGGAAGGAGTAGTCGAGCCCGGCGTCGAGCATTTCGAGCACGGCGGCGGCGATGCAGGCGGCTCGCTGGCCGGCGAAGGCCTGTTCGGGCGTGCTAGTCGGCTCGAACCAGGGGCTGAACTCGGTAACCATGAGCTCGGGGGTCGGCTGGTCGGGGTGGCGGAACATCTCGCGGGCGGCGCGGACGTGGTCGCCGTGCAGCGCCGGCAGCGAGCTGTAGAGGTGGTAGGAAACGAAGTCGAGCGGCAGGTCGGCGCCGCTGCGCCACGCGAGCGCGAGGTCGGGCAGCGGCGGGTTGAACAAGCGAGCGTTGGCCGGGCCGCCGATGCGGGCGTCGGGGAAGACCGCGCGAATCGGGGCGGCCGTGAGGTGGTAGTAGGCGAGGTAGTCATTCGCGTCGCGGATGAGGTAGGGGCAGCCGCCGCCCTCGCCGATGTCCGGCTCGTTGCCGATCTCCCAGTGCGTGACGATCGGGCGCTCGAGCGAGTAGCGGATCACGAGCGCGCGAATGAGGCGTTGCCAGGCACCGGGGTCGCTGGGTTGCCAGCGCGTGGCGTCGATCTCGGAGTAGAGCGCCGGCGGCTTGATGCAGATCGCCGCGACGACGTTGGCACCGGTGGCGGCGAAGGAATCGAGGTACGGGTCGAGGCGCGACCAGTCGTAGGTGTCGGGCCCCCGGCAGACCTGGAAGAACTCCTGGATGAAGACGCGGACGAGGCGCGGCTGGAGCGCCGCGGCCGCCGCGACCGCGGCCGGGCTGAGCGGGGCCGGGTCGATGCCGCCGTAGCCGAGGCTGTGGCGCCAGGTCTCGAGCGGGCCGATGGGCGCGTCGGCCTGCACGCTCACCGGCACCATGGGCAAGTCTTGGATCGGCCGTCGCATGACACACTCGCTGCGGCAGAGGGAATCGGCTTCGCTGGGTCGAGCCCATGAACGTCAGATGATTATCACCGGTGGAGTCGTCGGGCAGCAAGCCGCACGGCGATCGCGGTTGGAACGGGCTGCGCAATATTGCGGGGGTGTTCTGGATTGCGGCAGCACCGTTCGAACTCTACGATGGCTTTCCAGATCGTTGCTGCCCACACCTAGTAATCGCTAACACGTGTTGGTTGGAGAATTGCCGTGATCCGTCTGCTGCTGTCTGTTGTCATCGTGTCGTCGGTTGGCGCTGGGAGCGTCCTTGCGCAGCCGGTCGCGAGCCCGGTCAGTGACCCACCGACGCCACACTTCGATTACGCGTTCGCAGGGGAGATGAATGGCTACCAGGATCGCCTGTTCCTGACGACGGACGAGGTGCTGGTCGGCAAGCTGCTCGAATGGGGCAACCTGGTGTATTTCTGGGATCAGGCTGGCAAGCGGCACACCTTTCCGCGGGCCGACGTGCAGCGGGTTGAATACCGCCGCACCGCGCCGTTGCTCGAGGAGCCGGGGCGGCCTGACCTGACGGTGGCGTACGTGGAGCGCACGCCGCGGGACCAGAGCTGGCACGGGGTGGTTTCGTATCACGAGCCGGACAAGGACTGGCTGCCGGTGCTGAAGATTGATCCGCACGACTATCCGCTGCCTCCCGAGTCGGGCCAGGAGGTCACATTCACGGTGCACATCCTCAACGCGGGCGGCACGAGCGCGCCGCCGTTTGCCTGGCGGGTGCGGGTTGGTGACGAGACGCTGGCCGCCGGGCGCACGACGGCGCCGCTGTCACCCGACGAGCAGTCGGCGATCGAGGTGCCGTGGCGCTGGCGCAACGGGCAGGATTACCTCACCGTCGAGCTCGACACCGACGAGGCAATCGACGAGATCGCCGAATGGAACAACACGTTCATCGACCCGATCCAGGCGCAGACGTTCTTCTTCGTCGTCTCGCGGGGGACATACGAGGGCTTTGGCCGGTCGCGCAACATCGTCGACACGTTCAACTTCGAGGACTGGGCGCAGTACCACGTCCACATGATGAACTGGCTATTCGAGCGGTCGGTCTGGCCGTCGGCGCCGGACGGGATCAAGGAGCGTGTCCGGATCGACAAGATTGTCGTCGTCGAGGACGCCCGCGATGCCCAGTACAACGACCAGTGGGATCACCTGCGGCGCTTCAACGGCGATCCCGGCGAGATCACGATGTTCAACGGGACCTGGCTGTTCGGGGACGTCGACGCCGAGACGGCCGCCCGCTGGGCTGCCAAGGTCGATTGGGGCCTGCCGCACGAGCTCGGGCACCAGCTCGGGCTGGTCGACATCTACCAGCTGAACTCGCACGCGTTCGACTGCAACGTGCGGAATCGTGACGGCGCCTACGCGAACGTGATGCATTTTTTCCCCTGGCCGGCGACGATGATGCACTGGCACGGGCCGCATGTTTTCAGCGAGCAGTGCGCGGGCTATCTCAACCAGACGCACGGGCGGCCTCGAGGGTATTTCGGCGACTACTACTTTCAGCTGCCGGCGCGGAACTTCATCCGGGTGCAGGCCAACGACGGGCAGCCGCTCGCCGGGGTGGCGGTGAGCCTCTACCAGAAGCACGCGGATCCGGCCCAGCCGGGGCGTATTCCGGAGGAGCCGATCGCGACGGGGAAGACCGATGCGGAGGGGCGGATGCTGCTGCCGAACCAATCGGCGCCGGAGCACGCGACCAAGTGGGGCTACACGCTGAAGGACAATCCCTTCGGGCACATTGACATCGTCGGGCGGAATTGCCTGCTGCTGGCGAAATTGAACTATGGCGAGCGCGAGGAGTTTCACTGGGTGCGGGCGTTCGACCTGAACGTGGGTTACCTCCGCGGGCACACCGAGACGTTCACGCTTGATTTTCAGACGCATTACGCGCGGCCGGATGCACCGCCGGAACCGACGGTGGACCTGCGGCCACACCGGCACGCGGACCGCACGGACCTGACGCTGGCCTGGCGGGCGGCCGACGATCCGGCGATTCGTGAATACCGGGTCTACCGCAAGG
>CAZCKC010000154.1:0-7890 GCA_964499235.1 uncultured Planctomycetales bacterium | reverse complement strand
GGGCCTTGGTTAGCCGTGCGCAAGCTGACCCGGCGGCCGCGCGGAGCGCGCACCGTGGCGGCCTAGGCTAGCGGGCTTTCCGCGGCGGACTGCCCGCCGCGCCCGACGACGTCGTCGGCCGACCCGCAATCGGCGCCAATCGATCGTGATGGCATGCCTTGGGCTTGGCTATGCGTCGCAGTAAGCCCGATCCGCAGCGCCAACGCGACTTACGACCTGTTTGAGCTGTTGCGCCCCAGTCCCGGATAGGATGGGCGGGACACCAGTGCCAACGCCGCGCGCTAGTTCACCCGCGCAACATCGGTGATCACCACGTCGGTCTCCGGTACGTCATCAAAGCCGTCCACCGACTCCGTCGCTACCGCCCCGATCGCGTCCACGACGTCCAGCCCCGCGATCACCTCGCCGAACACCGTGTATCCCGGCGAATCGTCCGACGGATCCAGGTCGCCGCTGTTGTCCACCAGGTTCACGTAGAACTGCGCCGCCGCCGAGTTCGGCTCGCTCGTTCGCGCCATCGCGATCGTCCCGCGCGTGTTCGAGAGCCCGTTGTCCGCCTCGAGCTCGATCGGCGCCCGCGTCACCTTCCGCTCCAGCCCCGGCTCGAAGCCGCCGCCCTGGATCACGAAGTCGGAGATCACCCGGTGAAAGATCGTCCCGGGGTAAAAGTCGTCCGCCACGTACTGCAGGAAGTTCGCCACCGTCTTCGGCGCCCGCCCCGGCTCCAGCCGCACCGTGAAGCTGCCCAGCGTCGTCTCGATCTCCACTTCCGGCCGCTCGATCACCGTCACCGTCACCACGTCCGTCGCCACCTGCCCGAACGCGTCGGTCACCGTCAGCTCGAACATGTACTCGTTGTCCGCGCCTAGCGCCGGCGCCGTAAACGTCGCCACCGCCTGGTCCGCCCCCGTCAGCCCGACATCCGCGCCGCCCGTCTGCGTCCAGGAATACCGCAGCTCCGCCCCCGAGCTGGCCGAGCCATCCAGCTCCACCAGATCGCCGTCCCCGTAGTCGCGGTCATCCCCTGCCCGCGCCACCGGCAACGACACCTGACCCGCTCCAAAGTCCGGCGACAAGCCGAACAACGGGTCACCGTTGACGATCACCTCAACCGTCGCCGTCCCGGTCGCCCCGCGCGCATCGGTCACCGTCACCCGGAACCGTGCCAGCCGCGGCACCTCGATCGACGGCCCGGTGAACTGCGCCGTCGCCGTGCTCGCGTCCCGCAGTGTGATTGGCGGGCCCGCCAGCTGCGCCCACGCAAACGCCAGCGGCGCCGCCGCGTCACCCACCGTCGCCGTCAGCGTCGCCGTCTCGTCCACTGAAACCGACGCCGGTCCGGTCGCCGTCACCGTGAGTTCGGCCGGCGGATCCGTGGTCCCCCCTTCATGCAGCGGACAACCACCCAGCACCAGCAGCCAAGCCACGCCGCCTGCCGCGATCAACGCTTTCGGCATCACACACTCCTCAACACGCCGGCGCGATTCGACGCGACCGCCGCCAAGACCCGCCCCCGGCTAGTCGTCCTGCGCATCCTGGTACTCCTCGTACCAGGCCATCTGGATCGCCTCGAGCTTCTTCTCATTGCTCGCTTCCGGGGCGTCGTCAAACTCGTCCAACTCGATCACCCACTGCCGCAGGTCCGTGAACCGCACCGACAGCGGATCGAGATCGGGAAACTTCTCCTGCAACAGGATCCCAATGTCCTCGGTGTCCGTCCACTTCAGCTTGTTCGGCATCGCTGTCACCACTTTCAAGCCGGCGAACCACCCGGAGCCGTTGCCAACCTATCGGATTGTTATACAATCTCGGCGTAGCGGACGTTCCGCCTCGCAAATAAGCTGTTCGCACCACCCTGTCGTACCACAAGGCACCTAGGAGTACCACGTGACGCATATTATTGCCGAACCCTGCATCGGCACGAAAGATACATCCTGCGTCGAGGTCTGCCCCGTTGATTGCATCCACCCCCGCAAGGACGAGCCCGACTTCGAAAAGGCCGAGATGCTCTTTATCGACCCCGATACCTGCATCGACTGCGGGCTCTGCGTCGACGAATGCCCGGTCAAGGCCATCTTCCCCGAAGAAGACCTGCCCGACGAGTGGGAAAGCTACACGCAAAAGAACGCCGACTACTTCGCCTAGCCCCACGCCTCACCCAGATCTGATCGGCAACGGCAGCCGCCATCCGCTTACCGCGGTCGGCGGCTCCGCTTTTGATGGCCCGGCCCGCATCCCGAACCGCCCCACCACGCCAACCTACTCCGCCGGCTCGCGCTCGTCACTGAGGAAGTACTCTTCGCCCGTCGGCCCCTGCAACTGCTGGGCCCACTTGTTCCACTCGAGCTTCAGGTCCACCGCCACGTTCGGGCTCGTCATCGCTTCCGTCAGGTTCGGGGCCGCCTGACCCGCCCCCACCACCCCGTCCAACGTCCGCTCAATCGTCTGGATCATCAACTCCAGCCGCCGCCGCAACGCCCGCAGCTCATCCGTCGTCGGCTGCCGCACGCTCGGCGTGCTCGAGTACCGCTCGATCGTGAACATCCCCATCCGTCCCAGCACCCGCAGCAACTGCGTCCGCTGGTTGGGGTTGAGCTCATCCCGCAACGCGTCCAACACCACCAGCCCGTGCCGGTCCGCCCCCTGCGCCGGCGTTCCCGTGATCTGGTACTGCTGCGCCCGCTGCTCGAGCAGCTGCAAGGTGTTCTGCACAATGACAGCCGTATCCGGGCCGTCTTCCAAGCCCCGCAGGTCCAGCGCCTCGTAGATCGCCGCCAGCGCCGCCGGCGACTCCTCTGCCGCCCCGGCGTTCACCAACGCGCTCATCACCTGCGGAATCGCGTTGCGGTTCCGTGCCAGCGACGCCTTCAGCCGCCGCAAGCCACTCGCCCCCAAAAACCGCACCGGCGTCCGCGGATCCCGTAACGCGTCGGTTAAGAGCGCAATGCTCTCCGGCCGCGGGGCCGCCGCCACCAGCGCCAGCAGCTGCGCCGCCGAGCGGGCCTCCGCCTGCCGCAGCTGCCCGCCCGCCTCGCTGGCCAGCGCCGCATGGACCGCCGCCTTGAACGCGTCCGTCGCCGCCGTGCTGGTCAACTGACCGCGTAGCTCCGCCAACGCCGGCGTCGCCCGGGCCGCATCGCCGCCCAGCACCGCCGCCACCCGCTGGCTGACCCAGTTCCGCACGTTCTGCCGGTCGGCATCGCTGAGCGTCGTCTGCTCGGGAATGCCCCCCAGCCCCGCATCCTGGGCTGCCGCCAGGGCGGCCACCCCCGCGGTCGCAAAAACGGCCAAAAAGCGCCGTTGCCACTTCATCGTCCGAGCTCTCCTGCGGGCTGACGGTGTAAACTCATTGGGGGTGGCATTCTAGCGGCCTCCTGCGCGTGCCCGCCACCACCCAAGTTGCCCGTGGGGTACAATTTATTGACGCCGCCCCCCGGACCGCCGTAGCCTCAGGCAACGCGGCAACGCAGGTTTAACGGCTGGATTCCGTTCCGGATCGCCCGTGATGTGTGCTCAGGAAACCGCAACCCAGCCCGCGACCACGACCCGGACGCAACAACTGCCGCCCTACCGCGTGCTGCTGCACAACGATGACGTCAACTCCTTCGAGCACGTCATCCTGACCATCCTGAAACTCACCCCCCTCAAGCCCGAGGAAGCCATCGAACGCACCCAGGAAGCCCACGAGCGGGGCCTCAGCCTCCTGCTCGTCACCCACAAGGAACGCGCCGAGCTTTACGTCGAACAGTTCGCCACCTACAAGCTCACCGTCACCGCCGAGCCCGACACCTGATCCCCCGCTCCCCTGCCCCACCCTCCGGGTGCCCCAGACTTCAGTCCGGGGGACTGGCGAACTGTTCTTAGCGTCGTGGCCGGCCCCCGCCTTCGCCCGCTTACTCCACCGTCACACTCTTCGCCAGGTTCCGCGGCTTGTCCACGTCACAACCCCGCATCACCGCCGCGTGATACGCCAAGAGCTGCAACGGGATCACCGTTACCAACGGCTGCAGCGCCTCCGGCACCGCCGGCACGTAGATCACATGGTGCGCCCGCTGCGCGATCTCCTCGTCACCTTCGGTCGCGACGGCCACCACGTGCCCGCCCCGGCTGCGCACCTCTTCGATGTTGCTGATGACCTTCTCGTACCAGTGCCCCTGCGGCGCGATCATCACCACCGGCATCCCGTCGCTGATCAGCGCGATCGGTCCGTGCTTCATCTCCGCCGCCGGCAACCCCTCCGAGTGGATGTAGCTGATCTCCTTCAGCTTCAACGCCCCCTCCATCGCCACCGGGTATTGCATCCCGCGCCCGAGATACAGCCAGTTCGCCCGCTCCACGTACTGCGCCGCGATCTCGCGCGTTTTGTCGGCCAGCTGCAGCGTCCGCTCGATCACGTCCGGGATCTGGCTCAGCGCCGTCAGGTACTCGTGACAGACCGACTGGCTCATGTGCCGCCGCCGCCCAAGAAACGCCGCCATCAGACTCAGCACCATCACCTGCCCGACAAACGCCTTCGTCGACGCCACGCCGATCTCCGGCCCGACGTGCAGGTACACCCCCGCGTCCGTCTCCCGCGCGATCGTCGAGCCGACCGAGTTCACGATCCCCAGCGTCAACGCCCCCTTTTCCTTCGCCTCACGCAACGCCGCCAACGTGTCCGCCGTCTCGCCGCTCTGCGAGATCGCAATGACGACGGTGCCATCCTCGATCACCGGATTGCGGTAGCGAAACTCGCTCGCATACTCCGTCTCGCACGGGATCCGCGCGATCTCCTCGATCAGGTACTCGCCGATCAGCCCCGCATGCCACGCCGTCCCGCAGCCCATCAGGATCACGCGCTTCGCCCGGATCAGCTCGCGCGACACCGGCGTCAAGCCGCCCAGCACCACCCGCGCTTCATCAAAGTCGATCCGCCCCCGAATGCACGTCCGCAACGACTCCGGCTGCTCGAAGATCTCTTTGGACATGAAGTGCTCGTGACCGCCGAGCTCTAGCTCCTGCAGCGTCAACTCGAGCTCTTCCACCTGCTTCGAGGTCGGCGCCGCATCCAGCGTCGTCGTCCGGAAGCGATCCGGCGTCAGCACCGCCACCTCGTTATCGGACAAGTACACCGCCTGCTGCGTGTGCTGCACGATCGCGGCCGCGTCCGACGCCACCAGGAACTCGTCCTTGCCAATGCCGATCACCAGCGGACTGCCACGCCGGGCCGCCACCAGCACCTCCGGCTCGTCCTCGTGCACGACCGCGATCCCGAACGTCCCCTTCACCTCACGCAGCGCCTGGCGGACCGCGTCCTCGAGCTGGCCCTGGTAAAAGTGCCCGATCAGCTTCGCGAGCACCTCGGTGTCCGTTTCCGACTCGCGCGTGATCCCCTGCTGCTCCAGGTACTTCGCCAGCGTCTGGTAATTCTCGATGATCCCGTTGTGCACCAACGCCAGCTTCCCGCTGCTGTCGCAATGCGGGTGGGCGTTCGGCTCCGTCGGCGCCCCGTGCGTCGCCCACCGGGTGTGCGCGATCCCGACGTGCGCATCCATCAGGTCGCCATTCAGCTTCGCCTCGAGCACCGAGATCCGACCCGCCGACCGCCGGACGCGCACCCGCCCATCCTTCACCACCGCCACGCCCGCCGAGTCATAGCCCCGATATTCCAGCCGCTTCAGACCTTCCATCAGGACCGGGACCACGTCCTTCGGCCCGAGATACGCCACAATTCCGCACATCCGCTAACCCCTTTCGCCGCCCCGACAATCCCGGCCCGGACGATCAACAGTATGCCATGTCCTGTCCCGATCAGTCGACCTTCTCTGTCGTCGGCAGAAAAAGCCCGCCGCTACACGACCTCCGCCCGATTCCAGCCGATGACCCGGACGCAAGTGCAGTCATTCGCTGGAGGACACTATGAGCACCCCACAGGCCCCGCAAACCCTTGTCTCGCAACTGCTCCTCGAAGACGCCGACCTCCGCGACATTGTGGAAGAGTTCGTCAACGAGCTCGGCGGCCGCATTGACGAGATCAATTCCGCCTACGCCGCCTTCGACTGGGACGCCCTCCAGACCTTCGCCCACCGCCTCAAAGGCGCCGGCGGCTCCTACGGCTACCCCGACATCAGCGCCCTGGCCGCCACCATGGAACAGCATTTCCGAGCCCAGGACCCCGGGGCTTTCGACGATTGGACAAAACACCCCCAGCAGCCCCCCAACGCCCCCCAAACCGCCCGGAATCCCCCCGGCTGACCCCTGGGCCCCCGTTCGCCCGCCAAGCCGCCCCGCCGAAACCGCCTTTCATCAGCCACGAACCCCTTGGCCCGCTGATGCCCCCCAGCGGGCCTTCCCTTATGCTGTGCTCCATCGTTATCGGGCATCCGCCCCTTACCGGCTGACAGGCAGTTCCAGACTCTTTGAATCGCAAACCATGATGGCCGCAACCAGTTTCTGGCATGAAAAGCGGGTTTTCATCACCGGCGGCAGCTCCGGCATCGGTGCCGCGCTCGCCCGCCACCTCGCTGCCCGGGGCGCCGCCGTCGGCCTCATCGCCCGCCGTGAGGAGCCGCTGGCCGCCGTGACCGCCGCGCTCCGCGAAGCCGGTCACCTTGCCGCCCACGCCGTCGCTGACGTTACCCAGGCCCCCCGCCTCCGCGAAGCCGTCACCCGCCTCCGCCAGGCCCTCGGGCGCTGCGACATTGCGATCGCCAACGCCGGCATCCACCGCTACACCCCCGGCTACCGCTTCCAGGCCGACGACGTCGCCACCGTCTTCGCCACCAACGTCCAGGGCGCAGCGAACCTCTACGACGCCGTCCTGCCAGAGATGCTCGAACGCCAGAGCGGCCACCTCGCGGCCGTCGCCAGCATCGCCGGCATGGTCGGCCTGCCCGACGTCGGAGCCTACAGTGCCAGTAAATCCGCCCTGATCACGCTCACGGAGAGCCTCCGCGTCGACCTGGCCTCGAGCGGAATCCGCGTGACCACGGTCTGCCCCGGCTTCGTCGACACCCCCTTCATCGCCAGCCACGACCGCCGCGTCCTCCGCTTCCTGCTCACGCCCGAACAGGCGGCCGACAAGATCGCCCGCGCGATTGCGGCCGGCAAACACGTCACGTACTTCCCCTGGCCGACGTGGCTGACGGCGAGTATTGCCCGCCGCCTGCCCTTCAGCCTGTACCGCCGCCTCGCGAGCCGCGTGCCCAAAGCCCACGAGCTCGACCCGCCGCCCCAGGCTTGAACCGCCGCCCCGAACATCACCCCGCTTGCCGCCCCGCCCGGCCGCCTGTCAGTTTGGCAGCAGCACCGCCCGCCAGCCCCGCGCGAGGGCTATTTATAAGTAACTTCAGCGAATAGACTTACGAAAATGATCGATTTCAAGTCCTTCTGGAATCGCCATTGCAGATTGCATCATCGCTAGTGACTCTCTGCCAGGAGGTTTTGCGGAATGTCGAAGATCATCGGAATCGACCTCGGTACGACGAACTCCGTCGTCGCCCTGATGGAAGGCGGCCAGCCCAAAGTGCTCGTCAACGAGCAGGGCAGCCGTATCACGCCGTCCGTGGTCGCCTTTACAGATAAAGGGGAGCGACTGGTCGGCCAGCGGGCTCGCAACCAGCAGGTCACCAACCCCAAGAACACCGTCTTCTCGATCAAGCGCTTCATGGGCCGCCGCCATCACGAGGTCGCCCAGGAAGAGAAGATCGTCCCCTACGAGATCACCGGCGGCACCGATGAGCTCGTCAAGGTCAAAGTGCAGGACAAGGAGTACGCCCCGCCGGAAATCTCCGCGATCGTCCTTCGCGACCTGAAGGCCACCGCCGAGCGCTACCTCGGACAGTCCGTCGACCGCGCGGTCATCACCGTGCCGGCCTACTTCAACGACGCCCAGCGCCAGGCCACCAAGGA
>CAZCKC010000153.1:0-8064 GCA_964499235.1 uncultured Planctomycetales bacterium | reverse complement strand
CGTGATCCGGGTTTTCCTCCGCCAACAACAGCCGCATCCGAGCACTCCCTTGCTCCCATTCCCAGTCATACCGGGCGCGGTTGCGTTTGTTATCGGTGGGCCCCCTGCAAATTTTCTGGGGCTGCGGGTGGAATCGGCGAATCCTGCCCCCACCGCGCCAGCTTGGCAGGGCGAAATATCAGAATTTGGAATCTTCAAATGTCGGATTGGGTCGCCCGTGGGACGCGAAGAACGGAATGGACGATTTCACGGCCATCTCTTGGAATATTCGCTTGTCGAATGACCGATTTGATTGATTTCGTGATGGCGCCCACTATTGTTCTTTCGGCGGCGACAGAGGGCCGCAGGGAGAAATTTGATGATCGTTTCAGACTCAACGGCCTTTGTCGCTCGTCGCTCGGATAACTCGGGATCACGGTTGGATCACTCAGGTTCAAGGGTCGAAAGCGCGTGCCGTCACGGGCACCCCGTCGACCTCGGCCGGATCGAGCGGGCAATTCGCGAGATCCTCTTCGCGGTAGGCGAAGATCCGGATCGTGACGGGCTCCGGGAGACGCCGCAGCGCGTCGCCCGCGCCTACCGGGACATGCTCGCGGGCTTGCAACAGGAGCCCGGCCAGCACTTGAGCCGTGTTTTCGACGCCGAAAGCGACGATCTCGTCATCGTTTCTGATATCCAATTTTCCAGTCTCTGCGAGCATCACCTGCTGCCGTTCCTCGGCAAGGTCCATGTGGCCTACATCCCGGCCGACAACCAGGTGGTCGGCCTTTCCAAGCTCGCGCGGACGGTGGAGGTGTTCGCTCGTCGGCCGCAGGTTCAGGAGCGTCTGACCACCCAGATCGCCGATGCCTTGGTTGAACATCTCAACCCCCTCGGCGTACTGGTCATCGTCGAGGCCGAGCACCTGTGCATGAAGGTCCGCGGAGTTAATCAGTGTGCGAGCAACACGGTGACGAAGGCGTCGCGCGGGATTCTCAAAACCGACGCCGCTAGTCGGCAGGAAGTGCTCAGCCTGTTGCGGCCGAGTGGCAGCCGCGGCTGAGCGGCGGCCGCGAAACGAACACGTTTGAAACCTGGCAGCCAGCCAGACAACCAGCAAGGAGCTGATGAATATGAAGATCAAAATTTGGAGCACCACAACTATCGCCACGCTAGTCGGGGCCGCGCTCGTTTGGGCGCCGACGGCGGCCGCCCAGTGCGGTACCAGTAAGCCGGCATCGACGACCACCGCGCAGCTTGCCGCTTATGACACCGCGCAGAAGGACATCGTCGACACGGCCGCGGCAGCCGGCCAATTCAAGACCCTGCTGGCGGCGGCGGAGGCGGCCGGGCTTGTCAGCGCCCTCCAGAGCGACGGTCCGTTGACCGTTTTTGCGCCGACCGATGCCGCGTTCTCGAAGCTCCCCGACGGGACGGTTGAGACGCTGCTCAAGCCCGAGAATAAGGCGAAGCTGCAGGCGGTTCTGAAGTACCACGTTGTGTCTGGCAAGCTGATGGCCAAGGACGTGATGAAGGCTCCTGGCGCTGTCACGCTCGAGGGCCAGATGATCGATTTCACGACCAAGGACGGCAAGGTCATGATCGATGGCGCCCAGGTCGCGAAGGCCGACATCAAGGCTGCGAACGGCGTGATCCACGTCATCGACCAGGTGATCCTGCCGGCATCAGACAACATCGTCGTGACTGCGAAGCAAGCCGGTGCATTCAACACGCTGCTCGCCGCGGCAAAGGCGGCCGGCCTGGCCGAGACCCTGGCCAGCGATGGCCCGTTTACGGTGTTCGCGCCAACTGATGAGGCCTTCGCGGCACTGCCGGCCGGCACGGTCGAGTCGCTGCTTAAGCCGGAGAACAAGGCGAAGCTGCAGCAGATTCTGAAGCTGCACGTTGTCGCGGGTCGCGTTTACTCCCCTGCGGTCGTCGACATCGACGAGGCCACGACGCTGGGCGGTAAGGTCTCCGTCAAGACGACGGGCACGAAGGTGCGTGTCGGCAACGCGTCGGTGGTCAAGACAGACATCGACGCGTCCAACGGCGTGATCCACGTGATCGATGCCGTCATCCTGCCGGACACGGCCAATCAGTCGGCTGCTGCCTACTAGAGGGAACCCATAGCATCCCGGCGGGCGGCGCAACCCGTCCCGTCCGCCGGACTCCCGAGCAAGTGAACCCGCCCGTGTGTTGGCCCCTTCCCGACCTGTTCCCGGCCAGCACACGGGCTCCCTTATTCCCTGCTACCCGGTGACGATGTGGATTGGCTGATCGCGTTGGCTGCGGTGCACCTGGTGGCCACGCTGATGATGGCGGGGTTGATCTGGTTCGTTCAGGTCGTGCACTACCCGCTCTTTGCCCGCGTCGGAGCCGAAGCCTTCAACGTCTACGAGCAGCACCACGTGCGGCGGACGACGTGGGTGGTGGCGCCCCTGATGCTGACCGAGTTGGCGACAGCGGCTGGCATCTGGCTGGCCGCGACGACAGGGCCGATGTGGAACCTGGCGACCGGTGGGCTGGCGTTGCTGGCGGTGATCTGGTTGTCGACAGCCTGCGTGCAGGTACCCTGTCACCAGCAGCTCAGCAAGCTGTTCAGCCCGCGGGCGGTGACGCGGCTCGTCGCGACGAACTGGATTCGCACGGTGGCATGGTCGTCGCGCGGGCTGATCGCGCTCGCGCTCTTCATTGAGATCGTGCGACCGGAGCCAGCATCATGAGCGACGACAAACGAACGATTAAGCAGCTCCGCCTGCGGGGCACCGCGCCGACTTTGGCGGTCGTATTCGGCGACCAGCTCGACGCCAAGGCGGCCTCGCTGCACGCGCTCGACCGCGCGCGCGACGCCGTGCTGATGATGGAAGTGCGGGAAGAGGCCACGCACGTTGCCAGCCACAAGCAACGGACGGCCGTGTTTTTCAGCGCGATGCGGCATTTTGCGCTCGAGCTGCATGGCCAGGGCTATCGCGTCCACTATGTCTGCCTGGACAGCACGCCGGAACCGGAATCGTTCGACGCGGTGGTGACCGAGATCGTCAAAGCGCTCTCGGTCGAACGGATCGTCGTGACCCGGCCGGGCGAGTGGCGGGTACTCGAGAAGGTCGAGCGCTGGCGCGATGCGCTCGGGGTCAGGGTCGACGTGTTCGAGGACCGCCACTTCTACACGACGCCGGACGAGTTCGCCGACTGGGCCGCGGGGCGCAAGCAGCTGGTCCTCGAGTACTTCTACCGCGAGATGCGGAAACGCTTCGGGGTGTTGATGGAGAAGGGCGGCCGCAAGCCGATCGGCGGCGAGTGGAATTACGACAAGCAGAACCGCGAACGCTACAACCGCGCGGAGTCGCCGCCGCCGCGGCGCCGCTTTCGGCCGGACGCGATCACGCAGGACGTCCTGACGTTGGTGGCCGAGCGCTTTCCGGACGCCCCGGGTGAGTTGGACGGCTTCGATTGGCCGGTGACGCAGGACGAGGCGCGGACGGCACTGAAACACTTCATCCAGCACCGGCTGCCCGATTTCGGGACGTACCAGGACGCGATGGTGGCGAACGAGCCGTGGATGTTTCACGCCCAGCTCTCGCCGATGTTCAACCTGAAGCGGCTGGACCCGCGGGAGGCAGTGGCGGCCGCGGTGGAGGCGTACGAACAGGAGCTAGCGCCGCTGAACGCGGTGGAGGGCTTCGTCCGGCAGCTGCTGGGGTGGCGGGAGTTCATCCGCGGCGTGTACTGGACCGAGGGCCCGAACTATGGCGCCCGCAACGGGTTGCGGCAATACGGCGAACTGCCGGCGCTGTACTGGACGGGGGAAACGGACATGCACTGCATGCAGCAGTGCGTCGGCGAGGTCGTGTCACACGGCTACGGGCATCACATCCAGCGGCTGATGGTGACGGGAAACTTCGCGTTGATCGCGGGGGTGCACCCGCGGGCGATCAGTGACTGGTACCTGGCGATGTACGTGGACGCGGTGGACTGGGTGACGCTGCCGAACACGTTGGGCATGGTGATGCACGCCGACGGCGGCGTCGTCGGGACCAAGCCCTACGCCGCGAGCGGGAAGTACATCAAGCGGATGAGCAACTACTGTGACAGCTGCCGCTACAACGTGAACCTGCGCGACGGCGACGACGCCTGTCCGTTCAACACGTTCTACTGGGACTTCCTGATCCGCAACCAGGCGCGATTCAAGGACAACAACCGGATGGCGATGGTGCTGAAAAACGTCGAGCGGATGGACGGTGACGAGCGGGACCGCATCCAGCGCAGCGCGCGACAGCTCCGGCAGTCGCTGGGCATCGGCGGGATCACGCGCTAACCGGCACGGCGGGGTGATGATGCAGTTCTCAGCCGCCCAGATCCAGCTCGCCCACCAGCTCAAGGAAGCCGGCCTGCCGTGGGAGCCGGCGGTGGGGCATTACGTGCACGATCCGACAGAGTTGATCGAGCAGCGGTCGCCTTTCCAGCCGCGGGTCTACTTTATCCTCGAGTTGAAACACTTTCTCCGCCGGGCGGGGACCCCGGCCGGGCTGGCCGAGCGCCTTGTCTGGCTGCCGCAATGGCACCAGGTGCGAGGGCTGCTGCGCGAGCAGGGGGTGACGGATGCCACCGTGCAGGCGCGGCTGGTCGAAAGCGCGGCCTTGCTCAGCGGGCAGGAGCTCACCGAGCTCTACCGCCTGCTGCGCGAGCGGCTGCAAGGCGGCTGAGGGCTTGAGATCGACGGCCGCGGCTGAGCCCGCGTTGGCCAGCCGGCCGGGGGGCGCGTCAGGAGCGCGGCACGTTCGGCGCGATCTCGCGGCTCCAGGCGTCGATCCCGCCGGCGAGGTTCTTCACATTGGCGAAGTCCTGCCGCTGGAGCCAGACGGCCACGCTGAGTGACCGAATACCGGCGTGGCAGTAGACGACGATTTCCTGGTCGGGGTCGAGCTCCTGCTGGCGGCTGGGGACGTCGCCCATCGGGATGTGGGTCGACCCGGCGATCGTCGCGATCGCGACTTCCTCCGGCTCGCGGACGTCCAGCAGCAGGAACTCGTCGCCGCGCTCCTGCTTGGCGCGGAGCTCGGCCGCGGAGATCTCGGGGATGGCGGGCTCGGTCACGGTGATCCACTCCTCTCTGGGCCGGGGCGGCTGGCGATTTGAAGGGATTGTAATCTCAGCCGGGCGCGGGGGCGGGCTGTGAGGGGACTGCGGCGGTTCGCGGCCGGTTTGGTACCAGACCGCATCCCGCCGAGCTCCCTGCGGTATTAGACTGCACGAGATGATGACCAAACGATCCATGCAGAATCGTGCTCCGCGTCACCACCGGTGGTACCTGTCAGCGGTGCTGACGCTGGGGCTGGTGGTCAGCGGGGCGGCGGCTCAGACGCAGGTACCGGTCTACAAGGTCCGCTCTGCTAATGACCGCTTCGTGGCCAACTTCAAGCTCGGGCAGATGGTGGCGGACGCACGGAGCGCGGCGGAGGTCACACTCTTCGCCCAGCAGGCCGACCTGCGGATGAGCAAGCGCTGGCGGGTGCCGCTGGTTAACGAGCGCGGACCGCTGGCGGCGGTGCTCCACCCCACCGGACGGTACCTGGTGACGTTCGACGAGCTGGACGTCGGCGGCGTGCGGCACGCATTGGTGGTCTACGACAGCGAGGGGCGGCTTCAGCATCACCTGCCGCTCTACCGGCTGCTGAGCCGCGAGCAGTGGTCGGCGGCGGAGGTCACCGCGGACGCGATCGTCTGGCGCGCCCAGGGGTCGGCACAGTTCCTGGCGGATGACCGGCTCGCAATCCCGACGCGGGAAGGCGGGCGGGTGACGGTTGACCTGATTTTCGGCCGGGTGATCGAGCCGAGCACTGTCGCGGCGCTCGGTGAGATTCCGGCGGCTGCTCGCGCGCTGCTGTTCGGCGACGCTGCTGCCGAAGCGGTGGCAGCGGCGGCGGACACAGGGGCGGACAGAGCGGCGGAGCGGCCTGGGGTCTCGAATGAAAAGCCCCGCGAGGTTGTTGATACGGAAGAACGCGCCGAACCGCCGTTGATGGTCCGCGAGGCCCCTGACGAGCCCGCGCCGGCTGAGCCAGCCGCCGTTGAGACCGGCCAGCAGGACGCCGATGTGGCATCAGCGGCGGGTGATACCGAGCGCGACGGCCCGCCCCTCCCGCGGCTCGACCAGCCGCGCGATTACGTCGCCTGGATCAACGCGTCGTTCGAGCGGCCGCAAGATGGCGGCCCCAACCTCAACGCGCTGACGCCGTGGAAGGGAAGTGCGACCTTGCAGCGGCGGGCGATGCGGGGGTTCGACTCCGCGCTCGAGGATCCCGAGCTGCAGGCGTGGCTCAAGGCGAATGCCGAGCCGCTGGAAGCGTTTCGCTCGGCCGTCCGACAAGGCACGGTCCCGAACCGCTACCGGGCGTCCGACGGGGCGGTGCTGGTGCTTGACGGTGAGCATCTCGACACCTGGCGGGAATTGGCACGGGCGGTGCTGATCGAGGCGCAGCGGCGCCAGCGGGCCGGGGAGTTCACGGCCGCAGTGGAGGGGTACCTCGACGCGGCGGCCGCCGGGATTCAGCTGGCGACCGGGGCGACGGTGCAGGAGACACTGGCCGGCGCGAACGTCGTGCTACCCGCACAGCAGGGGATTTTGAAGGTCCTCGCCAACCCGCAGCTGACGGCCAGCCAGGCCGGGGTCATCGCGGAGCGGCTTACGCGGATCCGCGCGCGTGCCGGCTCGTTCGCGGATGTCATCGCGCGTGAGCAGGCGCTGGCCTACGCCGCGATTCAGGCGCTCTACACGGCCGGGTCTGACGGAACGCCGGCGATCGATCGAGAGCAGGTCAAGCGATTCCTGCCAATGCTAGAGACGCTGGAGGAGGCGGAGCAGGAACAGCTCTTCGCCCAACGCTTTGACCTGTTGGTGGATCAACTGGACGTGCTCTTCGGCGCGGCGACCGTCGCGGCGGACTTTCCCGTCCCGGATGCGGGGCAGCTCTTCGACCAGATCGACGCGCACCTGGCGGAGCCGGTGGCGGGTCCGCTCGTTGAGGTGCTGGTGCCGGCCTTTCGCCAGCCGCATTTCTTCCGCAGCCGGATGCTGTCACAGCTCGCGGGGGCGGAGATCGTCGCTCGGCTGCGGAGCCAGGCCGAGCTGCCGGAAGACCTTTCGGCGCTGCCGAAGGCGCTCGTAGAGGATCCGCTTTCAGGCCGGCCGTTCCGCTACGTCCGCGCGCCGGGCGGGGCGGGCTTTGAACTCTACTCGCTGGGCCGGAACGGACGCGACGAGGGCGGCACGGCCGAGGGGCAGGCCGACGACGAGGTCATCTGGCCGGTGGGCTAGCAGCGCGCCAGCGGCGCAAGGCGGCTAGGGCTGCGGCTGACACAAAATTGCTTCCAAATTCACGATTCGGGTCGGCGTTCGACCGCGAGCTGGAAGATCGGCCGGCCTTCACGGCGGTACTTGATCTCGAAGTTGGTGTCGACGCGCTGGGCCTGGACGCCGAAGTCCGGGTCGTCGAACGGCACCTCCCGCAGCTCCGGATGTCCCAGTACGAGCGGGCGGATCACCTCGAAGTACTCGGCGTGGTCGGTCTGGATCGCCCAGCGGCCGCCGGGAACCAGGCACGCGACAGCGGCCTCGACGAAGGGCAGCTGGATCAGGCGGCGCTTGTGGTGCCGCTTCTTCGGCCACGGGTCGGGGTGGTAGACGTGCAGGGCGGTGAGTGAGTCGCGCGGGCAGACGACGCGGATGAAGTAGGCCGCGTCGGTCCGGAGCATCCGCGCGTTGGTGACGCCCCAGCGCTCGAGGCGGTCGACGGCGAAGCGGTAGAACTCGTTGGCCCACTCGATGCCGAGGAAGTTGCGTCCGGGCAACGCCTGGGCGCGGCGCAGGAGGAAGGCGGCTTTCCCGGTCCCGATTTCGAGCTCGATCGGGCGGAGCACGGGGAAGACGCGGTCCCAGCTGAAGTCGGTCAGCTGCTCGGCCGGCAACGCGACCGCGGGCCGCTCGCCGGGCGGCGGGGCGGGGTGGCTGGCGGGTGGGTTGAACGGGCCGGGGGCGGGTTTTTTTTCTTGCATGGTGGTGGTATACTCACGCAAAGCGACTCA
>CAZCKC010000152.1:0-8189 GCA_964499235.1 uncultured Planctomycetales bacterium | reverse complement strand
GCGTTCAGGTAGCCGCACCTCATTTCGCCAGGAAAGGAAGCACGATGACGCAAGCGCCCGTCTTTGACGACCTGCTCCACGAACTCCGCGAGTTTCCGCCGTCCAAGGAGTTCACCGCCACAGCCGTCGCCAACGATCCCGCGGTCTACGCCCGGGCGGCGGACAACCCGGAGGCGTTCTGGGAGGGCTTTGCGAAAGAGCTGGAATGGTTCGCGCCCTGGCAGCAGGTGATGAACTGGGAGCCGCCGCACGTGAAGTGGTTTGAGGGCGGCAAGCTGAACCTGGCGCACAATTGCCTGGACCGCCACCTGAAGACGCCGCGCCGCAACAAGGCGGCGATCATTTGGGAGGGTGAAAACGGCGAACAGAGAACGATCACCTACGCCCAGCTGCAGCGCGACGTCTGCCGCTTCGGCAACGCGCTCAAGAAGCTCGGCGTCCAGAAGGGCGACCGGGTGGCGATCTACATGCCGATGATGGTCGAGACGGTGGTCGCGATGCTGGCCTGCGCCCGGATCGGCGCCATTCACAGCGTGGTCTTCGGCGGCTTCTCGGCCGACTCGCTGGCCGACCGGATCAACGACTCGCAGTCGAAGGTGGTGATCACGGCCGACGGCGGCTGGCGGCGCGGCACCGTCGTGCAGCTCAAGCAGGCGGTCGACAAGGCGCTCAAGAAGTGTGACTGCGTCGAGCACGTGATCGTCTGCAAGCGGCCGCACGGCGAGCCGTTCCCGGTGCACATCGAGGAAGGCCGCGATCACTGGTACCATCGCCTGATGGAGGATCCGGGGCAGTGCTGCGCGCCCGAGCCGATGGACGCCGAGGACGTGCTGTTCATCCTGTACACGTCGGGGACGACGGGCAAGCCGAAGGGGATCGTGCACACGACCGGCGGCTACTCGGTGAGCACCTACGCGACGACGAAGTATGTCTTCGATATGAAGGACGAGGACATTTACTGGTGCTCGGCCGACGTGGGGTGGATCACCGGGCACAGCTATGTCTTGTACGGGCCGCTGCAATGTGGGGCGACGATCCTGATCTACGAAGGCGCGCCGGACTACCCCGACAAGGACCGCTTCTGGGACATCATCGAGCGGCACGGCGTGACGATCTTCTACACCGCGCCGACCGCGATCCGGGCGTTCATGAAGTGGGGCCGGGACCTGCCCGCGCAGCATGACCTGTCGAGCCTGCGGCTGCTGGGCACGGTCGGCGAACCGATCAACCCCGAGGCCTGGATGTGGTATCACGAGCACATCGGCCTGAGCCGCTGTCCGATCGTCGACACCTGGTGGCAGACCGAGACCGGCGCGATCATGATCTCCGGGCTGCCCGGGATCTCGGCGATGAAGCCGGGCTCTGCCGGGACGCCGTTCCCAGGGATCGAGGCGACGATCCTCGACGAAAAGGGTCAAGAGGTGACCGCGGGCACCGGGCTGTTGGCGATCACCAAGCCGTGGCCGTCGATGCTGCGGACGATCTGGGGCGACGACGACCGCTTCATCAAGACCTACCTGTCGAAGTGGAACGAGAAGGTCTACTTCCCGGGTGACGGGGCGAAGCGCGACACGAACGGGAACTTCATGATCCTCGGCCGCGTCGACGACGTGCTCAACGTGGCCGGTCACCGGATCGGCACGATGGAGATCGAGTCGGCGCTCGTGGACCACCCCGCGGTTGCCGAGTCGGCGGTCGTCGGCCGCAAGCACGACGTGAAGGGTGAGGCGATCGTGGCGTTCGTGACGTTGCGGGGCAGTGCCCAGCGTTCGCGCGACATGGTCGGGGACCTGCGGGCGCACGTGGCCGAGAAAATCGGCGCGATTGCCAAGCCGGAGGACATCATCTTCACGAGCGAGCTGCCGAAGACGCGCTCGGGCAAGATCATGCGACGGCTGCTGCGGGACGTGGCCGAGGGGCGGGCGCTGGGCGACACGACGACGCTGGCGGACCCGTCGGTGGTGGAGGAGCTCCGCGAGCAGTACGAGGAGAAGTTCGGGCGGTAGCGGCCCGGCGACACACAACGTGGCTTCAGACTTACGAGCGGCCGGGCGGTGACGCCCGGCCATTTTCTTTGGAGCGCCGTCAAGGTTAAGCTTTCGGCCACGAGGAAGATTCGCGGCGCGAGCGATCGTGATCGAATGTCGCGGGTGTGGATGCCGGCTGCGTTTCCGGCAACTCCGGCAGGGGGCGTGCCCGCGGTGCCGGACGCCGATGCCCAGGCAGGAAATCCGGGCGGCGTACGGTGGCAATCCCGCCTGGCTGGTTCTGCCCTATCGCGGGGCGTTGATCTCCACCGCCGGCTTGATCGGCGTGTGGATCGTGAACGCCGTGAGGTCGCCGATCAATTTTGATGTGGGGTTCTTGCTATTCATGGTGTCGTACGTGGTGTTGGCCACGTTTGTAGCCCGTGCATACGTACTGCTCGACCAATCGCGGATGGGCATGCTTTACCTGCTCATGACGCTGGGCTGTTTTCCGGCGTTGCCGTTCTTGGTCATCGGCATGGCCGTGCGTTGTGCGCATGTCTTCTACCGGTTCGGGATTCCGTTCGGGCTGTTCGGCACCGCGCGGGAAACGGCCGAGCGGTTCCTCGAGGACCGGTGCTGTCGCCAGTGTGGGTACGACCTGACCGGCAACGTCAGCGGGCGGTGTCCGGAGTGCGGGACGGCGACCGTTACCACCCCGCCAAAAGCCGAGGATCCGGCCCGGATTCGGGTTTCGTGAAATCCAGGTAAAGCTGCTTGGCGTTGGCCGGTTCGGCGATATAACTCATTATGAATCCTCAAACGCGGGTGTTGCCGCCACTCAGTGCCTATCGGCGGTAACGGGCCACGCGTCGGGTTGCGGAGCCGGCCGACGCCCTGTCGGCAGCATGTTTCGCGACCCCCTCCAAATCCCGCTTTCAGCTTTCGTCTGCGGGCCACCCTATCGGCCCAGGCATGAGACCGTCGCCGCAGTGTGAGGCGGACTCGGAACAGCGCGGGTGCGGCCGGATGCGGCGCCCGCCGGAACGGAATCGTACGGCTTGAGACACGGATGGTGCCCGCCAGCGTGCGGGCAAAACGAATCGGAGTTGAAAAGACCATGATGGACATGATGCTGTTGCTGCTGATTGGGATTGCGGGCCTGGTACTGTACCTGGCCGAGAATCGTTTGAGCTTTGCCCTGTTCTTCGGGCTCGTCGGCGTGGTTGGCGGCGTGCTGGTCGGGACGGGGACGCTGGACGGCTTGTCTGTCTGGCTGGCCGAGCAGTTTGACCAGCCGACCCAGGCCGGCGTGCTGTTCTACGTCGGGCTCTCGCTGGCCGGGCTGGCGGCGCTGGCGGCGAACGTGCTGCCGCGGCCGCGGCGCGAGGACGACATCGACGGGCAGATGGCGGCGTAGTCAAGCCGTCGACAAGCTTCTCTGGGGAGAGGAAGGCGACGACCGCCGGCGGGTCATTTGGCCCGCGGGCGGTTGTGCTTTGGTCGGCGGCCGGCCGGTGCGGCGGTGGCTTGACGCGGGCGGCTGGCTCGGTATTCTTGATCCATGGACGACCACACCTATGCCAGCAGCAAGCTGATCGGCCCCGCGCTCACCTTCGACGATGTTCTGCTCGTGCCGCGCCACGCGGATTTTCACCCGCGGGAGTGCGACATCAGCACGCCGCTGACCCGCTCGATCACGCTGAACATCCCGCTGATCAGCGCACCGATGGACACCGTCACCGAGTCCAGCCTGGCGATCGCGCTCGCCCAGGAAGGCGGCATCGGCATCATCCACCGCAACCTCACCGTCGAGCAGCAGTGCCGCGAGGTCCACAAGGTCAAGCGCTCCGAGAGCGGCGTGATCACCGATCCGGCCACGCTCCGCCCGACGCACCGCGTCGAGGACGCCGCCCGCCTCATGGAGCTCCAGAACGTCAGCGGCGTTCCGATCACGCAGGAGGACGGGACGCTGGCGGGCATCATCACCCGGCGCGACCTGAAGTTCCTGGAGAACATGGACCGCACGATCGCCGACGTGATGACGCAGGACAACCTCGTCACCGCGCCGCCCGACACGACACTCGACGAGGCGCTGGTGATGCTCAAGCGCGCCAAGGTCGAAAAGCTCCTGCTCGTCGACGAGCGCGGCAAGCTCAGGGGCCTGATCACGATGCGCGACGTCACCCGCAGCCGTGACTTTCCCAACCGCTGCGTCGACAAGCGCGGCCGCCTGCGCGTCGGGGCCGCGATCGGAGCCGGTGACCTGAGCCGCGCCGCCGCGCTCGTCGAGGCCGGCGTCGACGTAATCAGCATCGACTCCGCGCACGGGCACAGCGCCAACGTCATCCGCACCGTCCAGGAGCTCCAGCAGTTCCGCAAGATCGAGGTCATCGCGGGCAACGTCGGGACGGCCGACGGGGCGAAGGCGCTCATCGAGGCTGGCGCCGACGCGGTCAAGGTCGGCATCGGCCCCGGCTCGATCTGCACCACGCGGGTCGTTACCGGCGTCGGGCTGCCGCAGATCTCGGCCGTGCTCGAGGTGGCCGCGGTGGCCGACGTGCCGGTCATCGCCGACGGCGGGGTGCGCTACAGTGGCGACATCGCCAAGGCGCTGGCGGCCGGCGCGCACAGCGTGATGCTCGGTTCGCTCTTCGCGGGCCTCGACGAGTCGCCCGGCCAGTTGGTGATCTGGAAAGGGCGGCGGTTCAAGGAATACCGCGGGATGGGCTCGCTCGGGGCGATGTCGGCCGGCAGCGCGGACCGCTACGACCAGGACCCGAACGAAAATCCGCGGAAAATGGTGCCCGAGGGTGTCGAGGGCCGGGTGCCGTACCGCGGCTCGCTGGCCGAGTTCGTCTTCCAGCTCGTCGGCGGGCTGCGGCAGGGGATGGGCTATTGCGGCTGTCGGACGCTGGCGGCGTTGCGGCGGGACGCACGGTTCGTCCAGGTGACCCACGCCGGGGTGCTCGAATCGCACCCGCACGATATCATGATCACGAAGGAACCGACCAACTACGCGATTCAGCAACCGACCACCGAGGAGTAGCGATGTTGTCCGCCCCCGCTCGCCGCGTTGCCTGGCTCGCCGCGGTCAGCACGCTGGCCGTTGGTTGTGCGAACATCCCCAACATGTTCTCGCAGGAGAGCCCCGCCTACGAGACGACGCTGGCGACGCCGGCTTCGCTGGACGTGCGGGCCAACTTCATGCCGGCCGACCAGCGTCACCGGACCTGGGAGACCGCAACGGTGGCGGCGAAGTCGTCCGACGTTCGCCACGGACCGCTTTATTTCCAGGACCCGATCGCCTCGCAGGGCGCCAGCTACGCGAACCGCTGGGGCTGGGAAGACTACGCCGCGGCGGCCTACAGCCCGGCCCGCTTCGCGCTCAATCTGGTCGCTTTCCCCGTCAGCGCCGTGGTCCAGCCGCCGTGGATGCCCATGGCCAGCGACGGCGTTCTGAGCCGGCAGGCCCTCGGCTACGATCACGATGCGATCCCGGCCACCGAGGCTGCCACCGCGGAAGCCCGGCCGCCCACCAACGCGACCGGGCCACCGGCTGATGCGGTCGCGGCCGAGGGGGAATAGGCGCGGCATCCACCAGGTCCCAGCCAGCCGTCTGGAAAAAGGGCGTTGATGATTCGCTACCAGGATACGCTTGCCAACATCGAGCCGGTGCAGCTGGCGGGTTTCTTCGCCGGCTGGTCCAACCCGCCGAGCGTTCAAAAGCATCACGAGATCCTCGCGAACGCCAGCCACGTCGCGCTGGCGATCGATGAAGAGAACGACCACGTCGTCGGGTTCATCTACGCGATCAGCGACGGCATCCTGGCCGCCTACATCCCGCTGCTGGAGGTCCTGCCCGACTACCACGGGCGCGGGATCGGCACCGAACTGCTCCGCCGCATGCTCGAGCAACTACGCGAGTTCTACATGGTCGACCTGACCTGCGACCTCGGCCAGCAGACCTTCTACACCCGCATGGGCATGCGTCCCGCCAACGGCGCGATGCTCCGCAATTTCGACCATCAATCCGGCCGCGACGCCTGATCAGCCGGCTGCGGCTCCTGGGGGGGCATTGCAGTCTCCGCGGCGTTGCTGAAGAGAATCCGCGGCTCGGGCACGTCCTTGCGGTGTGCTGCTTTGAGCGCGGCCTGCCGGAGCGCGGCCGGCACGCGGCTGTGCGGCAGCAGGGCGATGGTGGCCGGCTCTGACCCGGCTGTGGGCGTCACCAAGGCGAGCCCCACGATTCGACCGTTCTGTTCAGCCGCGATGAGCTGGAGCCGCTGCGCCGCCTGCTCGGCCAGACGCTCGAGCGTCCAGCGTTCGGCCTGGACCGCGGTGGTATCGATCCCGACAGCCGGATCGGCGCCGGGGTGGTCCTGAAGCAAAGCCAGGACCAGCGGCCAATCGGCTCGCTGGACGGATCGGGTCGTGACTGCGCCGCCCCGCAGCGGGAGCGGTGTGATGCCGCCGTCGGCGGGGCGGCGCTGCATGGTGACCTGCTCGCCGTCACCGACGGGGGCGCGGTGGAGAACCTGAAAGCCGAAGCGTTCGTACAACGAGGTCAACGCGGGCTCGGTCGTGAGGTAGAGCCAGTGCCCGCCGGTCATCTGGAACCACTGCAGGAGGGTCTCAATCAGCTTGCTGGCGAGGCCCTGGCGGCGCACGGGCGGCGCGACGAACACGTGGCCCAGGATTCCGATGTCGGCTGTCGAGAAGATGGCGGCGTGGGCCAGTAGGTTTCCGCCGTCGAAAATGACGGCGAAGGTGTCGCGGCTGCCGGCGACGCCTTGGCGGAAGCGGAGGGCGAGGTCGTCGAGCCAGGGTTGGCCCTTGTGGTTGAGCAGGGCTTCGATCTTTGGCCACCGCTCGGGGGCCGGGGGAACAATCAGCAGGGGTTTGCGGTTTGGTGCAGGTGAAGGCATCGGCCTGCCGCTCTCTCGTCTTGTTCGTGGGCTGCCCGGCCCGTCGTGATGGCTTACTATAAACCGAATGGGAGCGTGGCGGCGAACGCTGCGGCGTGTTTCCGGGAGGAGTAGCGCATGGCGCCCGATATCGAGCAACTCGCCTGCGGTCAGGTCTGGGGGGGCAACCGCAACGACAGCGTTGACCTCTGCACGGTGAACACAACGACCAGCTTGTACTCGTCCGCGGCCGAGGGCGGCAAGGGCGGCGACATCTACTACATGTCAGTCTGTAACCAGGCCGCGCTCATGCGGATCGCGCTGGTCGACGTGGTCGGACATGGCGCGGTGGTCAGCGACCTGAGCCAGTGGCTGTACGAGTCGCTGCGGGCGCACATGAACCAGCTTGACACGGAGCAGATCGTCAGCGAGGTGAACAGCAAGGTGATCGCGCGCGGGACGCCGTTCATGAGCACGGGGATCGTGGCGGCGGTCCTACCGGGAGAAGGTTCATCGCACGTCGTCTACGCGGGGCATCCGCCGATGCTGGTCTA
Source organism: uncultured Planctomycetales bacterium (assembly GCA_964499235.1). Classification (GTDB taxonomy): domain Bacteria; phylum Planctomycetota; class Phycisphaerae; order UBA1845; family Fen-1342; genus JAFGRR01. The sequence continues at coordinate 761 of CAZCKC010000152.1, read as the reverse complement.
CCGGGCGGGTACGGGACGGTGGGAAGCGCTGGAGCCATTGAAGTTCGACACCGAGCCGCCGGCCAACCTTCCGCTCGGCGTGATCGCCGACATCCGGTTCTTGCCGACGGAGACGACGCTCCAGACCGGTGATCGGCTGTTTCTCTACACGGATGGCGTGCTTGAAGCGCCCGCCCCCAGCGGCGAGCTTTTTGGCGTACAGCGGCTAATCGATACGCTGAACAGCGCGGCCGGGCGTTCGCTGGCGGAGCAGAAAGAGAGTGTGCTGGATCGGCTGCGAAGCCACACGGGCGGTACGCTCGACCACGATGACGTGACGTTCATGGCGCTGGAGCTTGGCAAGAGCTGAGCACCGCGCCGGGACCCGTTCTCGATTTCTAGGTTTGCCCATCTTCATCGAAAAGCTGCGGCTGCCGCGGGTCATCGGCCGTTGCACGGAATTCCCCGTCGGCGAGCTCGGTGATGATGCGCTGCTGGTCGCGAACGTCGCGCACCGAGCCCAGAATCCGGCGGGTCTTGGCCGCGCGCGTGATCGAGTAGCCCCGCCGCAGCACGCTCCGTGGATCGCACGCCCGCAACGCTTCGAGCCGCGCCTCGAACAGCCGTCGCCGATACGCCAGCAGCCGACCAGCGGCCGCGTCGAGGCGCTGGCGACTCGATTGCAGCGCCCGGGCGGCGGGGGCGAGCCGCTGCTGCGGGCCGGCGGTCGCCAGGCGGCGGACCTGCGCGCTCCAGGTCCGCTCGCGCCGCCACAACGTCTG
>CAZCKC010000151.1:0-8207 GCA_964499235.1 uncultured Planctomycetales bacterium | reverse complement strand
ACGCTCACCTGCCGCGCCTGCCGAAACACGGGCATGCCCAGGATCACGTCCGTTTGCACGCCGATCACCGGGCTGAACAACGTGTCCATGATGCTCAGCGCCAGCCCGCTCGTGTTCGCGAACACCGCCGACCCCACGCCCAAATCAAACCCCGGACCCAAAAACAGCTCCAACCCTGACTCCTCGCCAACCACCCCCATCCCGCCGGCGCCCGGCAGGTCGGCCGTCGAGAACGACCGCAGCGGCGCATCCGGGAACAGCTTCCGCAACAGCGTCGGGCTCGCGTAGATCCCGTCCGCCCCACTGTCCCAGAACCCCACTACCGTCTGGTCCTCCGTCCGGACCGGCGTCATCAGCTTCGCATCCCCCACGATCCGCACCGCCACTTCCTCTCCGGCGACGTCCGCCGGCAGCCCGCGGCTCACCACCAGCCGCCCGTCCCGCAGGTCCATCTGCAGCGCCGCCCCGTCAAAAATCCCCGTGCCGATGATCCCGTCTGCTTGACCCGCGGTCGCCCGCCGCACCTCGAACACCCGCGTCAGTACCCGCTCCATCCGGATCGGCCCGATCCGGAAATCGTCAATCAAAGCCTGCTGCGACTCCGACGCCCCGCCCGCGCCCCGCACCGTCGCCACCCCCAAAGACTCCACGCCCGCAGCACCCGCCACCGCCGTGTCGATCGACAGCGTGATGCTGCCCCCCGTGTCCAGCAACATGTTGAAGGGCCCGTGCCCGTCAACCATCACCTCGCACAGCGGGATGTTGATCAGCGGCGCCGGCCGCAACGGCGCTTCCCCGAACTGCGTCACCCGGTTCACCGGCGCCGCGCCGATCCGGTCAAAGAAGTCCGGCACGCCCTGCAGATCCTCGGCCACGTACGCCAGCGGATACCCCGCGGTCGGCTCGATGTCGTCCGCCAACGCGTGCAACGCCCGCCGCACCTTGGCGATCTCCCAGCCGATCTGGTAGACGACCGCCAAGTACTGGTAATCCAGCGGCTCGAGATCGCCCCGCGCTTCCAGCGTCGCCGCCGCCGCCCGCGCCCGCACCATCTGCCGCCGCGGCACCGCTGGAAGAATGATCATGTGCAGGTCGATCCGCTCGTCGGAGTCCGACGCCAGCTTGTCCGCGAGCTGCTCCGCCAGGTGCATCCGACCGGCCCGCCAATGCACCCGCGCCACTCGGCCGTCGAACGGCCCGCGCGGCAGCGCCCGCACGCGGACGAGCTCGATCAGCTCCTCGCCGAGCGCCACGCTGTCCGCCCGGAAGGCCGCGTCGAACGCCCGCTGCACCGTGGCGACGGTCGACCGCGCCTTGGCGCGCGTGACGGCCCGCTCCGCCTGCTCGACCCACTGCGACAGGTCGACTGCCAGCACCGACGGCGCCAGCGGTCCGATCAGCATCAGGCAAGCCAGCCACGGGGTCCGCGTCACCACCCAGCGCATCACTCTCTCCTCGTCTGTTCGTCGTATGGCGCCTTGGTCTTCGACGCCCGCCAGCCCCGCGCCCGCGCCTCATCATCCGACGAGAACACCCGCAGGTTGTTCGGATTGATCCGCGCAATCCACTCCGAATCGCTGTAATGAAACACGTGCCCGGTGCTGCGGATGCTCGCGTAAACCGGCTCGTCCGCCGCCGCGCCGCGGTGCGTGTCCAGGAACTCGACGATGTCCCCCGCCGCCTCGTCGACCGCCTTCAGCATCGCCGCACCCTGCGCCGCCGCACCCTCGTAGATCTTCTTCTCCGCGCCCGTGTTCAGCCGGCACAGCCGTTCCGCTGCCGCGCCTCCGGCCGCCGTTGCGAGCATCAAGATCTTACGCCCTTTCAGCCGCGGCACATCCCGCCGCGCGTCCAGCCCCCGCATCCGCTCCTCCGGCGTCAGGCACACCACCACGTCCACCGTCGGATCCTGCACTGCATAACGCAGCGCCACGCTGCCGCCCACGCCCGCCCCCACCAGCGCCACCCGCGTCCGGTCCACCCGCGGCTGGTCCTTCACCCAGTTGTAAGCCCCCCACGGATCATGCACCATCTCCGCGAACACCGCCGGATCCCGCTTTCGCACCCGCCGCCGCGTCTCCGCCTGCGCGCGCTCGCCATGCCCGCGCAGGTCCATCGCCAGCACCGCGAACCCCGCCCGGTGCAGCGCCGGCAGCAGCGGCTCCCACGCCGACCGATCCTCCCCCTCCCCGTGCAGCAGGATCACGATCGGCGCCACCGCCACATCCTCCGCCGGAGGGTAGTAATCCGCAGCGAGTGACCGATAGTTGTCTCCGCCCGCGAACGTCACGGGCACCGCCGCGGGCAGCACCCGCAACGCCTGCTGCGATTGCGTCAGCTCATCCGCCCCACTTCCCGCCGGCATGATCCCCGCGAACAGTCCCACCAAGCCCACCCCCACGGCGCAGCGCACCATCGCTCCTCTCCCGTTACGTGAAGTTTTGATTGACTCGTACCGGAACTCTTGGTCCCAGTTTAACCCCCGGCAGTTGACCCCGCCCGCCAATCTGGACCAGAATCCCACCAGCGGACCGACTTTCGGGAATTCACACCCTTGGCCATCGGTTTGGGCTGCTGGAAGATCAGCGCCCGCCGGGACTGATTCGCGAGCCTGATGAGCAAGTCCGAGAAACCGTCCTTCGAAGCCCTCGCGCTGCCCGAGCTCGAAATTGTCTACCGGGTCGCCCGGCGGCTCTGTGGTCGAGAAGACGAGGCCGAGGACTTGGTGCAGGAAACGTACCTGAAGGCTTATAAGTCCTTCGCACGTTTTGAATTACGTGAATATGGCATTCGGCCGTGGCTGCTCCGGATTCTGAACAACACGTACCTGAACCGCCGGACCCGCGAAGCCCGGGCGCCCGCTGCGACCGACCAGCAGATCCTCGAGGAACAGCAGCCGGGACGCCTGCTGGCCGCCGCCGACGACTTCCTCCCCCAGCTCGACTCCGAGCAGCTCGACGGGGAAGTAAAGGCCGCCATCGACGGCCTGGCGAGCGACTTTCGGACGGTCCTGCTGCTCTGGGCCACGCAGGAACTGAGCTATCAGGAGATCGCCGACACGCTGGAGATCCCGATCGGAACCGTGATGAGTCGCCTGCACCGGGCCCGGCGACAACTGCGAACCCAACTCACTGACTTCGCCCGCCAGAATCGCCTGGCCGTCGACGAGTAAACCAGAACCGCATGACACACGCTGAAATCGAAAAACTGCTACCCGCCTACGCCGACAGCCAGCTCGACGAGCCCCAGCGCTCCGAGGTCGCCGCCGCCGTCGCCGCCTCGCCCCAACTCCAGGCCGCCGTCGCCCGCTGGCAGGCCCTCCGCCAGCTCGCCCATCGGCACCACGCGGCGATCACGCTGCCGCCCGGCTTCGAAGACCGCATCCGCCACCAACTCGCCCAGGAAGCCGCCCCGCGATCGGCCGCCTCCGCCAACGCCACTTCCAGGCGCGACCGGGGGACGATCCTCAAGCTCGGCCTCGCCGTCACGGCGGCCGCCGCCGCCGTCCTGATCGCCGTCTTCACGTGGTCCCCGGAACCCGCCCCCGTCTTTGGCGGCCCCGTCGTCGCCGTCGACACCCTCTGGCAGGAGCACGTGCATTGCATCGAGATGCGGGCCGACGCGTACCACGTCCGCGGCATGGCGCCGGCCGAAGCCCGCCGCGTCCTCGCTGGCGAAGTCGACATGCCCTTCGTCCTGCCCGACCTCACCGAGCTCGGCTGGGAGCTCTACGGCGCGAACCCCTGCCGCCTGCGCGCCAACGGCCAGCAGATCGCCCTGACCCACGTCATGTATCGCTCGACCAGCGATCCGCAGAAGTTCGCCTCGTTCTTCACCTTCCGCGAGATCATCCAATTGCCGCCGGACACGCCGCTCAAGCGCGTCGCCGGCCCCCCGCGCTGCGGCGGTGACGGCCCCTGGCTCGTCGAAACCCCCCAGTTCGCCGTCGTGACCTGGATCGATGCCGCCCATTCGGTGGCCGCCTGCGGCCCGATGGAGGGCGCCGAACTCCAGCAACTCGTTGCCCAACTCGGCCAGGAAGCCGAGCGCGCCGAGAGCGGTGCTGAGATCTGATCGGTGGATTCACTGAAGCGCCCGCTGGCCACGCCCGCGGGCATCCGGTCTACGCCGCGACAAACTGGCTGCCGGCCGGCGTCTTGGCGGGCGGATAGGCGTTCCGCAGCGCCATCAGGATCGTCCGCGTCGCCGGCGACTTGTTCAGCGTGTAGAAATGAATCCCCGGCGCTCCGCGGTGCAGCAGCTCCAGGCACTGGGCCGTCGCGTGGGCGACGCCCAACGAGAGCACGGCCGTCGGATCGTCCTGCACCCGCCGCAACTCCGCCCGCAACTCGTCGGGGATGCCCGCCCCGCACATCTTGGTGAACCGCTCGACCTGCTTGACGTTCGTGATCGGCATGATGCCGGGCACGATCGGCACGCCAATCCCGATCGACCGGGCCCGGGCCACAAAGTCAAAGTACAGCCGGTTGTCGAAGAACAACTGCGTCACCAGAAACTCGACGCCGTTGTCGATCTTCTTTTTGAGGTTCTCGAGATCGACGTCGAAGCTCGGGGCCTCGATGTGCTTCTCCGGGTAGCACGCCCCGCCCAGGCAGAAATCGAACTCGCCGCGGGCCAGGTCGGCCAGCTCCGACGCGTACGCGCACCCGCCCGGCACGGGGCGGAAGTCCGGCGCGTCCTTCGGCGGATCGCCGCGCAGCACCAGCACGTTCTCGATGCCGCCGTCGTGCAGCTTCTTCAGCACCTCGCGGAGCTCTTCGCGGGTCGCCCCGACGCACGTCAGGTGCGCCATCGGCTCCAGCCCGTAGTCGTGCTTGATCCGCGTCACCAGCTCCAGCGTCCGGTCCCGCGTGCTGCCGCCCGCGCCCCACGTCACCGAAACATAGCTCGGCTGGAGCTCGCGAAGCTGGTCTAACGCGTCGTGGAGCCGCTCGAAGCCGACTTCGTCCTTCGGCGGGAAGAACTCGAACGACAGGCACGGTCGCCCGGTGGAAATCAATTCTCGAATTCGCATGTGGTTGTCGTGCACCCCTTGGTCTACGGTCACGGCGAGCCAATTCCGCTAGCCTACGAGATTTTCCCCCCTTTCGCGAGTCTAGGGCGCCGTTTCCCCCAGGTTGCTCGTGATGTACGTGTTCAAAACTTTTTCATCGATCACCGCCCCGGTCAGCGGCGCGCCCAGCGGCGTCCCGTTCGCGTTCACCATCACCATCGCCGGCAACTCGGTCACCCGGTAACGCCGCAACAATTCGTGCCCGGCGTTCACCGCGACTCGGCAGGGCACGGTCGCCGCCAGGTTCGCACGCACACCCCGCTGCGTGAATAAATTGTTATCGTACCGGGCAACCACCGAGCTCTCCGGCTCGTAAAGCAGGAGGAAAACCCGCTTGTTTTGGTCCTTTGCCGTCGCGAGAGCGGTATCGAACTGGTGCACCCACTTAATCTCTTCGCCGGTGTGGCTCATCACCTGCGCCAACACGAAGAAGCCCATCAGCAGGACGATGAAGAGTCCGCCCACCAGCCGCGGGCTCAGGCGCGGGCGCTCAGCCGCCCCTTCCTCGGTCACGGTGGCGGGGTCGGTTTCGGGGGTGGCCATCGGCACGCTCCTGGCATCGGCAGTCAACGTCGGCGGGTGGGGCTCAGGATGCCGGACCGACCCACCGACCATTCCCTATCGTACTCCATCGGGCAACAGCCGTGATCGCTGATTGACCGATAAGATTAGCAGAATTGACGCGAAAAGAAGGGTGCTGCGTGCTCAAGACCTTCCCCGAAGAACTCGAAGTGCTCCGCCGTGAGATCGAGCAGGTCGCCGCCGACCAGGGACTCGACTGCTTCCCCGTGCTCTTCGAAATGGTCGACTACGACCAGATCAACCAGATCGCGGCCTACGGGGGTTTCCCCCAGCGCTACCCGCACTGGCGCTTCGGCATGGAGTACGAGCGCCTCCGCAAGCAGCACAGCTACGGCCTGGGCAAGATCTACGAGATGGTCATCAACAACGACCCCTGCTACGCCTACCTGCTCAACGACAACGCCCTCGTCGACCAGAAGCTGGTCATGGCCCACGTGTACGCCCACTGCGACTTCTTCAAGAACAACATCTGGTTCTCCAAGACCAGCCGCAAAATGATGGACGGGATGGCCAACCATGCCAGCCGCATCTGGCGGCACGTCGACCGCCAGGGCTTCGAGGTGGTCGAAACGTTCCTCGATGTCTGCCTCTCGCTCGAGAACCTCATCGACCCCTACGCCCCCTTCATGCAGCGCGAGGCCCCGCGCCGCAAGCCCGAGCGCCCCCGCCACCCGCGCGAGATGGACGCCGACGTCACCCGCTACCCCACCAAGCCCTACATGGACCGCTACATCAACCCGCCCCAACGCATGCAAGAGGAACGCGAGGCCCGCCGCGTCGCCCACGAGGCCGCCAGCAAGCGCTTCCCCCCCGAGCCGACCCGCGACGTCCTCGCCTTCCTGCTCCGCTACGCCCCGCTGGCCGAGTGGCAGGCCGACATCCTCGCCATCGTCCGCGACGAAGCCTACTACTTCGCCCCCCAAGGCCAGACCAAGATCATGAACGAGGGCTGGGCCAGCTACTGGCACTCCCACATGATGACCCGCTACCTGCTCCGCGACGACGAGCTCATCACCTACGCCGACCACCACTCCGGCACCCTCGCCACCTCCCCCGGCCGCCTCAACCCCTACAAGATGGGCATCGAGCTCTTCCGCGACATCGAGGACCGTTGGAACCGCGGCCGGTTCGGCAAGGAATACGAAGAGTGCGAGGACATGCAAAAGCGCCGCGCCTGGAACACCGAGCTCAACCAGGGCCGCGAGAAGATCTTCGAGGTCCGCCGCATCTATAACGACGTGACCTTCATCGACGACTTCCTCACCCCCGAGTTCGTCGAGCGCCACAAGCTCTATCACTACCGCCAGGACCCGATGACCGGCCGCATGGTCGTCGTCAACCGCGACTTCGACACCATCAAGCAGACCATGCTCTTCCAGCTCACCAACCACGGCCAGCCCTACATCTACGTCGTCGACGGCAACTACGCCAACCGGGGCGAGCTCTACCTCGCCCACAAGTTCATCGGGATCGAGGTCGACCTCCAGTACGCCGGCGCCTGCCTCCGCAACCTCCACACGCTCTGGGGCCGGCCCGTCCACCTCCAGGCCCGCATCGACGACGAGATGATGCTCTACACCTGCGACGGCGACGGCGTCAGCCAGCAGAAAATCAAGGACGACTTGCCCGCACCAGCCCATCACCTCTAGCCCGCCCGTTCACCCCCCCACTTTCCCCCGTCGCGAGGTCGAATTCCGGGATCGCGCACGAACACTGTTTGCTTTTCCAACCCAACCGTTTGAACCCTTCAGTCAGGATCGGCCTCACCGCGGAGGTGGCTCTGGCCAGGAATCCTGCTCAACCGCGCCGCCCGCGGGCCGGGCGCCGCGCCGGCGCTGACCCGCCATCGCTGCGACCGGACGCAGCCGATCGCACATTCGGAGGAAAGCCCATGAAGCTGACCCACGCGCTCATGACCATCGGGGCCATCGGACTCGTCGCGGGCACGACCCCGCTCGCGCCGGCGGCCACCGTCCAAAGCGGCTACAGCACGACCGCCACCCAGTACGGCCAGACCCGCCTGCGCGAGTTCGGCAACCACAACGATCGCGAGGTCTACCTCGGCGTCCCGAGCCTGGGGTCCGGCAGCAACCGCGTCGAGCTCGATCTGGCCTGGAACTCGACGAGCCAGCTCACCTTCAGCTACGACGCGACCGGCGATAAGCTGATTACGTCCCTCGACCTTGGCAATAATGGCAGCATCGACCAGCAGCTCGTTTACGGCAATTGGTCGAGCGAGGCGCTGAGCATCACCGGCGACGATCCCACGCTGCTGCCGATGAACTACCTCCAGATCGACATCGCCGCCCGCGAAGCCGGTGCCACCATCGCGCTCAGCGACGTCCTGCTCGACGGCCACGCGCTGGGCACCTTCACCGGCAGCAACGGTTGGCACAACTGGAACGTCACCGGCATCGACCTCAGCGACGGCTTCGAGTTCAGCGGCCTGCTCACCCTCTCCGGCGTCACCAGCGGCAGCGCCGAAAAGAACAAGGTCCAGATCGGCTTCGGCCACGACCCCCACGCCGCCGTCCCAGTCCCCGAGCCGGCC
>CAZCKC010000150.1:0-8248 GCA_964499235.1 uncultured Planctomycetales bacterium | reverse complement strand
CGATAAGACCTCCAGGAGGCCCGCAACCCATGCGCAAAACGTGCGCCCTGACCCTGCTGCTCCTCGCCACGACCCTCGTCGGCCGCCCACCCCGCGCCGCCGCCCAGGATGCCCCCGCCCAGCTCGGCAAAGAGATCGGCCTCACCCCCCGCATGCAGTACTTCAAACGCGTCAAGCTCTTCGACTTCCACGAAACCGACGACGGCAATTACGAACGCCAGCCCATGCACTGGGAACAGCTCAACGGCCCCGGCCTGCCCGCCTTCGGCCGCGGCGCCTTCGATCACGCCGTCGGCCACACCGCCCCCCCCTCCTTCCGCCTCACCACCCCGCTCGAAAGCGTCGCCTTCGAGTACGTCTACCCCGACCTCGACGTCATCCCCGGCGCCGATTACCGCCTCATCGGCTACGTCAAGGCCGAGGGCGTCCAGACCGCCCGCGCTTTCATCTCGGCCTTCTTCGTCGACCGCTTCGGCCAGCCGCTCGCCGACACCAAGCGTGTCAGCCGCCTCATCCAGTCCGTCGGCGGCGGCAACCCCGAGCCCTGGCAGCGCATCGAGATGAACCTCCGCGGCCGGTTCCCGGAAGCCTACGCCCTTCGCCTGCGCGTCTGGCTGCTGCAGTCACACAACTGGCGCTTGGCCCGCGCGTCGGCCATCGACCCGATCGTCGTCCAGGACGTCAACCCCCAGGTGTGGTTCGACGATATCGCGCTGTACCGCCTGCCCCGCGCCGAGCTCCGCTTCTCCGAGCCCTCCGGTACCCTGCTCGCTGACGAGCGCGGCGCCATCATCGCCAAGGTCCACAACGCCACCGACCAGGACCTCGCCGCCCGACTCAGCGTCAGCGACGTCCACGGCCAGCTCGTCCACCAAGGCGAGCTCGCCATTGCCGCGAACGCCTCCCAGCCCCACGAAGAGCCGCTGCCGCAACTCCCCGCCGGCGAGTACGAAGCCCGCCTCATTCTGGCGACCAAGGAAACCGACCTCCTCGAGCGCACCCTCCGCTTTGTCGTGCTCAACCCCCTCGCCCCCATCGACACCACCCGCTCCGACGTCTGCATCGACATCGGCACCCAGCGGATCTACGACCCCCACCAGCTCCTGCCCCTCATCACCCGCCTCGAGGCCGGCGCCGTCCGCATCGGCATCCCCGTCATCGGCCCCCTCGACACCCCCGTGAAGCAACAGTACTTCGGCGAGCTCAGCCTCCTCGTCCGCCAGCTCATCGGCAAGCGCCTCGGCGTCGCCGCCGTCCTGCTCACCCCCAGCGCCGCCAGCGACCCCGACCTCGCCACGCCCACCCGCCGCATGCTCGCCCACGACCCCGGCTGGCGCGATCGCCTCCGCCCGATCCTCGCCAAGCATATGGGCGGTCTGATCGCCACCTGGCAGCTCGGCGCCGAGCCGACCGAGACCTCCTCCCTGCCCTGGACGGCCGAGATGGTCGCCGACATCCGCACCGAGATGGAGCGCTTCATCTCGCTGCCCGACGTCGTCCTCCCCGTCTCGGTCCTCAACCCCAACCGCCCGCCCGACGGCACGCTCAGCTACTGGATCCCGCGCGCGATCCCGACCCGCGACCTGCCCAGCTACCTCGACGCCTTCGCCCGGCAGAGCGACCAGCCCCGCTGGCTCAACCTCGAGGCCGGCGACTACACCGGCGTTGCCTTTGACCAGCAGGTCACCGACTTCGCCCGCCGCCTCGTCATCGCCAAGGCCATGGACCCCGACCGCCTCGTCATCCCCGCCCCCCTCGAGCTCGCCCAGAACTCCGGGACCCACCGCTGGCAGCCCCGCCGCGGCTACAGCGCCATCCGCACGCTCTGCCACTACCTGGCCGGCAAGCGCGCCGTCGGCGCCATGCGCCTCGCCAACGACGGGATCGCCATCGTCTTCGACGGCCCGACCGACAGTTGCGTCATCGCCTGGACCTGGTCCGACTTCGCCCGCCGCCTCGTCATCGCCAAGGCCATGGACCCCGACCGCCTCGTCATCCCCGCCCCCCTCGAGCTCGCCCAGAACTCCGGGACCCACCGCTGGCAGCCCCGCCGCGGCTACAGCGCCATCCGCACGCTCTGCCACTACCTGGCCGGCAAGCGCGCCGTCGGCGCCATGCGCCTCGCCAACGACGGGATCGCCATCGTCTTCGACGGCCCGACCGACAGTTGCGTCATCGCCTGGACCTGGTCCGACCAGCCCGCCGACGTCCCCGCCCAGATCTACCTCGGCGACCAGCCCGAGGTCATCGACCTCTGGGGCGCCGCGCGGCCCGCCACCGTCAAGAACGGCCGGGCGCTGCTCCACCTCACCCCAACGCCCATGATCCTCTCCGACGTCGACGCCCCGCTCGCGCTCGTGCAGATGAGCTTCCGGATCGATCCGACCTACGTCCAGATCCACGATATGCGGCCCCAACCCGTCGTCAGCTTCCGCAACCACTACGACCAGTCCCTCCGCGGCCAGCTCCGCTTCATCCCGCCGCCCGGGTGGGATATCGTCCCCGGCCAGCGCCGCTTCGACGTCCCGCCCGCTCAGGCGTTCGAGCTGCCCATCGACATCGTCGTGCCCAACCGCGAGATCGCCGCCACCCAGCGCGTCGGCGTCGAGGTCGAGCTCCGCGACCCCCACCCCGCCACGCTCAGCTTCTCCGTCCCGATCACCGTCGGCCTCAAGGACATTTACTCCGAAGCCGTCGCCCGCTGGGACGGCGACGCGCTGGTGATCGAGCACGCCCTCACCAACCTCGCCGACCAGCCGATCAGCTTCCAGGGCTTCTGCCAGGTCCCCCTCCGGCCGCGCGGAACGACCGCCTTCCTCGAGATCCTCCCCGGTGAAAAGCGGATCGCGCGGTACGTTTTCACCGGCACGGATCTCCGCGACCTGGTTGGCATGGACGTACATTTGCGTATCCTAGAGGTTCAGGGTGATCGCGAGCTCGACCAGCTCGTCTCGATCCCCAGCTAATCAACCACTCGACCGCGCGCCGCTTCGTCGCCGCAGCGCGGAGAAACGGATAAGCTATGCACACCCTGCCCGTGATTCAGGACACCCCGCCCACGGACCCGCCGGCCGCCGCGCCGACCCCGGCCCCGCCGAAACGCCGCAGCGATCGCCTCGGCCTCCGCTACGGTGCGATGAATTACGTCGGCGAGTTCCGGATCACCAACAAGCTCGAGCACGGTTGCGGCTCAAAGTTCGTCGTCCAGACCGACCGCGGCATGGAGATCGCCGCCCCGCTCAGCGGCAGCTGCGGCAACTGCGGCCCCAAGCCCGACGACCAGCAGGTCAAGCAGTACGTCGACAACTCCGGCGGCGAGTTCTACCAGTTCAACGCCGGCAAGGTCCTCCGCGTCGCCTCGCCCGACGACCTCCACGAGCACGAGCTGCTCAACGCCCGCATCAAGGAGGAGCTCGCCGAGGCCTCCCTGCTGGCCGCTCAGATCGGCCTCGACATGAAGCTCATCACCGCCGAGCACCTCCTCGGCGGTGAGCGGGTCGTCTTCTACTTCCGCGCCGAAACCCGCATCGACTTCCGCCAGCTCGTCAAGGAGCTCGCCCACCGCTACCAGACCCGCATCGAGATGCGCCAGGTCGGCGCGCGCGACGAGGCCCGCCTGGTCGCCGACTGGGAAATCTGTGGCCGCGAATGCTGCTGCAAGAACTTCCTCAAGAAGCTCCGACCGGTCAGCATGCGGATGGCCAAGCTCCAGAAGTCGACGCTCGACCCGTCGAAGGTCTCGGGCCGGTGCGGCCGGCTGCGCTGCTGCCTCCGCTACGAGCAGGAAGGCTACGAAGAGCTCAACCGCGCCCTGCCGCGCCGCAACACGCGGGTCATGACCGCCAAGGGTGTCGGCACCGTCGTCGACCGCCAGGTTCTGACCCAGCTCCTGCTGGTCCGCACCGAAGACGGCGAGACGATGGCCTTCCCGCTCGAAGAGATCGAGATCATCCCCAAAGGCCAGGAACCGCCGCCCCGCCCGCGGGAGGAGAAGGCGCCTGAGCGCCGCCCGGCCCGCGGCGCTCCGCCGCCCGCCCCCGAAACCGCCGCCGAAGCCACGACCACAACCCCCGACCAACCCGCCGAGGAAACCGACGCGGAGAAACCCCGCCGCCGGCGCGGGCGCCGCGGCGGACGCCGTAACCAGGACTCCGGTCATCAGGAATCGAAGGGCGGCGAATCCAAATCCAGCGGCGAGGGCGATGGCGAGCGCTCAACCCCGCCGCCGACTTCTGACGATGGCAACAGTGAACCTCGGCAACGGGGTGGGCGTAGACGTCGTCGCAGGCGTAAACCGTCCGATGGCGGCGAAGGGTCCAGTGGTGGAGCAGATGCGACATGAGTTTGGAGTGTCCGGAGCACGGTCCAACGGCGGATCTGGTGAAATCTGAGCAGGCTCGCTTCCGGCAGGTCATTCGGACGCACGGCGATTATCCGCTCGGCGCCTACGAATTCCTGTACGCCGGCCTCGATCGCGCCACCCGCGCCCTCCACGGCGCGGTCGACGCCGACAGCGGGCCGCATCACGTCAGCGGCCAGCAGCTCTGCGGCGCCCTCCGCGACCTCGCCATCGAGCGCTGGGGGCCCCTGTCCCGCAGCGTCCTCGCCTGCTGGAACATCCACGGCACCCGCGATTTCGGGGCGATGGTCTTCCTCCTCGTCGCGCACGAGTTCATGGGCCGCCAGGACAGCGACTCGATCGACGACTTTGACCAGGTGTACGACTTCGCCGCCGCCTTCGGCGCGTACGAGATCCCGCTCGATCACTTCGATACCGAATCCCGCCCCCCAGATTGATCCCCCAGCAAAGCCTACTGCCATAGCTTGCCGCGTTCCAAGAAACCGCTGAAGATGCCGCCATGCGGGATTACCTGCCCCCGATCTCCGAAGGCGGCTGGCGCTGGGTGCGCTTCGGCGCCGTCGTCGTCGCCGCCGTCGGCCTCATCTGGCTGATCATCAGCCTCCAGGCCGTCTTCACCCCCCTCGTCGTCGGCCTCACCCTCGCCTACATCCTCAACCCGGTCGTCAACCTGCTTCAGCACCGCGGCCTCGGCCGCCTCGCCGCCGTGACGCTCGTCTTCGTCGGCGCCGGCGTCATCGCGCTCTCGCTCGGACTCTGGCTCGCGGTGATCGTCTACCAGCAGACCACCACCTTCGCCACCGCCCTGCCCCGTTACGTCGAGCAGACCGAAACCTGGCTCCAGGAAACGTATCCCGGCTTCATGCAGCAGTTCGAACCCGCGCCACCCGAGGTCACGGCCACCCCGGAACAGTTCCGCACCTGGCTCGCGGCCCACGACCCGGCGATCTACGATCGCTGGTCCGTGGCCAACGAACCCGACTGGACGGTCAGCGACCACCTCGCCTGGCTAGCGGCCACCGACCCGTCCGCCTACGAGCAGCTTGAAGCCGAACTAGGGAAACCGCCGCCCGGCCCCGGCCACCGCTTCGCCGCTTGGCTCCAGCAGAACGCCGGCCTCGCCCAGCAGGGCGCCGCCGGCCTCGCCACCGTCGGCAACGCCCTGCTCGGCCTGACCGGCCTGCTCACCCTCGCCGTCCTGATCCCCATGTACACCTTCTTCTTCCTGCTCCAGTTCGACCCACTGATTCGCACGGTGCGCGATTACCTGCCCGGCACGTGGCGCCCCGTCATCGTCCAGACCGTCAAGCTCATCGACGAGAAGACGGCCGACTTCTTCCGCGGCCGCCTCATCGTCTGCGCCCTCGTCGGCGTCCTGACCGGCGTCGGCTGGTTCATCGTCGGCGTGCCATACAGCCTCGCGTTCGGCCTCGCGGTCGGCGTCCTGAACCTGGTGCCGTTTCTTCCGATGATCATGCTGCCGCCGGTGTTGCTGGCGACCTACGTCCACGTGCCGCCCAATGAGAGCTGGGTCATCGCCGTCACCCTCGCCACCGGCGTGTTCGCCGTCGTGCAGGGCATCGAATCGTTCCTGCTGTACCCCTACTTCTCCGCCCGATCCTCCGGTCTGCACCCGGTCACGACGATCGTGGCGTTGCTGATCGGCGGCGAGGTGGCCGGCCTGCTTGGCATGTTGCTTTCGATTCCCGTCGCCAGTACGCTCAAATCGCTCGGTAGCCAGTACTTGCTGCCCGAGATTCGGCGCCTCGCCGCCGAGAAACCCGAGGACCAAACCCCGGAAGCGCGACGCGATGAGTAACGCCCAGCAGCATACGCCGCCGCCCCAGGACCACGACCTGCCCCGCGGCGCAAACCCCTCGGGCTCGAAGACACCGCTCTACGTCCTGGCGGCGCTCTACGCATTTTGGCTGGTTTTCCTGTTGGCCAACGCGATCAGCCAGGCCCGCTGAGCCATGCCGCGCGACGCCGCGTCCTTCACGCTCGCGTTCCTCGACCAATCAGCACCGCTCACGCTTGATCCCGGCATCCGCGATCGCAACCTCGCAGCCTTGCGAGAGCATGACGCAGCACTCGCGGACGCGCTCAGCGACGTGAAGCTGCCGGCCGACTGGCGGCCGGTGACAGCCCTCGACGACAGCCACACCTTCCAGCTTGGGCCGTCCGACGAGCCGCGATGGTGGCAGGGTTCCGCCCTGCCCCGCAATCGCGCCGCGGCGCTGATCAGCAGCTTCAAGGCCGGCACCGGCAACATCACGCTCCCCGGCAGCGGCACCGGCGCCGAACTGCGGCGCCTGCTCGAGTGCTTCCCCGCCCACGTGGCCGTCTTCGTCTTCGAACCCAATCCGATCCACCTCGCGGCCCTGATGCAACTGCACGACCTGACCGCACCACTCGCGCAGCGGCGCTGCTTCCTTTTCGCCGGCACCGACCACCGGTCGGCCCTCCAGGAGTTGCTGACCAAAGAGGTCGGCCTTCTCCCGCCCGGCAACATCCTCCGCCTGCCCGGCAGCGACGACGCCTGGCTCGCAACCGTCCAGACCACCTGCGAATGGGCACACCGGTCCGTCGCCGAGCAGCGCGAGCCCATCCTGCGAACGCTGGCTCCCGAGCCGCCCGCGAACGACGCGCCGCGCCGCGCCATCGCCGCGATCAGCTTCACCACCGACGCCCGTCTGCGGGCGGCCGTCACCGCCTTCGGCGCCGCGACCAACACCGACGAGCAACAAAGCCACGCCTCGATCCTCGGCGATCCGACCGAAGCCCACCTGCTGATCCACGCCCAGCGCCTCGTGGCCGCCCGGCCCGACCGAATCCTCTGCGGCGACCTCCGCCCCGCCGCCCTGCCCAAACCTTTCCGCGCGTTGGCGGCCGAGTGGCACCTGAGTCACGCCGCCACGCCGCCCGAACTCGACACGAACACCCACTACGCCGCCACACCCCGCATTCAGCAGCACCTCGTCACCGCCGGCCTGACCGACGTCCGCTCCCTCTGGTTCGCCGCCGATGAACGGCTACCCGCCGGCCGCCTCGACCTCACCGGCTCGGTCGTCCTGCTCGGCGACCTCCCCGACGCCTCGGCCGAGGCCTGCGGCATCGAGCAGCCCACCCACCGCCAGCTCTGGAGCCAGGCCGGCCAAGTCCTCCGCAAGCACTGGCAAGAACCGCGCGCCGCCCAGCCTGAGGCCATCCTTCGTCAAGCCGAGCACGCCACCGGCCTCGCGATTCGCGACCCGGCCACTCGACCACGTTTCGTTCGGCTGATCGGCTTCGTGCTCGCGCCGGCTATCCTGTGGGAGCAACTGCTAGCGACGTTTCTAAGCCAATGCGAAGTGTCCGCAATCGGCCGCGGCTGGCGCCGCCTGGCAGAACCCGTCGCGGTATGGGGCGAACACCTGAGCTTGGGACAGATCGACCCTGAGGCCGGCGTACGGCTGGCCGTCGCGTTGTCGCAGCCGGACCCGCTTACCGCTGATCTCGTCAACGCGGCCGCGCTCGGCTGGCCGATCCTGCTTCACGCCGCGTCACCGGAGGTCGGCCGCGATTTGGGCGGGGTGCTGGTACCTGGCCAGCACCTGCTGACAGCCAGTGCGGGCAAGGACATCCGCAGCCTCGCCAGCGACCCGCAACGCGCCGCCAAGCTCGAACAGATCGCAACAGCCGCCGCCACCCACGTCCGAACGCACCACACCTGGCGCAACCGCCTGGCCGAATTAGGTGGCAATCGCGATTAGGGGCCCGAAGCAGGTAGCAGGCTCACCAAAACCGCCTGCCCCGAAGATTGGCGTAGCAGCAGCGATTCAGTCTGCAATGCGAGCGGTCGCGATTGGGGGCCTCAGATCCCCCAAGTCAGCGCAAAAACCGCCTAGC
>CAZCKC010000149.1:0-8287 GCA_964499235.1 uncultured Planctomycetales bacterium | reverse complement strand
GTGGACCTTCAGGGCCGGGTTCGCCCTGTGGACCTTCAGGGCCGGGTTCGCCCTGTGGACCTTCAGGGCCGGGTTCGCCCTGCGGGCCTTCCGGGCCAGGTTCGCCCTGTGGACCTTCCGGGCCGGGTTCGCCCTGTGGGCCTTCCGGGCCGGGTTCGCCCTGTGGGCCTTCCGGGCCAGGTTCGCCCTGTGGGCCTTCAGGGCCGGGCGGTCCCTGCGAGCCGGCGGGTCCCTCTGGTCCTTCGTCGGCGCAGCCCACTAACGCGGCGCTGGCCAGCAGCACAATGATCACCATGACAGCAACTTTACGAAACATGTTTTTTCCTCCTCCTGATGTGACAGGTCAAAAAATAGTCATCCCTAGTATAACATTGCAGCCACGCCAGCGTGAATCGGCTGCGGATTGGTCCCTCTGCCGCCAGCACAGCCGGAAAAAACGGGCTTTATGGTGCACAGCAGGCCGGGACTCGCCACAGAACGCGCAAGCGTCCGTCTCGGATGGAGCGAGGAAAGCGGAGAGCGAGCCGCGGCCAGACTCATGGGTTGCTGCAATTGCCTGCGGAGCAGGCTCGCAGTACAATGAGAGTGTAAATCGTTGTGGACATCGGGTGGGGCAATCTATGCCGACACAAGTCTTGCTTATCGATCCGGACATCAGCTTCATTATCAACCTCAAGCAGGCGCTGGAGGGCACAGGCGACTTTGCCGTGACCGTGTCTGGCAGCGGGGAGGCCACGATCGAGTTGGTCCGCGAGCGCAATTTCGACGTGGCAGTGATCGCCTTCAACCTGCCCGACATGGACGTGATGCAGTGCATCGCCCAACTGCACTACGTCCAGCCGCGCACGCCGGTGATCCTCGCGCCATCGTCGGCCCAAGAGCAAGACCGGGCACGCTTCATCAATGCGCAGGGCATCCTCCCCAAGCCGTTCAAAGCTCGCGACCTGATCCCGTATATGCGCAGCGTGCTGACGCGAACCCAAAACCTCCAGCAGCCGGGGACCGAAACGGATGATTTTGTGCCGCCCGAAATGCCCGCCGCGCTGCGCCACCTGCTGCCGGAGCAGGACGACGCCCCGCCTGCGCCAGAAGAGGACTTCGACCGCGAGGCCGTGCTCGATGAGTTTGAAGCCTTCGACCACAGCCCCAGCGACGCGCTCGACTGGGAGGAACACGACGACACCTCCAGCCTGGGCGGGACCAGCCTGATCGACGACGAGGACGAGCGGTCCCCGGCCCGCACGCGCGCCCTCGACGACATGGACGAGGACGAACCCACCACCACCCGGCTGTGGGATACGGAAACCCCGGAGGAAACGTCCAAACTCTCCAAAACCGAATCCTTGGACGATATGCTGGACCGCCAGGGCTGGGTCGAGAAAGCGGACGATGATTACGACGACTACGACGACTACGACGACCCGGTACGCACCCGCGCCCTGGACCCTTACGACGAAGCAGCGCCGCAGGATTTCGACGAGGTGCTGGACGCGGTCGCCCAGTCCCCGCCCGAGGACCGCGAACGCTCGCCGGATGATCGCGCCTTTCACGACCTGGTGGACTCGATGCGCGTGCCCGACGAATCACACCCCTCGCTGGACGATCTGCTGGAGTCCATCGCGCAGGACGTCGCCCGCGAACGTGGCGAAGAAGACGACTACGACCAGGCCAGCAGCGTGTTCGACTACGTGCTGAACGCGATCCGGCAGGGCGTCTCGCTGACCCCTTCGGCAGACGACAGCGGCGAATCGGAATTAGACGACACGACCATCGGCGATGTGGTCGAAGAACTGTTCGACCCGACCTTCCAGGACGTACTGGCGGCAATGGCCGGGGAGGAGATCGACGACGAACCATACGAGGAACCGACCTACAGCGGGGCCGAACGCGAAGGGACCGGCCAGCCCCCCGCCAAAGCCGAAGCGATCCCGGAGGACATGGAAGCCGACGAAGACGCCCCGGCGTGGCTGCAAGCCTACGAAGCCGAGGGCATCGAGCCGCCGGACAGCGTCCCCGAAGAATGGACCGACGCGGGGCCGCCCATCGACGAGCCGCCGGTGCACGAGGAAGACTCGTCGAAATACCCGGCCACCACCGCGCTCAACGCGGTCAGCGCGCCGGATGACGAATTCGATTTTTCGCTCGATGACCTGCTGCGCCAGATCGAGGATCGCCTGCCCGAGGCCCATCCTCAGCGCCCCGACCTCAAGCCGCTGCCGTCCTGGCAGCGCGAAGCCGACGCGCCCCCCACCGACACGCACGAGGCCGAACAGCTCGAAGCGCTGTTCGATCACCTGGAGCGCACGCCTCCGCCGCCGGACGACATCCCGCTGCCGGAAGAGATCGCGCCGCCCCCGGCCTCCATCGACGACCCGGACACCACCGGCTACGACACGCCGGTGCTGCCGCCGCGCGCCGAGGAGGACGCCATCGACGAGGCGGCGCGCCCGGTGGACTGGGACGAAGACGTGCCCGGCGCAGACGAATTCGCGGCCATGTTCGAACCTGAAATCGAGGAGTTCGGCCCGCCGGACGAAGAGACGACCCGCCGCGCCAACATCGCCTACGCGGCAGCCGAGCAGGAACTCGCCGGTGATCGCGCTGAGGAGCAGCGCGAGGCCATCGCCCCCCCGGCGGAAGATCATCCCGCCGGCGAGGAGGCCGAGGACTTCGACGAAACCCTGGACACGATCATCGAGGACACCTACGCTCAGGTTCAGCACGCGGAGGACACCGCCGACGAGGCCGAAGCCGGTGACGAAGACGATGCGGCAGCGCTGGCAGTGGATTGGGAAGAAGACGCCGCAACACCCGCTGCTGACGAGGACGATGACTTTGTGCTGGACGAGGACGAGCTGATCGCGGTGCCGGTCGAGACGGCGGCGCGGATGCTGGGCGGCGACGTGGACGACAAAGCGGACGAACCCGACGACGACCGCGACGACGACTCCGCGCTGGCCCAGATCGCGGTCCAGTTGACGCAGTTCTCGCTGGAAAGCTCGGCCCAGGCGACGCTGCTTTCCTACCCCGGCGAACTGCTGGCCGAAGCCGGCGATCTGCCGGAGGCGGCAATGACGCGGCTGTTCCAGATCGTCGACAAGGCGTGGCAGTCCGGCCCGTCCCACTCCGACGCGCTGATCCGCTTCGTGAACCTGCCCGAAGCGGGGGAATTCCTGCTGTACAGCAAGCTGGTCGACGAGGGCATGATCCTGAGCATGGCCTTCAACGCCTCGATGCCGGTGCGCACCATCCGCCTGCAAGCACGGCGGCTGAGCGAGTCGCTGGACCTGGTGCCCGAAGACCAGGCGCAAGCCATCATGCCCGGCGATCCGGCAGCGGCCCAGACGCTCCCCAGCCGGCCCACCGACCTCCGCCCGCCGGAGGGCCTGCGCAAGGAGACTGCCGCGCCCGCAGACGAACAGCCCGCCCCACCGCCGCCCGCCGACGAGCCGTACACCGCCTACACCTGCCTATGGATTCCGGCAGACCCGGCCCTGGAACTCAGCGGCGACCTGGCCGACGCGCTGGCCGCGTGGCTGCAGGAGATCGCCGGCGACAACGAATGGGACATCGACGACCTGGTGATCGACGCCGACTACGTGCAGCTCACGCTGAACATGCCGCACAACACGCTGCCCGCCGAGGTGATCACGCACCTGATGGACGAAACCGCCGCGCTCAGCGCCGAGTATTTCGCGGACCAGCTCGGCGACGGGCCGCTGTGGATCGACGGCTACTACGTGGTCGCCCCGCCGCGCGACCTCTCCGCGCGCGAGATATCACGCTTCGTGACCTTCCAGCGCGAAGCATAGCGCCCGCCCTCCCCGCCAACCGGCACCAGCCTGGTCCGCGTCACAACGCCTAAGCTTTCTCGCCGAGCAGCACGAACTGCCACAGCACGAACGTCGCTTCGCCGGCGTCGGGGACATGGGGCTGCATCCACGCCGCGACGGACGGCGGCGCGTGACGCAGCATGGCCCGCAGCCGCGCGATGGTCGCCGCGTCGCAGCCCATGCGCTCCGCCCAGGGGGTGAGCGCCAGCGACGTGGGGATCGCCTCGAAGCCGCGCAGTGCCAGCCCCGCCCCACGAAAGAACCCCTCCCATTCGACGCGGTTGTAGCTCCACACGTGGCTGGGATCGCGCAGGCGCTCGAAGGCGTTGATGTAGCGCGCGGTCTTGGGATCGCCGGGCACCAGTTCGTCGACGACCGCCGTCACGCCGCCGGAGCGCGTCACGCGGGCGGCCTCGCGCACGAACTGCGCGACCTGCGGGAAGTGGTGCGGCGCGATGCGGCAGGCCACAATGTCGAAGACGGCAGCGGGAAAGGGCAGCGCTTCGGCGTCAAGCTGCACGTAGTCCACCCGCGCCGGGTGCTGCGCGGCGATGTGCTGGCGGGCAGCGCGCAGCATGGCGAGCGTCAAATCTCCGGCGACGGTCCAGGTGCCGTGCTCCGCCAGCCCGAGCGCAGTATGCCCGCCGCCGGTGGCGATGTCGAGCGCGTGCTGGCCGGGCCGCGCGGCGATGGCCTCCAGCAGGTGCGCCAGCGTGCTGCCGCGTGCGTGCGTTTCCGACGTGACATAATCAGCAGCATGTGCGCCAAACTGCTGCTGTGCCAGTTTTTTAACAGACATGGGGACCAGCCTCTAATCGGCGGATGACAGATCGCTGTGCAGGGATTTGGCCAGGCCGGACAGGTCCAGCCGCATAATCGGCGTGCTGGACTGGGCCTGCTCGAAGCGCGGGTTCAGCGGCAGGTACAGCTTGAAGACGCTGCCGCTGTCGACTTCGCTGTGCACCGTCACATGCCCGCCGTGCGCCTCGGCAATCGTCTTCACCAGGCTCAGCCCCAGCCCGGTGCCCTGAATGTGGCGGGTGCGCTTGTCGTTGACGCGGTAGAACTGCTGGAACAGGTAGGGGATGCTCTCGCCCGGGATGCCGTAGCCATCATCCGCCACGCGGACCAGCACGTATTCGCCCTCCATCGAGAGCGTGACATCGACGTGCCCGCCCGCCGGCGTATACTTGATGGCGTTGCTCACCAGGTTATCGATCGCCTGCCCGACCAGCACCGCATGGCCGCGCAGCCGGCGCGGGGGGAGATGCTGTTCGTGGTAGCGCAGCGCGATGTCCTGGCTGGCGGCTTTGTCCTGGTTGCGCCGGATCACCTTCTGTACCAGCGGCGGCAGCTTGTAGGGCAGCGCGGTCTCCTGACCCAGCGCCCCGGCCATCTCCAGGTCGACCACATCCTGGATCAACTGGTCCATGCGATCCAGGCTGCTGATGATCATGGCCTTGAGGTCGGCGCGCTGCTGGTCGGACATATCCGGCTCGTCGAGCAGCTCAATCGAGCCGCGCGCCAGCCCCAATGGGTTACGCAAATCGTGCGACAGAATATGGATCATGTCGGATTTCATGCGGTCCAGCCGCCGCAGGTCGGATACGTCCTGCGCCACGCCGACGTAGCGGTCGATCGTGCCGTCCGCCTTGGTGATCGGCGCGATGTGCAGCAAATACTCGCCCACCGCCCCCAGGTTGACCTCGATAACGTTGCCGGTTTGCGCCAGCGGGGGCACGTCGTCCAGCCACTCCTGCAGCAGGTCCGGCAGCGGGTGCGCCCTGACGCCGTCCAGCGAGATATCCAGCACCTCTAACAGGCGCTCGGACTCGGAATTCATCATCAGCACGTGGCCTTCCTGGTCGCACAGGGCGACAGCAGCGGCGGTGTGGTCCAGGATCGCCTGCAACTGCTGGCGGTCCTGGCGCACGATCTCGTGGAGTTGGGCTTTGGCGATAGCAGTGGCGGCCTGGGGAGCCAACACGCGCAGGATTTGCAGCTTTTCGCGCGTGCTCTGCGACTCGCGGTCGGAGGCTATCACCTGCAAGACGCCCAGCACCCGCCCGCGATAGACCAGCGGCACCGCGAACAGCACCGCGTCCGGCGTGACGGTATCGCGCAGGTCATCGTTGGCCCCTTCCCAGTTGGGGTAATCCGTGATGACGCTGGGCTGCCCGCTGAGCGCCACCTGCCCGGCCTGCCCCACCCCGGACGCTACCTGGTAGCCGACCAGGTCCTGGCTGCCGGAGCCGTACTCGGCGCTGACCAGCAGCGATTGGTCGGGCTGGACCAGCAGCACCATCCCCAACTCGCCCTGCACCAGCCGCACCGCCTCCTCGACAATGCGCGCCAGCACCGCATCCAGCGCCAGGTCCTCGGCGATCAGGTACGCCACGCGGCTGATGCTGCGCTGGTGCTGTTCCGCCCGGTTGAGCCGCCAGTACAGCCGCATATTCCGCACCGCCGCAGACACCTGGGCCGCGAACAGCCGCCCCAGCTGCAAGTGCGCGCCGTTGAACTGGCCCGGCGTCTGCGAGAACAGCGCCACCACCCCAATCAACTGCTGCTCGGAGATCAGCGGCAGCCGCATGTAGGACCACGCCCCGGCAGCTTCCGCTTCGCGCACGCGCGGGGCCGAGCGCAGCATGTCCGGCAGCCGTTCGCGCAGCAGCACTTCATCGCCCAGGTACAGTTTGCGGCCTTCTGGGGGCAGCGCCAGGAGATGATCGCGGCAGACCGCCAGATACTGCTCATCGACGCCCAGGTTCAGCGCGTCCGACAGGTCGCTGTAGTCCGGCGACGCGATCAGGATCGCCATATCGTCGGCATCGACCGCGACGCGCGCCACTTCGCGCAGGTCGCCCAGGATATCCCCCTCGGCGACCGCGCCGGAAATGGTAAACGTCGCCTGCAACAGCCCTTCCAGGTGGCGCGTGCGGGCCTGGAGCTGATGATAATCCCGGAACTGTTTTTGGTCATCATCGGGCGCGGGGGGCGCGGCCAGATGGTGCAGCACATCCTGGAGAACGCTGTCGGGCGTGTCATACGGCAAAAACTGGTCCACCTCGCTGAAGTCTGGCGGCGCGGTGGCGTTTTCGACCAGCCCGACGATGTGCACATCCGGCCATGTGTGGCGAATCTGCCGCAGCAAGGGGGCCAGGTCGAAGTCATCGCGCGCCAGGTCCAACACGACACAACCCGCCAGCCGGTGCTGGAGCGCTTGCAGCAGCGTCTTGGGGGTGTATACATGATGAATATCCACCATACGCCGCGCTGCATCCAGCAAGGCTGTATTTCTGCCCAACCAGATCACCGGCTGAAGTGGCGCTTGGGGCTGCTGCTCCATTGTACGGCTTTCTCCGCAGTTTTTAACTAGTATAGCACGCAATTCTAACCGCTGGCCGCCCGACGTGTTTGCCAGGCAGCGCCAACGGTACGTGCTGCAACGCATACCGACCCCTTCCCTTACACGTTGCCTGCTCCAAAGGTAGCAGGCTTGGGGCCAGTTGGCAACCTGTAAGTCACTTTATGACAGATTTTAACCATTTTCAAACATGTGTCGGAAAGCCAGGAGCGGTATAATCTATAGCATAACACACTACAGACTATCACAAACGAGGACACAACGTTATGGATATCTATCGCCCACAAGCACAACAGGTCGCAGTCGCCGGTCGCAGCGTCGATATGCAGGCAGTGATGCGGCAGGTGTACATGTGGATGACCGCTGGGCTGGCGCTGACCTTCGGGCTGGCGCTGGTGTTCTATACCACGGGGCTGGCGGCGGCATTGGGGCCATTGCTGTTCGTGGCCATGATCGCCGAGCTGGTGCTGGTCTTCTGGCTGGCGGCGCGCATCTTCAAGATGCCCGCCGAACGCGCGACGCGGCTGTTCCTGGCCTATGCCGCGCTCAACGGCCTGACGATGTCGGTCGTGTTCTACTTCGCCAACCTGCCGGAGATTCTGCTGGCGCTGTTCGCCACCGGCGCGATGTTCGGCGCGATGAGCATCATCGGCTACACCACCGAGGTCGACCTCTCGCAGTTTCGCGGCATTTTGCTCATGGCGTTGATCGGGCTGATCGTGGCCAGCATCGCCAACATCTTCTTCGCCAGCGCAACGCTGTACTGGATCGTGACCTATGCCGGGGTGTTGATCTTCGTCGGGCTGACAGCCTACGACACACAGTGGATCAAACGCAGTGCCTCGCAGATCGAGATGCAGGGCGTGAGCAGCGAGGCCGCCATCGTGCGGCAGGTCGCCATCATCGGGGCCTTGAAGCTGTACCTGGACTTCGTCAACCTGTTCATCTACATCCTGCGCATCGTCTCCAGCGACCGCTAAGAGGCGACCGTTGGCCAACCGGAAATAACAAAACTCAGTGAATTACGGATTTGTTGAATGGCCCTCACCCTTCCGACTGGCGTCGGGTCCCTCTCCCTCAAGGAGAG
>CAZCKC010000148.1:0-8383 GCA_964499235.1 uncultured Planctomycetales bacterium | reverse complement strand
GACGAATCGCACGCGACCGGGGTGCTGGGCAAGACCGGGCGCGGGACGGCCGAGCACTTCGGCGTGCTGGGTGCGGGGACGGTGCAGACGAGCACGCTGGGGAAGGCGCTGGGCGGCTCGTGCGGGGGCTACGTGGCGGCGAGCGCGGTGATCTGCGATTACCTCGTGCAGAAGTCGCGGCCGCAGTTGTTCAGTAACGCGTTGCCGCCGGCGGTGTGCTATGGCGCGATGGCGGCGATCGACGTGCTGATGAAGGAGCCGCAACGGCTGGAGAAGTTGCGGGCGAACGTGGCGCACTTCCGCGCGGGCGTGAACGCGTTAGGGCTGAAGACGATTGCCGGGCTGACACCGATCGTGCCGGTGATCGTGGGCGAGACGCCGACGGCGATCCGGATGCAGCAGGCGCTGTTTGACGAGGGCGTGTTCGTCAGCGGGTTCGGATACCCGGTGGTGCCGAAGGGCGAGGCGCGGCTGCGGTGCCAGATCAGTGCGGGACACGAGACGGAGGACCTGGACTTCGCGCTGGCGGCGTTGAAGAAGGTGGCCGAGCGGTTTCCCGAGGCGCGGGCGGCTTAACCAGTTCGGACAGCGCCGCGGATGGTTTGGAGAGCGTGGCATGAAGAAACGATCGCGTGTGGTTAGCGTGAAGCTGGTGGCGGCCGCGGTCGCTGCCGGTCTGGTGAGTGGCTGCGTGACGTACCCGCCGCTGGAGACGGTGGGCGAGGTGGACGTCGAGCGCTATGCGGGCAAGTGGTATGAGATCGCCCGCTATCCGAACAACTTCCAGCAGGGTTGCGTGGGGACGACGGCGACCTACACGCTGCTGGACAATGGGCGGATCGAGGTGTTGAACCGCTGTCGGCAGGGCGCGCTGGACGGCCCGGTGGAGGAGATTCGGGGTACGGCGCGGGTGACGGATCCGGAGACGAACGCGAAGCTGGCGGTGACCTTCTTCTTTCCGTTCGAAGGTCCGTACTGGATCATTCAGCTGGGGGACGACTACGCCTACGCGGTCGTGGGGGAACCCTCGCGGTCGCTGTTGTGGGTGCTGAGCCGCACGCCGACGTTACCGCCCGATGTCTTCGCAGCGATCGAGGCGCGGTTGGTGGAGCAGGGTTACGACCCCGAGCGCCTGATGATGACGCCGCAGCCAGAGGTCGGCACTGGCGGGTGAAGCGCGACGCGGGGCCCATTTGCGGCGTACTTCGTCGCATTTCTGGCCGCGCCGCACGGTACGGGAATTCCCCAATCAATGTCGTCTTGAATGCCTGGGAATGCATTTCGGGTGTTGCGTCGCGGGCGCTGTCGAACATCAGGGGCCTAAAAAACGTTGATTCCCGCCTCAGAAATCGGTTACGCTACCCTGCGCCCCGATGGAGGGGGACACCAAGTCGAATGTTGCCACAGGCGTGGCGCGGCCGTTCCGCTCGTGTTTGCAGGTCCCTGCAATCGACGGCCGAAGGTCCAATACCTAGGAGGAGGAAGTGCTCATGAGGGAAATTACGTCCAAGGCGCTGGTGCTGGCCACCGGCGGGTTGTTGCTGGCTTCGGTGGCTGCCGCGCAGTCGCCGATCGTGCAGTACAGCTTTCCGGCATCGTGGGATGGTGTGGCCGCGACGGCGACCGACCTGAGCCCGGCCGGCAATGATGCGGGTCTGGGTGGAACGCCGGCGTTGTCGGCGGCGATTCCGCCGGGCGCGGCGGCGGGTACGCAGTCGCTGGCAACAGTTGACGGTGGTCTGCAGACCGACGCGACGCAGCTGCTGGCGAACAGCGTGCTCGAAGCCAGTGGTGGCTTCCAGTACGAGGTCTCGTTCCTCTGGGACGGTGGTGACACGGGTTTCGGCGGTACTCAGAAGATCATCGACTACGCCGGTACCGAGTCGCTGCAGCTGGAGGGTGCGGACGAGAACGTCACCGCGGATGGTGTTGCGACGCTGCGGTTCCTGTTCAATGACGCGGGCGTAGGCCCGACGGTCGAGATCCAGGCGAACACCTGGTACCACGTCGTGGCGACGTTCGACACGCTGGGTAACGTCGTCGACGGTGATGGCAGCATCGCCGGCGTGGCGTCGCTGGTGGTCGACGGGGCCGCCCCGGTCACCGAAGCGATCGCGAAGACGAACTTCGGCGACGGGCTGGCGCGGCCGATCGGTTTTGGCACGCTGGCGATCGCGGGCGGGATCGTGAACCTGGCGGGTAACGTTTACAACCCGACCGTTTCGCTGCTGCCGGAGCCGTCGAGCCTGCTGCTGCTCGGCCTGGGTGCGTTTGCCCTCGTGCGGCGCCGCTAAGCGGTGCAGTCAACCGGGTGCGATCGCCGTTGAGGCGATTGCGCCGCTGAGAGTCAACATGAACCAGCGGATCCGTCGCGGGTCCGCTGGTCTCTTTTTTTGCGCGCGGTGCGAAGCGTGCGATCAGCAGGTGGTGAAGCGCAGCGCGAGAAGCACCGCGGCGAGGACGGCGATTGCGACGATCAGGGGGCGGGATTTCATGCCCGGCATTTTACTCGAAGACAACGCGGGCGTGGGCGTGCGTTTCGACGAGGGGGGCGAGCTGGTCCAGGCGGGCGACAAGGTTGGCGCGCGTGGGGCGGAGGTCGTTGTCGGCGGCGAACGCCCGGCTGGCAGTCTCGAGCTGGTCGAGGCAGCGCTGGTAGAGGTCTTCGCCCCGGGCGCGGTCGACGAGGACCAGCAGCGCGGTCTTCTTCTCCATGTAGCGCAAGGAGGCCAGGTCGGGGACGTAGCGGAGCAGCTCGGGCTCCGGTACGCGGATGTGGATCACGCCGTCGCGGACGGTGACGTCGGCGGGTGCGAGCTGCTTGAGGTCGAGGCCGTAGAGGAGCTCGACCTTCCCGACGAGCAGGCCGTTGCCGTAGCCGGTGACGAGGTTGCCGTGGTGGGCTTCGGTGACGACCTGAGTGACGACGCGCTCAGTGACCAGGAACGCGAGCTCGTCGCGTTGGAGGAATTCGACGGTCGCGGCGATGTCGGGGGCGGGGCGGAAGGCGTGGGTGAGGCCGGCGAGGCTGGCAAGCGCGGGGACGCGGGGGCTCGAGCCGGCAAAGTAGGCGGTGGCGCCGACGAGGCAGAGCGTTGCGGTGAAGCCGATCGAGCGGAGCGTCATGGCATCCTGCCGATTGCGGGGCGGTCCGTCCGGACAAGGCGCACCGGTACATACCTTCTCATCGGCCGGCGGTGGCGGCGGGGTCGAGGGAAAGTGGCGCGGCTTTTGCGCGGGGGCCGGTCAGGCGGTGGCGCGGCGGGCGGCGTGCGCGTGGTGGGCGGCGCGGCGGATGGTCTGGAGGTGGATGTCGACGATGTCCTCGATGTCGTGGGCGTAGCCGCCGGCCATCGTGACGGCGACGGGCAGGCCGGCTTGTTGGCAGGCAGTGAGCACGAGCTCGTCGCGGGCGGCGAGGCCTGCTTTAGAGACGGCGAGCTTGCCGAGGCGGTCGCCGACGAAGGGGTCAGCGCCCGCGAGGTAGATGACGAGGTCGGGGCGGGCGGTGGTGAGCGTGGTGCGGGTGGCGTGCTCGCAGGCGGCCAGGAAGGCGTCGTCGGTGGTATCGTCGGGGAGGGGGACGTCGAGGTCGCTGGCGACCTTGCGGAAGGGGAAGTTCTTCGCGCCGTGGACGGAGCAGGTGAAGACGGTGGGGTCGTTGGCGAAGATCGCGGCGGTGCCGTTGCCCTGGTGGACGTCGAGGTCGAGGATCGCGATGCGCTGAAGGCCGTGGTCACGTTGCAGGACGCGGGCGGCGACGGCGGCGTCGTTGAAGACGCAGAAGCCCTGGGCCCAGTCGGCGAAGGCGTGGTGGGTGCCGCCGGCGAGGTTGGCGGCGAGGCCGTCGGCGAGGGCGGCCTGGGCGGTGGCGACGGTGGCGCCGGTAGAGCGGCGGCTGCGCTCGACCATGCCCTCGGACCAGGGGAAGCCGATGGCGCGGATCTCGTGGGCGGTGAGGCGGCCGGTCTTGACGCGCTCGAGGTAGTTGGGCGTGTGGACGAGGAGGAGCTGGTCGTCGGTGGCGGCGGGAGGGATCAGGAGGTCGCCGGGAGCGAGGATGTTCTCGGCGAGGAGGCGTTCGCGGAGGCGGCTGTACTTGCGCATGGGGAAGCGGTGGTGCGGGGGGAGGGGCAGGACGAAGGTGTCGGTGTAGAAGGCTTTCACGGTCGTTTTCACGCGGGGAGGCTGACTGCGACATTGTAGGGCTTGCTTTGCGCGGCCGCCCTTCTTCGGCGGCCAACGCGACGGTTGTTGGTGCGCTGATGCGTCGGCGTGATGGGGTTCCGCGTCAGCCGGGCATGACGTTCAGCGGGATGCTGCCGTCTTTGCGGGGGAGGGGGGCGGGCGGGGCGATGTTGACGTCGGTGTTCTTGAGTTGGGCCTCGCCGGCTTTCACCTTTTTTGCGAAGGTGCGGCACTCTTCGAGCAGGGCGTCGAGCATCTGGTCTTCGTTGACGGTCTGCTTTTGCTCACCCTGGACGTAGATGATGCCGCGGTTCTTGCCGCCAAAGATGGCGACGTCGGCGCCTTCGCACTCGCCGGGGCCGTTCACGACGCAGCCCATCACGGCGATCTTGAGGGGGATGTCGAGCTCGCTCATGACCTTGGTCTTGACGTCGCTGACGAGCTTGAAGAGATCGACTTCGATGCGGCCGCAGGTCGGGCAGGCGATGAGCTCGGGCGCGGTGCGATTGCGGAGGCCGAGGGAGCAGAGGAGTTCCTTGCCGTCCTCGACCTCGTAGACGGGGTCGGCGGCGTAGCTGATGCGGATGGTGTCGCCGATGCCGTTGGCGAGGAGGGTGCCGAGCGCGGCGATGGTGCGGATGCGGCCGGTCTCGGGCGTGCCGGCGTGGGTAACGCCGAGGTGGAGGGGGTAGTCCCAGCGCGCGCTGATGGCGGTGTAGACGTCGATGACGAGGAGCGGGTCGATGGACTTGGCGCTGATGACGATGTCGTGGAAGTCGTTGTCTTCGAAGATCTGCAGGTAGGCGGCGAGCTTGTCGAGCATGATGCGGATGAGCTCGCGGCGGTAGTCGCCGCTGGTGAGCTGCTGCTTCTCGGCGGCGCGGAGATCCTTGTCGCGGCGCTCGACGATGCCGCCTTCGTTGACGCCGACGCGGATGGGGATGGCGCGTTCCTTGCAGGCGGCGATGACGCGCTCGACCTTGGGGCGGTCCTGGATGTTGCCGGGATTGAGGCGGATCTTGTGGATGCCGGCCTCGATGGCTTCCATGGCGCGTTGAAAATGGAAGTGGACGTCGGCGACGAGCGGGACGGGGCTGGCCGCGAGGATGTGCGGCAGGGCCTCGGTGTCTTTCTTGTCGGGGACGGCGACGCGGACGATGTCGGCGCCGGCCTTGGCGAGCTTCTGGATCTCGGCGATGCACGCGTCGACGTCGTGGGTGTAGCCGCTGGTCATCGTCTGGAGGACGACGGGGGCGTCGCCGCCGAGCTTGACGTTGCCGACGGTGACCTGGCGGGTTTTCCTGCGGGGCGGCATAGGGGCTCCTGCGAACTGCCGAATGAGTTTGACAGATCTTACCGGTTGGGCGGGCTGGTGACCAAGCGGCGGCGGTGGGGCGGCAGGGACGCTTAAGGCTGGCCGCGGCGGGGCAAGAGCGCGGCCGCCGCGCTCGACGGGTTTGTCGGGCGTGGCGGTGTGACTGGTGTGGCTCGGCGGGCCGGTGCTGCGCTAGGGCAGGGCCGGCGCGCGCTGGGTGCAGTCGATTTCGCTGTCGTCGACGGTGACGCGGATGCGGTCGCCGGGGCGGCCGACGATCGGGACGCTAAAGGCCTCTGGGAAGGAGGCGGAGCGGACGACGGCCGCCACGCTGAGACCGAGGGTTTCGTTGGAGATGGTGACGTGGGCGCCGGTGGGGAAGGCGCCCTGCAGGCCGGTCACGAGCACGAAGCCCGCGGGCTGGGATTCGAGCGTGATAACGCCCGGGTCGAGGCCTTCGCAGTTGACGGGGCGATCGTCGCTCGTGTCGCAGGCGTCGCCGAGGCCGTCGCCGTCGACGTCGGCCTGGGTCGGGTTGGGCTCGGTGAGGCAGTTGTCGGTGTCGTCGGGAACGCCGTCGCCGTCAGTATCGGGGATGTCGGCGCCGGTGTCGTTGCCGTTGCCGTTGCCGTTGTCGTCGGGCGGTGGACAGGCCGGCAGGGCTTTCGTGGCGGTCGCGCCCGCGTCGCCGGCGGCGATATCGATCACGATCTCGGCGTTGGCGGCGTCGGAGCATTCGGTGACGGAGATGGTGACGGTGACTTCGTCGCCGGCGGCGAGGGTGCCGGTGGTCGTGCTGAGGGTCGCGGCGACGAGGTTAGCGGGTGGAGCGGTGCGGACGGTGGCAGTCCAGTTGGCCGGGTCGCTGCCGGTGTTTTGGATCAGCAGGGTGCCGACCTCACCGGGTTGCTGGCAGCATTCGACGGACAGGGTGATGTTGGCGGCGAGGGCGATGTCCTGTTCGGTGTCGCCGGGTGGCGGAAGCGTGGGGCCGGCGCAGGCGAGCAGGATCAAGCCTTGCACGACCAAGTACGACTTGAGTAGGCGGTGCTGCCAGTTCGCGTTCATGAGGAACTCCTCTCGGGCTGGTTCGCCGCGGTAGGACGCTCGCCGAACGCTTCGGGGTGTCTGTCGGTCGAAAAGGGCCGGCATCCGCAGCGACGCGTGCTACCGCGCTCAAAACCCTCGTCTATCTTTTCCGAAATTGCGGTTCCTGCATCTAGGGGATTTCACGTAATTTGAGCACAAAAGTGGCACCTGGTGGTTTTCGGACCGAGATTTTCGCGTGTGAGCGGCGGGATTATCGGTCAATGGCGGGAGGGATGTCGCGGCCGTGGGGGTCCGTGGGGCGGGCGCCGGTTTCTTTGACGAGGTCGGCCTGCATGGCGGCGGTGGTGATGTGTTCGAATTGTTCGGCGGTGAAGTGGGTGTGCTCGACGGGCACGTGCATGTGCTTCTCGAGGTAGCTTTCCCAGAGGCGGTGGGAGCGGACGAGGTCCTGGGCGCGGTGACGGCCGCGATCGGTGAGCACGAGAGCGGGGCCGTCGGTCGCGAGGGCGCCGCGGCGGACGAGCTGCCAGATGGCGAGTCGGGTGAGCCAGCGGGGGGTGTTGAGGAGCTCGCGGAGGAGCTGCGGCATGCGTTGGCGCTGCTCGTTGAGGCCGACCTCGTCGAGGCGATAGAGCAGGGCGAGGGCGTCGTCGCGGGCGATCGAGAGGCGGAGGGCGGCGCGGCGGAGCCACTGGGCGACGACGCCGCGCTGGGGGGCGAAGACGACGGCGAGCGCGAAGAGCAGTCCGGTGACGGCGACCATCGCGCCGCCGGAGGTCGTGTCGTCGGCGAGGTTGAGTGCTGGCGGGACGGTGACGGCGGCGAGCTGGCCGAAGAAGGCGCCGGCGGCGGCGATGACGAGGCTGAGGACGATCATGACGCTGAGGCGGTGGGTCAGGAGGCGAGCGGTGGCGGCGGGGACGATCAGCATGGCGATGACGAGGATCGAGCCGACGGCCTCGAAGGAGGCGACGGTGGTCACGGCGACGAGGGCCATGAGCAGGTAGTGCATGGCGCCGGCGTGGATGCCGGCGGTGCGGGCGAGCTGGGGGTCGAAGGTGCTGATCTTGAACTCTTTGTAGAGCGCCAGCACGACGAGGAGGTTGAAAAGTAGAACAATGCCGCTGCGGACGGCGAGGCGTGGCAGCGTGAGTCCGGCGAGGCTGACGGTGTCGATGGGCGCGGTTTCCATCACGCCGTGGAGGACGCAGTCGGGGTCGAGGTCGACGGTATCGGCGGCCTGCACGATGAGGACGAGTCCGAGCGCGAAAAGGGAGGTAAAGACGACGCCCATCGACGCGCCTTCGTCGACCTTGCCGAGCGCATGGACCCACTGCGTGAAGAAGGCGGTGAGCAGGCCGACGAACGCGGCGCCGACGAACATTGGCCAGGCGTCGCGGCTGCCGGTGAGCAGGAACGCGATGGCGAGGCCGGGCAGGACGGCGTGGCTGATCGCGTCGCCCATCATGCTCATCTTCTTGAGGAGCAGGAAGTTGCCGAGGATCGCGCAGGACATCGCGGTCAGCATGCCGACGAGGATGATCGGCCCGTTGATGTAATCGAACGGGTTGGCGTGGTAGGCGTCAAGCCACGCGACCAGGTCATGTAGCAGCGTGGCGAGCATCAGCCGGCTCCGCGCTCGAGCGGGTGCGGGCTGGCGGGCACGAGCGCTGGATCCTGTTCGCGCAACAGCTGCAGCAGGCGGTTCACGATGGCGGGCTCGAGGACGTGCTCGACGCGGTCGGCGACGCGGTCGACCTGGCCGGGGGCGATGTCGGCGAAGTGAATCAGGAACAGCTCCCACAGCCGGTGGTTGCGGACGACCTGGCG
>CAZCKC010000147.1:0-8422 GCA_964499235.1 uncultured Planctomycetales bacterium | reverse complement strand
CGGCCGTCCCGACCGTTGCAACCGCTCCCGCGGCGGAGTAGTCGATCATGGCCAGCGGCCAGCAACCCAGCGACTATAGGAAGCGGTCGCCGTGGACGAACTCGCGGACGAGCGTCCAGGTGCTGGTCACGTTGGTGCGGACGTACTCCTCGACGACCGTCAGGCCGCTGTAGACGTGCCGGGTCTCGACCCAGGCCGGGCTGTCGGCCAGCGGGTCGCTGACGCCGCTGTAGTCGACCGTGTGCGTGCGGCGGCCGAGATGGTGAGCCCAGCATGCGGTTCGCTGGGCGGGGCGCTTTAGGAGTGGGCGGGTGCTTGGTGGTGATCGGGTTAACGGGGAGCTAGGTCATCGCAGCGGCTGCTTGGCCGTGCGATTGAGTCAGGTTATCGCTTCCGCTCTTTCGCGGGCGGGCCGGCCGCCACACCCTTTTAAGCCGCTTTTCGTTCCTGCTCTTTCGCGGGCGGGGACGCCCCCCCACCCTCTCAAGCCGCTTGGCGGTCCCGCTCTTTCGCGGACGGGATGGCTGCCCGACCCTGCGTCCGCATGGGGCCGCCCCGCTTCACCGGAGAGCGGCCTTGCCGTGGAAGACGCGTCTTTCGGCAGCTTGTCGGGTCGAGGACTCAACCTACTTTTCTGCTAGGTCACGGGGGTTTCGGCGTTGAGGACCGGGAGGGGCTTGCCCTGGCGGCGGAGCGGGGCGACGACCTCGGCGGCCGGCTGCGAGCGCGGCGCGCCGGCGGCCGGCTGCGATGGGGAGATGCCCGTAGCCGGTGGAGATTGGGGGGCCGCCGGCTTGCTGGCGGTCTCGGCGTCGAGCGACTGGATCATCTGGGCGAACTCGTTGTTGCGCGAGAGGTGCATGTTGAACGAGTCGAAGACCTGCTTGACCCGCGGCGTCTTCCGCGGCGTGAAGCCGAACCGCTCGGCGTCGCGCGGCGCCTGGATCTTGGCCATCCGCTTCCAGCCGCGGTTCATGTTGTAGACGAACAGCGCCGTCGTCAGCGAGCGCGTCCGCAGCAGCGTCCGGAAGGCCCGCTTCCAAACCCACGGCGCCTTGGCGGCCGCATAACGCAGCTCGTAGATCGCCTCGTCGAGCTCGCGCGGCGTCATCCGCTGCGGCGTGAAGACCGTCTCG
Source organism: uncultured Planctomycetales bacterium (assembly GCA_964499235.1). Lineage (GTDB taxonomy): Bacteria > Planctomycetota > Phycisphaerae > UBA1845 > Fen-1342 > JAFGRR01. The sequence goes on along the minus strand of CAZCKC010000147.1, from coordinate 7,286 downwards.
ACGAACGAGTAGCGCTCCCAGTCCACCGGGTAGTGCGTGGCGAAGATCCGCCCGTCCGCGTGGTAGCGGTCAAAGAGCTTCGTGCCCGGCAGCACCGTCAGGTTCGTGATCTGGATGATGTCGACGCCGATCTTGACGGCCATCATCGCCGTGTCGACGACCGTCTCGGGCGTGTCCTCGTCACTGCCGATGATGAAGCCGCCGAAGACCGAGATGCCGGCCTGGTGAAAGCCGGCGACCAGCTCGGGGTAGCGCTCGAGGTTCTTGCGATTGATGCCCTTGTGGTAGTTCTTCAGCGCCTCGCGGTTGAAGGTCTCGAAGCCAATCAGCATCCCGCGACAGCCCGCCTTGTAGGCCAGCGCGAGCCCCTCGGGGTCGTCGGCCATGTTGATCGTCGTCTGGCTGAACCAGAGCCGCTTCTTGCCGTGCTTGATCAGCGCGCGGAGCAGCTCCTTGGCCCACTCGGCGTGCTTCGGGCCGACGCCGAAGAAGTTGTCGTCGACGACGAAGATGAACTGCTGCGGCGTGCGGTTCCACTCCGCCACGATCTCGGAGATCTCGCGGCGGCGGATCTGCGGGCCGTTGAAACGCGTCACCGAGCAGTACTCGCAACCCACCGGGCAGCCGCGCGACGTCTGGATCGCCGCCACGGTGTACTTCCCGTTGATCGGCTGGAGCGTCTGATTCGCCCGGCCGTGGGTGCTGCCCTCGAGCGGGGTGAGCGCGCCCTCGTAGCGGCCATGCATTTGGCCAGCGGCGGCGTCGCGGACGATCTGCGGCCAGATGTCGTCGCACTCGCCGACGGCGACGGCGTCAACGTGCTGGGCAGCCTCGTCGGGACAGGCGGAGGCGTGCGGCCCGCCCATGACGGTCTTGACGCCCTGGCGGCGGCAATGCTCCGCGATCTCGTATGCGCGGGTGGCGCCGCTGGTGTAGGCCGTGATGCCGACGAGGTCGAACCCGCCGGCGGTGATGAGCCGCTCGGCGTCGGGGCCGAAGATCTCGTCGATGATCGCGACGTCATGGTTATCGGGAACGAGCTCGGCCAAAACCTGCAGGCCAAGCTGGGGAATATAGCTGCCGACCGTGTGGTAACCCTGCGCGCGGCGGGTTACGGGATTCACCAGGGCGATTTTCACAGACGATCCTTGTCTTAGGCGTGCGTTGTCGACGTGCGTCGGCGCGCGGCAAGCGGCCGCGCCGGTCCAGCCTCCGTGATCAAGCCGCCGCGCAGTGTAATCGGACACGCCATGGCTGAGAAGTAAGGCCCGTGGCCGCGCTCATGCAAGCAACCCGCGCCGCTCGCGCGATTGGACGAACTCCGCACCCTGGTTCAAGACGGCTCGGGCGCCTGCGTTTCGCGCTGCGTCAGCCACGCCCGCGCTTCGGCGACCAGTTGCTCCGGATAGCCTTCCCGCTCGAGGATCCGCAGCGCGTTGCGGGTCCGCGCCGGGCCTTCGTGCAGCGTGTAATCGAACACCAGCTCGGCCGACGTCAGGTTCTCGCGAAAGTGGAAGTTACGGACCGTGCGCCCATCGGCCAGCTCGGTCAGGTTGCCGTCGTGCGTGGCCAACAGGTAAAGGCCGTGCGAGCGCAGCAGGTGCTGGAGCACCGCGACGCTCGCTGCGGACTGGTCGGCCGAGTTCGTCCCGCGGAACGGCTCGTCGATGAGGCCGAAAACCGGCGCGGCGTCGGCCGGCGGGCTGACCATACGGCGGAGCTGGCGGACCTCGGCCAGGAAGTAACTCTCGCGGTCGGCCAGGCTGTCGCGGGCCCGCAGGTCGCTGATCAGCCGCAGCGGCCGCCAACGCATCCGCTCCGCCAGCGCCGGGCAGCCGACCTGCCCGAGCAGCACGTTCAACCCGACCATGCGCAGGAACGTCGACTTGCCGGCCATGTTCGAGCCGGTGACGACCCAGATCCGCTCCTCCAGCGAGAGGTGGGCGTCGTTGGGGACGACCTGGGCCGGCTCGACGAGCGGGTGCACGCCACGGGTGATCTCGAGCACCGGCGTTTCGGTGAGCTCCGGCCAGCAGGTGGTCGGCTGCTCGGCGCCGAAGGCCGCGAGGCTCAACCAGGCGTCGAGCTCGCGGACGGCGGCGGCGGCGGCCAGCAGGTCGTCGCGCCGCGTCGCGCTGATCTGGAGGATCGCGTGGGTGATGTGCCAGTCGACCATCGTCATCAGGTTGATGAGCTGCCAGAAGAAGCCGCCCCGCTCGACCCAGCCGGTGCGGCTTTGCAGCAGCGGCAGCACGCCCGGCGTCACGACGCGTTTGCAGCGCTCCCGGAGCTCCGCCAGCGGGCCCGCGCTGGGGAGGCGGCTGGCGGCGGACTCGGTCGCGATGCGGAAGCCTTTCAGCGCCCAAGCGGTGTTCTGCCAGCCTTCGAGGCACTTGCGGATGGCGTCGCGGACGGTGCTCAGCAGGCCGGCGTTGATGAGCACCGGCGGCACGATCAGCAGCGCCCAGGCGAAGTTCCCAACCGCCGCCTGCCCAATGCCCACCCCGCAGATCAGGAAGCTGACCAGCGACCAGGCCCGCATCGCCAGCAGCGAGAGGCTCGTGGTCATCGGCTCGGCCGCGTCGATCGCGCGGAGCATCTTGGCGAAGCGGGTGTTCTCGAGGCGGAGGGCGGCGAGGTCGGCCATCAGGTGGAGGCGGGCCTCGTCGTGCTCGATGAGCCAACGGAGTAGGGTCTGACGCTCTGTGATGCGCTCCGCTGCCAGGCACGGGTGCTCGACGAGGTCACGCAGGCGCAGCGCGCCGTGGGCCGTCGAGGTACGGTTCAGCAGGCCGAAAATCCCCACCGGCGCGGCATACAGGTCGAGGTCGTCGCGCTCCTGCTCGGTCAGCGGCCAGGTCTCGCCGTCGTCGTAGCAGGCGGGCAGCGTGACGGGGCCGGCCGCATCGTCGGCGGGGCGGGCGTTGCCACGGATGGCGGTGATCTGGCCGCCGCCGCGTTGCTGGGCCTCGCTGATCATGAGCAGCAGGCGGTCGAAGTGCTCGCGCTGGGCGAGGGCGGCGCTGTGGCGGCGGACGGCGTACCAGAACACGCCGACGCCGATCACGCTCAGCAGGGCCGGCAGCCACGCCATCGCGCTGAGCAGGATCCAGGCGATGATGACGGCGACGGCGATGCCGAGGCGCGTCCACGACCAGATGTCCTCGCGGGTGTTCCACTCGCGCCGCTGGGCGGCGAAGTGGTGCTCACGCTCCACGAGCCAGTCGGCGAGCGCGCGCCCGGTCGGGTGCTCAGTCACCTGGTTCTCATCGAGTGAGGTCTTCATCGCCGCGGCATCGTAGGGCAAGCCCCGGAGGGCGGCAAACGCGGACGCGGTGGGCGGGACGCTGCGCACCGCCTTCTTTCGTGCGGGCGCGGGTTGGGCGACCCGAGACTAGCCCCCCGCCGGCTCGAGCGCGGTGGCGCCGGGTTGGAGATCCTGCAGCGTGACCGCGTGGCGGATCGTGGGCTCACCGGATTCGTCGCGGATTTCGAGCGTGAGCTGCGGCGGCGTCCCGTCCCAGTCGATCGTGATCACGCCGAAGTTCGGCTCGAAGTACTGCGACCCGATGCGGTGCGGGTTGATCTCGTTTCGCCAGCCGACCGACTGGTTCAGCGCGCTGGCCGTAATGTCGTAGAGCGGGTAGCCGACGCCGGGGTCGACGGCCGACAGCTCTGCCGAGTGCCGGTCGCCGCTGAGGAAGATCACGCCGGACGCTTCGAGCGAGTCGATTAGCGCGAACAAACGCTCGCGCTCGTGCGGGAAGTTGCCCCACTTCTCCCAGCGGTGCTCGTTCGAGACGACTTGGATGCTCGAGCAGATCAAACGCACCTCAGCCGGCTGGGCCAACTGCTGCCGCAGCCACTCCCACTGCTGCCGCCCGAGCAGCGTCGCGTCGGTATCCGTGACCGGGTCGTACCAGCCCGGCCGGCCGTCGGCGTCGTCGGTCCGTTCGCCGCGCGGGAGCGGTGAACGAAAGTAGCGCGTGTCCAGCAGGATCACCTGCACCCGCTGGCCGCGCTCGCCAAAGGTGTAGGCGTCGTACACGCCGGGTCGGCGCCGGCGCGGCGAATCCGGCGGGTCGCCCCAGAAGTCGACGAACACCTCCTGCGAGCGGCGTTTCTTGGGATAGTCCGCCCCACCGTCGTTGACGCCGTAGTCGTGGTCGTCCCAGGTGGCGAGCAGCGGACAGGTCGCCCGCAACTTTTGAATGCCGGGCTGCTCGGCCAACGCGCGGTAGGCCGCCCGGAGCTCGTCCATCTCCTCGGTGTCGCCGTAGATGTTGTCGCCCAGGAAGATGAACAAATCGGGCTCGGCCGCGACGACCGCGTCCCAGATCGGCTGGGGCTGGTTCTGCCGGACGCAGGAACCGAACGCGATGCGTGACACGCGGTCCGGCGGGGCGGCACAGCCGCTCGCCGCGGTGAGGCCTACCACTCCGAGCGCGAGCAGACGTAAGCGGGTTTCGAGCGGAATGGCGGAGCGACGGTGATTCGACGGGCGCACGCGGATTCCTCCAGGCTGGCTGCGAAAAACGGTCAAAATGCCGCCGGGCGGCGATTACCCGCGGCATTATGCGCGCGACACGCGGCGTCGGCCACGCCGGCGGTGGGCGTCAGCCGCCGGCCGGTTACAATAGCGGGCTACGAGCGAGGGCACCCCCCTGATGACCCGGAGAGATCGATTGCGATTGTTGAAGTTTGCGCTGCTGGTCGGCTGCGGCCTCGGATTTCCGTTCACGCTGCCGGGCGTCCACGCCCAGGATGAGCCCGCGGATGACGCGACGCCGGCAGCGGTCCAACCGGGCACCGTGCAGCAGGCGCTGGACAACCTGGCCAACGGCGGCGACCTGCCAGCCGAGACGCTAGCGGCGCTGAGCGAGACCTATCAGAAAGCGTTGGTGGCGGCGACGGCCGCGGCCGAGGCCCGCGAGCGCGCGCGGCAGTTCATCGCGGAACGCGAGCAGGCGCCCCAACGGGTGGCGGAACTGAAGGCCGAGCTGGAGAAAGAGCCGCCCCCGCCCGAAGAGCCGGACACGGGCGCCGAGTTGGCAGCCCTCGAGCAACGCCTGGCGCAGCTGACGACCGAGCAGCGGGCGGCGGCCGAGCGCCTGGCCCAGTTCGAGGACGAGCAGCGCCGGCGGGCCAACCGGCGGATCGAGATCCCCAAGGAGCAGCAGGCGACGCAGCAGCGTCTCCAGGCGCTGCGCGACAGCCCGCTGCCCGCCGACGAATCGCTCACCGCGCAGCAGCGGGCGGCGTTGACATTGCTCCGCCAAGCGCAGCTCGAGCAGCTCCAGGCCGAGTCGAACGCCCTGACCGAGGAGCTGCTCAGCTACGACGCGCGCACCGAGCTGTTGACGCTGCGGCGCGACCGCGCCGCCCGGGCGGCCAAGCGGCTCAACGACCAGTTGGCGGCCTTCCAGCGGATCGTCGAGCGGCGGCGGGCGAACGATGTCGCCGCGCAGGTGCGCGACGCACGGCAGCGGCTCGAAGCCCTCGCCGACGCGCCCGCGCGGGTGCAGGCGTTCGCCCAGCAGAATCTCAACCTCGCCGAGGAGCGCCGCGCGCTGAGCGTCAAGATCGCAGACCTGGCGGGCAATACTGAAGAGATCAGCCAGACGCTCCAGACGCTGAACGACACCCGCAGCGTGATCCGCAACCAGGTCGAGTACGTCGGGCTCACCGACGAGGTCGGCCAAGCCCTGCGTGAGCAGCGCGAGCAGTTCCAGAGCCTCAACCGTCTCGAGCTCGACCTCGCCGACCGCGAGCGCGAACGCGGCCAGACGTTCCTACGCGTCAACCAGCTTCGCGAGGACCGTAACGACCTGAGCGATCTGGCGCCGGACACGGTGATCGCCAGCCTGCTGGACACGGCCGACGCCGACCTCACCGCGGAAGAGCGGAATAACCTTGCCGCGGCACTACGCCCGATGGTCGCCGCCCGCCAGCGTTACCTGGATCGGCTGATCGAGGAGTACAACGACTACCAGGCCGACCTGTCGGACCTCGTCGCGGTCGAGCGGCGGCTGGTCGAGACGATGCAGGCGTTCTCCGACTTCGTCGACCAGCGCGTGCTGTGGATTCGCAGCGCTCCCTGGCCGGGCCTCCAAACGCTGCGGGACGCCGGCACTGCGCTGGCGTGGCTCACGCGACCGGAGCACTGGCAGCAAGCCGGTCAGGCGTTCGTCGTCCACGCGCAACGCCGCCCCCTCAACGTGGTGGGTGGGCTGGCATTGCTGGGGCTCATATTTGGCTTGCGCGGCCGAATCAAGCAGCGTCTCCGCGCGGCGGGCGACATCGCCTCCCGGCCCACGTGCGCTGTGTTCGGGCCGACGGTCATCGCCACGTTCTGTGCGCTCGTGCTGGCGCTGGCGTGGCCGGTCGTGTTCTGGCTCCTGGGCCGCGTTTTTACGCACGCACCCGGCGACGCCGTCTTCACGCAGGCGTTGGGCGAGGCGTCATTCACTATCAGCGGCGGACTGTTCATCGCCCTGCTGTTCTTCGAGCTCTGTCGGCCGAAGGGGCTGGCCGAGGCGCATTTCGATTGGCCGCCGAAGCGGCTGCGGAAGCTGACGCGCGAGCTGAGCTGGCTGGTGCCAACCGGGCTGGCGGTCGGCGTCCTGCACCACACGATGAACTGGACGCGGGAGCCGGACTGGATCAACTCGCTCGGGCGGTTTACCTTCATCGCCCTCCAAATCCTGATCGCGCTGTTTGTCTGGCGACTGTTTCGCGATGGGGGCGCGGTGCATGACACGAAGGTTGCCAAGCCCGACTCGTGGTTCGCGCGAACCTATCGCGTGTGGTACCTCCTCTTGCTGGGCACCCCGATCGCCCTCGCGCTCCTGTCCATCACCGGCTACCACTACTCGGCGACACAGCTGCTGACCGGCGTGCGGTCGACGCTGGGATGGCTGCTGCTGGTCACCTTGCTGAACGCCCTGGCGCTGCGGTGGATCCTGGTTTCCAACCGCAAGCTGACGCTCGAGCAGGACCGCCAGCGCCGGGTCGCGCTCCGCGAGCAAATCGCCAAGGCCGCCCAAGGCCAGGAGGTCGACACCAAGACGCCCGACGAGTCACCACTCGATTTGTCGATCGTCAGCTCACAGGTGCTCAACCTGCTCAAGGGTTTCACCACCCTGGCACTGATCGCCGGCCTCTGGAGCATCTGGGCCGACGACCTGCCCGTCCTGCGGGCGCTCGAGAACGTCAACCTCTGGGCCGTGACCGCCGACGCCGCCGCCCCGGCGCCGCCGACGCTGCCGGGGACCGGCGCTGCGGCC
>CAZCKC010000146.1:0-8519 GCA_964499235.1 uncultured Planctomycetales bacterium | reverse complement strand
GCCCGTCGGCGTTGCCGGTGGCCTCGATGACGACGTCCTGGTCCTGGGCGGGCTCGACCTCGTCGCGGTGGACGGTCGGTAGCTTCAGGTCGCGGGCGAGCGCGAGCGAGTGCGGGTTGCGGCCGATGAGTGTCAGGTTGGCGTGGTAGGCCTGCATGACCTGGGCAATGAGCAAACCGAGGCGGCCGCTGCCGAGCACCGTGACCTTCATCATGGGGTCGATGACGCAGTGGCGGGTGATCTGGAGGGCGGCGGCCAACGGCTCGACGAAGACGGCCTGCGGGTCGGTAATTTCATCGGGGACGCGGTAGCAGTTGGCGGCGGGCAGCGCGAAGCGCTCGGCGAAGACGCCGTCGCGGTTCTGGATGCCGAGCACGCTGCGGTGAGGGCAGTGGTTGCCCATCCGGCGGCGGCAGAGGTCGCAGGCGTTGCAGGGGCAGTTGATCTCGCCGACGACGCGGCTGCCCTGGAGCTCGGCCGGTCCGGCGACGACGGTGCCGACGAATTCGTGGCCGATGACGCCGGCAAAGCCCATGTAGCCGCGGGCGAGCTCGAGGTCGGTGGCGCAGATGCCGGCCAGGCGTGGGGCGATCAGCACCTCGTCGGGGCGGGGCTCGGGCTCGGGGTAGTCGGTCTGGAGCGTGACCAGGCCGGGCTGCTGGGGGCTGACGGTAAGGGCTTTCATGGGTGGACGCCCCACACGGATTGGCGGCGCCCGTCCGGCGGCGTGCGCTTGGCGACGCGGGGCGGGCTCAATCGAACATCTGGCGCAGATCGTACCAGGCTCGGCCGGGTTCGTCGGCTTCCTGCGCGGCGCGGGCAGCGAAGGGGTCGCTGCGGTGCTCCTGGTACCACTCCCGCCAGACGCGCTGCGAGGCGGGCTGCGTGACGCCGGTCACGGTTTCGAGGCTCTGGTCGGCGGCGTAGACGACGGTGAACTTGTCGTCGTCGAGCGCGCGGATGAGCGACTCGACCACGGTGCGATCGTGCGGGAAGTTGGCGAGCCCGCGAGCAGCTTCGGCCCGGACCTGGTAGGTGTTATCGCGGAGCGCGACCAGCAGTGCGTCGCGGACGACCTGGCGGCGCTCGCCGGCGAGCTTGGGCTTGTCGAGCCAGTGGACGACGGCGGCGGTCGCTTCGCGGCGGACGTCGATGGTCGGGCGGCGGACCTCGGGACGGGCCCGGCGGTCGTAGTCGACGATGCGGACGAGCGTGTCGACGACGGCGGGATCCTCGACTTCGCGCAGGGCGCGGATCGCGGCGCAGCGGACACGCGGGTCGGCCTCGACGCGAGCGATCGCCACGAAGCCTTCGATGGCGAGCGGTTCATTGCGGGCGCCACTTTCGGCGACGGTCACGACGGCCTTACGGCGGAGGTCGGGATTTGAACCCTCGACGGCAAGGATCATCGACTCGTTGGGGTCGGTGGACCGGCAGCCGCTCAGCATGCCGACGAGGAGGCCGATGAGCAGCAGGCTCCCGCGGCTATAGGCGAGGGGAGCGGTCGCTGGCGACGGGCGTCGCGATGTAGTCTTCAGGCGCCACATACTCAACTCTGTCGAGTTCGTGCCCCAGGAAGCGTGAGCCGACCCGCCGAAACCGCTCCGGATTGTCGCTCACGAAGCAGCGCAGGCTACCGGTCCGGTGCGGCGGCGGCAAGCTGTCACGCTGGCCAAGCAGGCGGTGGATCACGGCGGCGGTCGCGGCGCCGCTGTCGACGACGCTGACGGCGGGGCCGAGCTCGGCCGCGATCGCGTCCCGCAGCAGCGGGTAGTGGGTGCAGCCGAGGATTGCCGCCCGGACGCCGTGCGACGCAAGGTCCGCGAGGTAATCCCGCACGACGGCCTGGACGACGGGGTCGATGGGGGGGCGGCCTTCTTCCGCCAGGGGGACGAAGAGCGGGCAGGGGCGGGCGACGACGGGGATCCCGGGGGCACGGTGCTGGATTGCCTGCTGGTAGGCCGCGCTGTGGATGGTGGCCTCGGTGGCGAGGATGGCGATCGGGCCCTGCGGGGCGGTGGCGAGGGCGGCCTCGACGCCGGGCTCGACGACGCCGATCGTGGGGATGGGGACCTGCGTCACGAGGTTCGGCAGCGCGAGGGCGCTGGCGGTGTTGCAGGCGACGACGAGCAGGGCGGGGTCGAACTGGTTCAGGAACGCGGCGATCTCGAGCGAAAAGCGGGTGACCGTCGGTGCGGACTTCGTGCCGTAGGGCACGCGCGCCGTGTCGCCGAAGTAGACGATGTCGCTGGCGGGCAGCACCTGGCGGAGGTGGTGCACGACGGACAGGCCGCCGACGCCGGAATCAAAGACCGCGATCGGTTGGGGGTCCCGGGACATGGCAGCCATCCGTTGCTGCGGGGCGGGTTCTCGTGGGGCGTCAATCCGAATCCGGCTCGACCATCCGCCGGACGCCCTTGGCCAACAATATAGCGGCCGCACAGCCGACGAGCATCAACCCGCCGGCGACGGCGAGGAGTTGGGGCTGGGTGGCGGCGGTGAGGCGGATGCTGTCGGCGTACGAGCCGATGACCTCGCTGGCTGGCTGGTTCATCCACAGCGCGACCAGGAAGCCGAGCGCGAGCCAGGGGCCAAACGGGATCATGATCGAGTGCTTCAGTGTGAGGCCGATAATCCAACCGACCAGGGCGAGCCCGACGGAGAACATCAACCCGAGCAGGGCGATGTCCCAGCCGGCGGTGGCGCCGGCGGCGGCCAGGATGTAGATGTCACCGACGCCGAACGCTTCGCGCCCGAAGACGAGGGTGAAGAAGATCCGCAATACCCAGCCGGCCGCCGCGGCGATGATCCAGCCGTGCAGTGCGAAGACCAACCCGGCGATCGGGTGGAACGTGCGAGGGCTCTCGGGGCTGAGGCCGAAGCCGGGCGACCAGGCGGCGAGCGCCGCCCACTGCGTCCCGAGCGGGGTGGAGGCGGCGAGGAGGTAGGCGGCGGTGCCGGCGACGATGATCGGGAGGAGCCACAGCAGCTCGCGGAGGGCGACGCCGCGGGCGAGGGGTTCTTCTTCGGCCAGGGCGGCGGCGAGCTCATCGTCGGCCGGGCGTTGCTGGCCGCCGACGAGGATGATGGCGGCGAAGATGGCGAGGAAGGCGGCCGGCACGGGCAGCACCTCGACCCAGTCGCGGACGTGGGGAACGAGCGCGGTGGTCATCAGCAGCCAAAGCGTCAGCACGAGCATGGCGATCGTCGCGAGGACGCCGACAGGTCGGTTGGCGGGCGACGGCGTGGGCGGCGTGTCTTCGGGGGCAGGCTCGGGTTCGGGAGGCTCGCGCGTGACCGACCAGGCGAGCAGGGCGACCGCGACGGCGGCGGCGACGAGCGCGGCGAAGCCGAGGCTGTCGGCCGCGACCGGTCCGGTGAGTGTTTCGCGCGGCCAGAGCGTGTTGAGCGCGACGCCGGCGATGACGGCCACGTTGGTGACGCGGGTGTCGATCATGAAGGTGGTAAGGTCGAAGACGGAGGATACGAGCATCACGCTGACGAGCACGAGCCACGCGAGCAGGTAGGGGGCGTCGGTCGGCAGGCTGGGTGCCAGCAGTCCCGCGCGGGCGCCGCCCACGAACAGGAGGAAATAGGTCAGTGTAAAGAGCAGTCCGGTGAGGGCTTCGACCAGCGGGTACTGGACCGAAATCGGCGCCCGGCAGGCACGGCACTTGCCGCCGAGGCGCAGCCAGCTCAGCACCGGGATGTTGTCGCGCCAGTGCAGCTCGGTGCTGCACCGCGGGCAGAACGAGCGGCGGGGCTTGTTGACCGACAGTCCGCGCGGCAGGCGGTAAAGCACGACGTTCAGGAAGCTGCCGATGCTCATCCCCAGGAGCCAGAAAAAAGCGGCGATGATGACGTGCTGGAGGCCGGTCATGAGGATGGTGACGCCTCGTGATCGGCGAGACGCGCGAGGATTGCTGCCACGACCTGATCAACGGTCAGCGGGCTCACGTCAATCTCGCTGTGCGAAGTCGCGGCGTAGAGCGCAGCGCGCTCGGTCAGCACGCGCTCGACCTCCGCGAGCGTGCCGCCAGCCGGCGTGAGCGGGGGGCGGTTGGCGGCCGATTGCTGGTCGGCGGCGATCCGTTCGTAGAGCACTTCGGGCGGCGCGGTCAGCCAGCAGCAGTAGCCGGCCGCGCGGAGTCGTTCGCGGTTCTCGAGCCGCAGGATCGCGCCGCCGCCGACGCTGATGACTTGGTTGCGCCCAGTGGTGACCGCTGTCACGGCCGCAGCCTCGTGATCGCGGAACGCGGCTTCACCGTCGTGAGTGAAGATCGCGCGGATCGAGCGCTTGGTGCGGGCTTGGATGATTTGATCGGTGTCCACGAACGTCCATCCAAGGCGTTCAGCGAGCGCGGCGCCGACGGTCGTCTTCCCACAGGCACGGTAACCGATCAGGATCACGTTGCGTACCGACGGCATGGGGCTTATTCCCGCGGCGACGGTTGCAGGATCGTGTGGCGGAGGGTCTTCGCGGGGGCGGCCGGATCGAAGAGGACCGCCGCGAGCGGCCCGTCGATCCGCTGGCCGGGGTTGATGCACAGCGTCGCACCAAGCTGGTCGTAAAAGTGGCCGGTGACTTCGGGGCTGTCGTGGATGTGGCCGTGGAGGGCGACGGTTGGCTGGCGCTGCTCGATGAAGCGGCGGACGGCCCGGGAGCCGATCGGCTGGGGTACCTTCGCGTGGCGGTCGAGCAGCGTCGCATGGGGCGGCGCGTGACAGACGAAGATCCAGGGGGTGTCGACGGGACCCGCGCGGCCGAGAAGGTCTTCGATGGAAGGGTGCTTGGCGAAGTGCTGTTGGGCGGTGACTGACTGGGGCGGCTGGTCGGCCCGGACCGAGATCACGCCGCCCTCGGCCGGCGTGGGGTCGCCGTTCTGGTCGAGGCGCTCGAAATCCTTCGCGAAATGCGGTGTCCAGGGCGTGAACGGAAAGCCGACGATGCGGACGCCGTCCAGTTCCCAGGGCTTCTGCAGGTCGAGCACGCGGAGCGTCCCGTCGACCTCGAAGTGCGTGAGCGCGGTTGCGGTCACGACCCAGTCGTGGTTGCCGGGCAGGCAGCCGACCTGAAGGCCCGGGCGCCGGGCCTGCCAGGACTTGATCCGCGGGATCAGCCCGTCCTGGAGCTCAATGAGCTGCCCGGCAATCGGGGCGGGCTCGGGACCGTCGCCCAGCAGGTCGCCGCCCAGCAGGACCACGTCGGGGCGTTCGGCGGCGATGAGATCTCCGAGCTGACCATAGAGCGTTGTCGACCCGTGGAGGTCGCTCGTGAACAGAATCAGCATGGAGCGTCCGATCGTGTGGTGCCGCCTGGCTGCCCGGCCGGGTCAGTACATCACATTCTCGAACCGCCGGTCGAAGTTGTCGAGGGCATTCTCGGGAATCGCGACGGCGTCCTCCGCGGTCTCGAGCACCGAGCGGCCGTGCGGCGTCTGCGTGGCGTAGGGATTGAAGCCGGGATCGCGGTAGGGGCTGCAGCCGGCGACGAGCGTGCTCATCGCGGTGAGTGCGACTGCGGCGGCGGGCCAGGCGCCGTGCCGCGGGGTGGTCGGCGAGACACGAAACTGGCTGGGCATCCGGTTCTCCCGCGCGTGCGTTCGGCGGTGCCTCCCGGACCGCCCGTGGGTACTATCGGCAGCGGGGCGCCGGCCGATTGAATGGCCGGCAAGCCCGTAGCTCTCGCGGGCTCAGGCACTTAAGGGCGAAAGCCCCGGTCCGCGCTGCCGCCGGACGTCGACGGAGGAGACGCCATGTTCGAGGTCATGATCGAGGGACGGTTTTCGGCCGCGCACCAGTTGCGGCTGCCGGACGGCGGGCTCGAGCCGCTGCACGGGCATGACTGGAACGTGCGCGTGGTTTACCGGGGGCCGGGGCTCGACGCGATGGGGGTGCTCGTCGACTTCACCGTCGTCAAGCCGCGGCTGGATGCGGTGCTGGCGACGCTGCACCACACGAACCTCAACGCGCTGCCGGCCTTCGCCGAGCGGAACCCGTCGGCCGAGTGGGTCGCGGTTCACATCGCCGAGCAGCTGGCGGACTCGGCCGTCGCGCCGGTCGCGCTCGCGCTGGTGGAGGTGGAAGAGGAGCCGGGGTGCTGGGGGCGCTATCGGCCGCAGGGCTGAGGAGCGGGATCAGGCGCCGGTGAGCAGTGGGTGGTGCTGGTAGTGCTGCTGCAATTCGAGCATGCGCCCGCGAACGACATCGATGACCGTCTCATCGTCGCGGGCGGCGATCTGATCGACCGTGAGTGGCGCGCCGTAGGCCACCAGGATCGGGGCGATCCGCGGCAGCTTCGCATGGCGTGGCCAAGCCTTGTATGCCCCCAGGATGACGGTCGGGACGATCGGGACCTTGGCCTTGCGGGCGAGGATGATCGAGCCGGGGAGCATTGGTCCGATTGTGCCGTCGAGGGTGCGGGTGCCCTCGGGGAACGCGGTCACCAGCCCACCGTTCTTGAGCCGCCGCAACGCTTCCTTGATCCCGCGCAGGTCGGCGGTGCCGCGCTTGATCGGAAACGCGTTAAAGGACTCGATCAGGCGCTTGAACGCCGGCCTCTCGAAGAGCGTGTCGCGGGCCATGAAATGGCACTCGCGCGGCAGCGCCAGCGTCGCGACCATCGGGTCGAGGAAGCTCTGGTGGTTTGAGACGAGCAGCACGCCGCCGTCCACCGGCACCCGCTCCGGGTTGAACACGCGGCCGCGGAACAGCAGTGCGAAGCAGAGCCGGCAGATGCCGCGGCTGACGCGGTAGTGCGGCCGCATCCGGCTCACGAGCGCGGCTCCCGCCACAGCCCGGCGCGCTGGAGGTGTTCGAGCATGGCCGTCACGACGCCGTCGATCGAGAGGCGGGTGGTGTCGATCTCGAGCGCGTCGGGCGGCTTGATCAGCGGGGCGACGGGGCGTTCGGCGTCGGTGCGGTCGCGTTGCGAGAGGTTGGCGCGGACGGCGTCGAGCGAGACGGCTTCGCGGCGCTTCTGTTGCAGCTCGCGGAGGCGGCGCTCGGCCCGGGTGTCGAGTTCGGCGCGCAGGAAGAACTTGATGTCGGCGTGCGGGAAGGCAGCCGTGCCCTGGTCGCGGCCTTCGGTGACGAGCGTGCCGACCCGCGCGCCGACGGCCCGCTGCTTTTCGATCAGGGCCGCCCGGACGCTGGGCGAGGCGGCGACGTAGGGCGTGTGGTCGTTGACCCGCATCGTGCGGATCTCCTCGGTGACGTCGGCGCCGTCGAGCGTGACGTGGACGCCCTCGGGACGGGGGTCGAGCTGGAAGTCGATGCGGGTGACCAACTCCCCCAACGCCGCGTCGTCTTCGAGATCGGTGCCGGCGCGCAGGGCGGCCAGCGTGACGACCCGGTACATCGCACCGGTATCAAGGTAGGGAATGCCCAGCCGGGCGGCCAGCCGGCGGGCCGCCGTGGTTTTGCCGGAGCCGGCGGGGCCGTCGATGGTGATGATCATGCGCGCGCCTTCGTTGTCCGAGCGGATCCGAAAACCCGGGGCAGTATAAGCGGATGACCGGTGAGGCGTCGCGGGCGGGGGGCTGCCGTGGCGCGCGGCGCAACCCCGCTTGAGCCCGGATCACAGACGGCCTGTCAGTCCTCCCGGCTAAAACTTGGGGCACCCAAGGTGGGATCACCCTTTCTGGGGCGCCCCCTTTTGGGTCACCCGTCGCTAGCAGTTGGCGTAGATGTTGTTGCTCTGCTTGTCTGCGCCGCGCAGCAGGAAGAGCGGGTGCTCGCCGAACCACTTGGCGAACTTGCCCGTGCGGAGCATCTTCGTCTCGGCCGGCATGAAGCGCATCGTGAAGCCGCAGCGGCGCTTCTGCGACGTGTTCGGCAGCGAGCCGTGGAACGTGAACGGCGCGTGGAACGACGCCCCGCCGACCGGCAGCACGCAGTTGACGGCCTTTGATTCGTCGATCTCGCTCGGCGGCAGCCCCTCGTGCAGCACCTTCGTCTCCGGGTGCTCATCCTGCACGTGCTCGACCGGGCCGCGCTCGTTGGTGCCGGGGATCACCTTCATGCAGCCGTTTTCTTCGGTCGACTCGTCGACCGCGAGCCAGAGCGTGATGACGTTCATCGGCTCCAGCGGCCAGTAGTTGCCGTCCTGGTGCCAGGGGACCGCGAGCCCGTCGCCCTTGGCCTTGGCGATCAGGTGGGTGCTGAAGAGGACGATGTTGGGCCCGATGAACTGCTCGACCGCATCGAGGATCGCCGGGTGTTCGCACATCTGCCGGATGTGGTAGTTCCAGACGTGCGGCTTGTCGAGGTGCTCGGGCCGTCGGCCGGCCGCGACCTGGCTGGCGATGAACGTGTCGACGCCGGCGCGGATATCGTCCATCACGTCGAGGGGGACGAGCTCCGGGACGATGGTGTAACCTTCTTGCTCGTACTGCTTTACGTTGTCGGCGGTGACCATGCGCGCATGCACCTCTCGATTGTCGGGGAAGTTGCCGCTGGATTGCAGCCCCGCAGCCGGCGGTGCCGACCGGGTGCCGTCGCTCCCCTGAGCGATCCTG
>CAZCKC010000145.1:0-8646 GCA_964499235.1 uncultured Planctomycetales bacterium | reverse complement strand
CGCCCACGCTCCCCAAGCCACCGCGTCGCCCTCCGTGCGAGTGCTTCGGTACCGATCCCGGCCGGGCGCTGGCAGTTTGAGGTCGTGTGCGACGAAGGCGTCCGCCTCGCCGTCGACGGCGAGCGCGTCATCGACGAGTGGCGCCGCCGCTGGATGCCCCGCCGCTACACCGCCACCGTCACCATCGACGAAACCGGCCCCGTCCCCATCGTCCTCGACCACTTCCAAATCGGCCGCAAAGCCATCCTCTCGCTCCAGGTCACCCCTGCCCCCGCCAACTGACAACCCACCACCACCCAAATGAAACACGGGACCCCGACGAACTCCGCCGGAATCCCGCTCCCCTCACGCGGCTGGGGCTCCACGTACCCCTTACCCGACGCCCCCAAAATCAAACACCGGTGGATCGCGCGTCTCAAGATAAACCAGTTGTCGCCCCGACGTCCCAGGCTGGGCTCAACTTCGCAGGGTCGGTCGGGCGTCCCGCCCGGCATCACCTCCCATGGACCCGTCAGTCCTCAAAAGCCCGTCACGCCCAGCGCCGAGAAAACCCCGCCGCACGCCGGCGCTGCCCCCGGCCCCGCCATGCAGCCCTCAAACGGATCCAGCTCATCCGTCACGCTCTCATCCGCCGTCGAGTCCAGACAGGTGCAGCTGGCCAGATCGAACGGCCCGCTGCTCGCACACGCCTGCAACCGCTGAAAATCGCTCAGGTCGACATCAAAGTCGAAGTCCCGGTCCTGCGGCACCTCGGCGCACCGCCCCAGCGGCCGCATCTGTCGCACCGCTCCCGTGTTCTGGAACTGGCTCGGTGGCAGGTCCTGCGGATACTGGCTCCACTGGCCGAACGCCAGCATCGCGCCCTGCCCGTCGCGCAGTTCATAGAAGTCTTCCAACACGAACACCGTCAGCGTCAGCGGTGGCGGCACCACGTCCGGCGGCGCCGTCGTCGTCACGATCGGCACCCGGATCGCCGGCCCGTGTTCAAACAGCAGCACCTGCCCGACGAAACCTCGCGGCTCCCCGAACCAGTCGAACTGTACCGCCCACAGCCACTCGTTCGGCTCGCCCTCGAGATCCCCCGAGTCGTACGTTTCGATCTCCGGCAGCGGCTCGATGCCCTCCGGGAACGTGTTGCCCAGCGGCTGCCCGAAAAACCCGTAATCCGCCGGCTCGAAAAAGAACAGCGGCAGCGGCGCCAGGACGCAATCCTCGATCGGTGTCGGACATCGGCACTCGCACGACCCGCCACTGACCATCGGCGTCTGCGTCTTGCCTTTTGGCAGCTCGAGCCGCCCGGCCGCCCAGTTCGACGCTTCCTTCGGATCGACGCCGCCATCCTCGTTGCCGCCATTCGCGCCCTGGTCGACGCTCGCGTCCCGGGCGCACTCCGAAAACCGATCTGAAAACTCGCCGCCCGAGCCGTCCGCCCCGAAGTACGACGGTTCCGAAGCCGACGACGTCGTGACGATCGTCTGGCCCTCGCCACCCAGCGCCCCCTGAAACCGCCCCGAGTAGCACGACTCGATGATCACCGTCACCCCGCATGAGGCATTCGGAAAGTCGCAGTCCTCCGTGGCGCACGACGGGATCAGGTCCAGCAACAGCTTCAACTCGTTGCCCGTCAGCACGCTGTCGTCGCCCTTGCCTGCCTGCAACTGCATCCTGCCGTTGTCCGTCTCCTCCTTACCAGGCTTCAGTTTCTCCCCGTGCGCCACGAAGTAGATCAGGATCCGGTCTTGGCACGTTACCCCCGCCACCAGGTCGAGAATCTTCTGCCGGAGGTTGTCAAAGCTCGCGTCCGCCGGCTTCACCTTGCTCACGCTGTAGCCCTGGTCACCCAGAATCGTCGTCATCGTGGCCGCCGCCTGCGCCGCATTCGACTCGTCCGGATTGTCGATCCCCTGGATCACCAGCGCCTTGTACTTGATCGGGACGTCGTTCCACAAAACCTCAGGCCCCGGCGGCGGCGTCTCATCGTCGCCGTCACCCTCGTCGTCGTCACCCGGATCACCCGGCGGCGGCGGAGCAGGGGGGCACCCCAGCCCCGGACACGACCGCAGGTAGATCTTTGCATCCTCGATCTCGCCGTAGTCGAACGCCCCGCTGCCATCCCAGCCATCTGCGCCGAACGCTCCTGGATCAACCGCCGTCCGCGTCAGCGCCACCCGGCTCCACACCAGCGTCGGCAGCTGCCCCGGCTTGCTCCAGTCAAACGCCGGACTGACCCGCGTCACCGTCGTGTTCACCGGCCCGGTGACTGCCGCGTTAACAACTGCCCACTCCACGCCCGCCGCGTTGCCGCGCCAGCGCCCATCCCGATCAAAGTCGATCAGCACGTTCAGGTAACGCGTGCCGTCGAATCCGTCCGCGCCCAGCGTCACGTCAAAGATCAGCCGCGCCCGCGGCGGCGTCGTATTCTGGTCCAGCGCCACGAACATCCGCTCGTCCCGATCCGCATCCTTCAGGTTTGTCGCACCGTCCGGATCGTTCGGGTCCAGCACGTCAATCTCCGCCGAGTTCAGCACCCCCAGCCGATCCGCCGTCACGTTCAGCACGTGTCCACCGGGCCGCCCGCCAACCGCGTTCGTCGTCGCGAACCGCGTCGGAAACCGCCCCGTGACGCCCACCGCGTATGCCGGCAGGTCGTCCGGCGCATCACCGTAGTCCGCCGCCGGTGCGTCCGCCGCCGCCGATTCCGCCGGCTCCGGCCGCGGGATGATCGTGAAGATGCCAAGCACCCGCGCCCCCGGCGTCTCGTCCTGCCCAAACGCCACGCCGTCGATCAGCGGCCAATCCGTGGCCGGAAACGTCTCCACGACGCCCGTGACGTCGTCAATGAATACGTACAGCGCGTCGTGTTCCCACAGCGCGCACGGATCCAGGTCCACCAGGGCAAACCACTGCGCGTTCCCGGTAATCCCGGCCACGTCGACCATCGGCGCCTCGCCCAGCCGCGGTTCGACCACGCCGCCCACCAGCGGCGCCGGGCTTAGGTACGCCGTCACCTCCGCGTCGCTGGCGCTTGGCTGCAACACCTCGCGCCCGAGGATCTCCAGCGCCTCCGCCGCCGTCAGCGCTGCCGCGGTTCCCGCACCCCAAATCCCCAGGAGAAAGAACCCTAGAATGAATCGGTAGGCGTGTTGCTGCATCATGGTACTCTCCCCGTGGTAGCCAATGAGATGCGAATCGTCCCGGCAGTCGGCGGGCACCCAGGGGCACCTTCCCGTTTCCCCAAGAGACCGACAACGTCAGAAAGCATAAGCCGCACTTGGCGGTGCCGCTGTACACGTTTGCCACTAGGCACAGTAGGGCTTGGCCGTAGCGCAATCTGGCCATTTTTTTAACGCGTCAGAATGTTTCCTAAGCACATACCGTTAGCGGAACGTCTGCCCCCGCACGCACGCGCCTAGGCCGCGCGGCGGCGCGACGCGCTGCTCTAATATCACGCACGCAGCGCAGGCGCGACCCGCGCTCTGATCGCGATCGCCGCCCGATTGCGCCAACGCGCCAGCCCCGGTGTCATGCTGAAGGAGTACCCCCGTGCAACCGCCCGAACGCACCACGCCCGGCCCCAACCAGGAGTCCGTCTGGGACTACCCCCGACCACCACGCCTCGAGCCCGTCGCCGATCGGCTGCGCGTCATCTTCAACGGCGTCACCATCGCCGACACCACCAACGCCCAGCGCGTCCTCGAAACCAGCCATCCGCCCACCTACTACCTCCCGCCCGCCGATATCCAGCCCGGCGTGCTCCAGCCCGCTCGCCGCACCTCCCTCTGCGAGTGGAAGGGCGCCGCCCACTACTTCAACGTCGTCGTCGGCGACCAGGCCGCCACCAACGCCGCTTGGGCCTACCCCGAACCCGTCCCCGCCTTCGCCGCGCTCCGCGACCACGTCGCCTTCTACCCCCACCTCATGGACGCCTGCTTCGTCGGCGACGACCAGGTCGACGCCCAGGCCGGCGGCTTCTACGGCGGCTGGATCACCCCCCGCATCGTCGGCCCCTTCAAAGGCCCCGCGGGCACCGGCCTCTGGTGACCAAAGCCCGCACCGCAATTCCTGAATCACGCCGCAAACAGCGCGATTGACACATCAATCAAGTGATCAGCTAATAGTCCGAACGGGTGGAAGCCCTACCGATTTGAAGCATTCGGACACAGAATGTTTCTGCCAATCCTGGATTCGTGCCCACTGTCCTCTTAAAAAGGGTACTATACGTCCGATTGAAAACAGGGCGGACTTCGTTACCAATCGATACGTTGTCACTTTTGTCACAATGAACTTCGCCCGTCCGCTCGCGGATTCAACGCCATGGACGCCGGTTTCAAAGTTTGGCCGCCGCAACTCGCTACGACCACGTCCCGTGTTTCGACGACCCCGCTTTGCTGTGAATTCGGCGGCGCTGGCCACCCTCGGCCACGCCGTCCCCGTCGTGACGCCTCGTTCGCGCCGTGGGCGTCGAACCGGGCGCGTCGGTCTCCCACTGACGACAAAGGAGGAACCTGATGTCTCGTGTGCTCGTTGTCGACGATGATCTCGACCTGCTCGAGACCACTTCGCTCTGTCTCCGGCAAGCCGGCTACGAGGTCGTCACGGCCCGCAACAAGACCGAGGGCTTCGAGCAAGTCAACGCGACCCAGCCCGACCTCGTCGTCCTCGACGTCATGATGGAAGAACCCGACGACGGCATCGCCCTCGCCCAACAGCTCCGCCGCAACGCCTTCGATAAGCCCATCCTCATGATGTCCTGTATCGAAAAGGTCACCGGCATGCAGTACGGCCGCGACGACGAGATGGTCCCCGTCGACGAGTTCCTCCCCAAACCCGCCAACCCCAACGAACTCGTCCAGGTCGTCAAACGCCTGCTCGCCGCCAAGGAGGTCTGAACATGCTCCTCACGCACCAAGACCGACTCCTCGGCGAACTCCAGGCCCTGGTCGAAAAACATGGCCGCGACCGCAGCGCGCTGATTCCCATCCTCCAGGAAGTCCAGAAGCGCTACCACCAGATCTCCGACTTCGCCATGCAGGCCGTCGCCGACCTGCTCGACCTGCACCCCATCGACGTCTACAGCGTGGTCACGTTCTACGCCTTCCTCAACGAAAAGTACCACGGCAAGTTCGTCATCCGCCTCTGCCGCACCATCAGCTGCGACATGGCCGGCCGCGACGGCGTCGCCCAGCAGCTCGAGAACGAGCTCGGCGTCCCGTTCGGCCAGACCACCTCCGACGGCCGCTTCACCCTCGAATGGGCCGCCTGCATCGGCATGTGCGACCAGGGTCCCGCCTTGCTCGTCAACGATCAGGTCTTCACGAAGGTCACGCCCCAGAAGGTCCAGGACATCCTCGCCGCCTGCGAGCGCTCCTTCGGCACCGAGCCCCTCGAAATCGCCAGCGAACGCAAGGAGGTGCTGTCATGATCCAGCCTTCGATCCGTAATCGCATGACCCTCGCCGAGGTCGAAACCAACGTCGGCCTCCAGCAGGCCCTCCAGCAGAAACGCGCTGACGTCACCAGCACCATCCGCGATTCACGCCTCCTCGGCCGCGGCGGCGCCGGCTTCCCCTGCGGCGTCAAGTGGAACCTCGCGGCCGCCGCCCAGGCCGACCACAAGTACATCCTCTGCAACGCCGACGAGGGTGAGCCCGGCACCTTCAAGGACCGCGTCATCCTCAGCGAATGGCCCGACCTCGTCTTCGAAGGCATGACCATCGCGGCCTACGCCGTCGGCTCCACCGAAGGCATCGTCTACCTCCGCGGCGAGTACACCTACCTCGTCAAGCCGCTCGAAGCCTGCCTCGCCAAGCGCCGCCAGGCCGGCCTGCTCGGCAACGACATCCAGGGCCGGCCCGGCTTCAACTTCGATATCCGCGTCCAGCTCGGCAGCGGCGCCTACGTCTGCGGCGAGGAAACCGCCCTCATCGAATCCCTCGAAGGCCAGCGCGGCGAGCCCCGCAACCGCCCGCCGTTCCCCGTCAACACCGGCCTCAACGGCAAGCCGACCGTCGTCAACAACGTCGAGACCTTCGCCTGGGCTGCCGCCATCATGGCCCGCGGCCCCGAGTGGTTCAGCGGCGTCGGCACCCAAAAATCCACCGGCCTCAAGCTCTTCAGCATCTCCGGTGACGTCGCCCGCCCCGGGGTCTATGAATTCCCCATGGGCATCACCATCCGCGAGCTCCTCAAGGAGGTCGGCGGCACCGATGCCAAGGCCGTCCAGATCGGCGGCGCCTCCGGCCGCTGCGTCCCCGCCCAGCTCTTCGACAGCACCATCGCCTACGAGGGCGTCGCCACCGGCGGCTCGATCATCGTCTTCGGCGCCCACCGCGACATGCTCCGCGTCGCCGAAAACTTCCTCGAGTTCTTCGAGGACGAGTCGTGCGGCCAGTGCACCCCGTGCCGCGTCGGCAACACCAAGCTCCTCGAAGGCGTCCGCCAACTCGAGCGCGGCGAATGCTCCATCCGCTACCTCGACGAACTCAAGCGACTCGGCGAAACGATGCAGCTCTCCGCGAAGTGCGGCCTCGGCCAGACCAGCCCGAACGCCTTCCTCAGCATCGTCGAACACTTCGAAGACGAAATCCTCGGGCGGACCCCCGCCCGCGTGTGAGCCGCAAAGGACTCCCATCATGCACGAAAAATCAAAAGCAGCCGCCCACGACATCGCCCAGACGCCCGGCAGCCAGCGGCCCCACGTCATCGCCTCCGACGCCCCGCCCGACGCCATCGGCGCCACCGTCAACGTCACCATCGACGGCAAGCCCGTCCGCGCGCGCCTCGGCGAAACCATCCTCCAGGCCGCCCGCCAGGTCGGCGTCGAGATCCCGACCCTCTGCCAGCACGACGATCTCTGCATCGCCGGTGTCTGCCGCGTCTGCCTCGTCGAGGTCGAAGGCCAGGCCCGCCTCCAGGCCGCCTGCGCCTACCCCATCTCCGACCCGATCAAGGTCCAGACCCACAGCCGCAAGGTCCGCCAGGCCCGCCGCGATATCGTCGACCTGCTCCTCAGCGAACACTGCGGCGATTGCTACGCCTGCTCCCGTAACGGCAACTGCGAGCTCCAGAAACTCGCCCGCGACGTCGGCGTCGACTACCACCGCTTCGGCCAGCGCCTCGAGCCCGTCCACGAGATTGACCGCTCCGGCTACGCCGTCGTCCGCGACATGGACAAGTGCGTCAACTGCCGCCGCTGCGTTCGCACCTGCCACGACATGCAGGGCGTCGGCGCCCTCGAGGCCATCGGCCGCGGCAAAGACACCGAGATGGGCACCTACCTCGACAAGTCCCTCGGCGACGTCGTCTGCATCAACTGCGGCCAGTGCATCAACCGCTGCCCCACCGGCGCCCTCCAGGCCAATAACGTCAGCGACCAGGTCTGGGCCGCCATTGACGACCCAACCAAGCACGTCGTCTTCCAAACCGCTCCCGCCCCCCGGGCCGCCATTGGCGAATCCTTCGGCCTCCCGCCCGGCACCGCCGTCACCTGGCAGCTCAACACCGCCCTGCGCCGCATCGGCATCGACAAGGTCTTCGACACCAACTTCACCGCCGACCTCACCATCCTCGAGGAAGGCACCGAGCTCCTGCTCCGCCTCTACCAGAACCTCGTGAAGCAGGATACCAGCCACCCGCTGCCGCAATTCACCTCCTGCAGCCCCGGCTGGGTCAAGTTCATCGAGCACTTCTATCCCGAATACCTCGACAACATGTCGACCGCCAAGAGCCCGCAGCAGATGTTCGGCGCCCTCATCAAGACCTTCTACGCCCAGCGGGCCGGCGTCGATCCCAAGGACATCGTCTCCGTCGCCCTCATGCCCTGCACCGCGAAGAAGTTCGAGGCCCACCGACCCGAGATGGCCGCCAGCGGCCACCGCGACGTCGACTTCGGCCTCACCACCCGCGAGTGCGCCCAGATGATCATCGAGGCCGGCATCGACCTGAAGGAAATGCCCGAAAGCGAATTCGACGATCCCTTCGGCACCGCCAGCGGCTCCGGCGTCATCTTCGGCGCCACCGGCGGCGTCATGGAGGCCGCCCTCCGTACCGTCCTCGAGCTCGTCACCGGCAAGCCCGTTGAGAACTTCTACGCGCACGCCGACATCATCCCCGTTCGCGGCTTCGAGGAATGCCGCATGGCCGAGCTCACCATCCCCGACGAGGTCGCCGAACCGCCCGATCTCATCAAGGCCCTGATCCCCGACTTCAAGTGGGCCGCCGGTGCCCGCCTCAAGGTCGGAGTCGCCCACGGTGCCGCCAACGCCCGCCGCGTCATGGACGACATCAAGGCCGGCGGCAAGTTCAGCGAGTGCCACTTCATCGAGTTCATGGCCTGCCCCGGCGGCTGCCTCGGCGGCGGCGGTCAGCCCATCCCGACCAACGCCGAAATCCGCGCTAAACGCGCCGAGGCCATCTACGCCGAAGACAGCCACTACGGCGAGCAGGGCCGCGCTCGCAAGAGCCACGAAAACCCCGCCGTCCTGCGGCTCTACCAGGAGTTCATCCCCGAAGGCCCGTGCAGCGCGCTCTCCCACAAGCTCCTGCACACCCACTACACACCCCGCGGCAAGTACATCGGCTGACCGCGGCCAACAAGACCACCACCCCCAAAAACGCGACCTGTGGCCCCCAGCCGCAGGTCGCGTTC
>CAZCKC010000144.1:0-8718 GCA_964499235.1 uncultured Planctomycetales bacterium | reverse complement strand
CGATCTTTGGGGGATGGAGGCGGGGCCGGCGGAGAAACCGGAAGGGCTGGGCGCGGGGGCGGCGACACCGGTGATCTGGCTGATGTTTCCGCCGGAGTACCAGGCGGTGGGTCATGTGCAGGTGTCGCCGACGCTGCCGGACATCTGGGAGGGCCAGGAGGCGGTTCCGTTCTACGATAATTTCCGCCACAGCCAGTCGCAGGTGATTCTCAGCCCGGCGGTGCTGGGGCGGGTTTTGGACAAGCAGGCGGTCCAGCAGACGGCGTGGTACCGGGGCGAGTCGCGATCGCTGCTCGCCCGCCTGCAGCCGCCGGCCCCGGCCGACGATCGGCTGGCCGCGGCGCTGGAAGTAAGCGTGCCGCGCGGCGATCAGTTTCTCCAGGTCAGCCTTTCGACCGAGGAGCCCGGAGAGGCGGGGCTGATCGTGCGGGAAGTGCTGAACGTTTACAAGCAGGTTTCGATGGAGGAGCAGGGCGATCGGAACCGCGAGATCGTGGCGGAGATCGAAGCCCAGCTCGAGCGCCGCACGGCATCGCTGGAGACGTTGGAGGCGGGCCTGAATGAGCTGCGCCGGCGGATGAACACGAGTTCCCCGGAGGCGCTCGTTGACCAGCAGATGCTGCGGCTTGACCGGCTGCAGTCGGAGCTGCAGACGCTCGAGACGGAGCTTGCCTGGTCGAACCGCTTGCTGAGCACCCTTGGCGGTGGTGAGCAGTCCGGGGAACAGGCCGCCGGGACGGACACGGTCGCGTTCGAGAACGATCGGCGCTGGCAGGAGCTCAACCGGGAGCTCGAGCAGGCGCGGAACGCCTTTGAAATGACGGCCGGCCGGCTCGGGCCGAAGCACCCGCAATACAAGCAGCGCGAGCGGATGGTCGCGATGGCTGAACAGCGCCTGGCGGATCGCGAGGCGTTGCTGGCGGACGGCGTCGGCCTGATGGCCAACCCGCTGACGCTGGAGGAGTCGGAGGACAATCCCTACGGTGTTTCCGCGGCGCAGGTTCGGGTTCGCATCGAACAGATCCAGTTGCGGGCGGATGCGTTGCGCGGGCTCTTCAACGATCAGGAACAGGAGTTCCTGCTGAACGCGGACCGCGCACAGACGCACCGCGAGATGGAATCCCAGCTCGAGAAGGACAAGGAGCTTCGGGAGCGGCTGGAGAAGCGCCGCGAGGAGTTGCTCGCCCAGCGCAACCTGTGGGCCGGCACGGTGGTGATCCGCGGGGTGCGGGAGCCGAGCGCGCCGTCGAATGACCGCCGAATCAAGATGATCGGGGCGGCGATCTTCGGCGGCCTGGCGTTCAGCCTGGGGGTAGCGTTCCTGCGGATCAAGTTCAGCCCGACGGTTGATGACATCGGCGGCGTGGCCGAGCCGATGAACGGGGCGTTTCTCGGCCGGTTACCGCTGCGGCGGGATCAGTCGTCGCTCGCGGTGGAGTTGTGTCCGATCCTGGCCGAGTCGGTCCGGATGGTGCGCACGTCGCTGCTGAACCGCTTGCCGCGGGAGACCGGCGCGTGCGTGCAGATCGCCAGTGCCGGGCCGGGTTCGGGCAAGAGCACGTTCTCGACGCTGCTGGGGCGCAGCCTGGCGCAGTGTGGGAAGCGCGTCCTGCTGGTGGATGTTGACATCCGCCGGCCGGCGCTGGCCGCCCGCTTCGGCATCGATCCCGCGCCGGGGCTGTTCGAGGTACTCGAGGATTCGAACGCCGAGCAGATTGCGATCCGGGCGACCGGCGTGCCGAAGTTGTTCGTGCTGCCGACGGGCGGGACGGCCTCGATCGAGCAGGCGGAGTCGCTCGCCAACGGGGCGCTCGCAGCGGCGGTCAAGCGGTGGCGTGAGCAGTACGACATCATCCTGCTTGACGGTGCGCCGCTCCTGGTGACGGCTGATGCCGCGATCCTCTCACGCGTGGCGGACGGCACGATCTTCGTGGTTCGGGAAAGGCATTGCCGGCGGCAGTCGTTGATGGAGAGCCTGGCGGTGCTGAGCGCGGCCGGCGGCCGACTGCTGGGCACGGTTTTCGTGGGGTCGGGGCAGGATCAGCGCTACGGATATGGCTACGGCTATGGTTACGGGTATGGCTATCAGAACGGCTCCGAAGCGGCCCCGATGCGGGCGCTGACGGAGAGCGAGAAGTCTTAGACGGGATGGCGCGCGGGGGCGAGTAGGGGATGTCGGCCAACGTACTGCTGGTTGATTGGCGGCCGGACTACCTGCAGTCTGGCGACGAGGCCGCCTCGCTGCTGTTGGCGCCGGCGGGCGACGCGACGTTGCTGGAGCACCTGCGCGCGGAGCTCGCGGCGGCCGACCCGCACCACGCGTTGGCGGTGGTGCCGAACTTCCCGATTACCGACGCTTACCGGGCTGCGATCCGGCGATGTTCGGACCAGGTCCGGATTTTGCCGCCGGCCGGCTTCGGCGAGTTTTTGGCGCAGCACGAGCTGGCGGACTGGCTCCTGATCCTGGACGCGAGTCATTACCCGGTGGCGGGCTTTGATTTTCGCGGGCTGCTGAGAACGACCACGTCGTGCCGCCTGGTCAAGCACGTGCTCCAGATGAAGTCGAGCCAGCAGGGGACTCGGGAGCGGGTGGTTTTTGACGACGAGCAACGCGTGCAGGCGATCGAGCGGCTGTACGACGGCGTCACGCAGCTCGAGGCGCTCGGGGTGTACGGGACGTTGCTGTCGGTGGCGGTGGCCCGGCACCTGCCCAACCCGGACATCTTCTGCCTGTCGCACCTACGGACGCAGCTCGCGGCGTGCGGGATCGCGAGCCGGGATATCGTTTCATCCGGGCCGGCACTGGAACTGAAGCACCCGGAGGGCCTGCTGGCGCTGAACGAGCGCCTGTTGCAGGCGCTGCCGACGGACGGTGCGCTGCCGGGGTTTGAGCGGATCGCGCCGACGGTCTGGGCCGAGCCCGGCGTGGACGTGGCCGCGACGAGCCGGCTGATCGGAACGGTGGTGCTGCACCGGAACGTGCACATTCGCCCGCACGCGGTGATCGTGGGCCCGGTCGTGCTGGCGGCGGGGGTGACGGTGGGAGAGGCGGCGATCGTGTCGCGGTCGGTCGTCGGGGTCGACGGACGGGTGCCGGCGGCGGCGACGCTGGTGAACTCGGTGGTCGCGCCGGACGCCGAGGCGGTGCGCGACTCGGATGTGCCGGTAGGGGTGCAGTGGCGGTCGGAGCTGTTCACGCCGGCGACCCAGGGGCCGATGACCAATGGCAACGGGAGTGCAATCGGCGAGGCGCCGGTCAGCCGCGGGCAGCTGCGCGCAAAGCGGGTCTTCGACGTGGTGGTGGCGCTGGTCGGGCTGGTCATCCTGAGCCCGATCATGTTCGCCACGGCGCTGCTGATCAAGCTGACCTCCGACGGCCCGGTTTTCTTCGCGCACGAGCGCGAGGGCAAGGACGGCCGCATCTTCCGGTGCAGCAAGTTCCGCACGATGGTCGCCAGCGCGCACGCCCAGCAGCGGCAGCTCTACCAGCAGAACCAGGTGGACGGACCGCAGTTCAAGATGGATCGGGATCCGCGGATCACGCCCGTCGGCCGCGTGCTGCGGGGGACGAACATCGACGAGTTGCCGCAGCTGTTCAACGTGCTGCGCGGTGAGATGAGCATCATCGGGCCGCGGCCATCGCCGTTTCGCGAGAACCAGATCTGCGTGCCGTGGCGGCGGGCGCGGCTGTCGGTGCAGCCGGGCATCACGGGGCTGTGGCAGGTATGCCGCCACGACCGACAGGTCGGCGACTTTCACCAGTGGATCTACTTCGACATGCTCTATGTCCGGCACATGTCATTTTCGCTGGATCTGAAGATCATGCTGGCGACGTTTTTGACGGGCGGCGGGCGGTGGGGCATGCCGGTGACCTGGCTGATCTCGCGGCAACGGCTGCTCAACGCGCTGACGCCGAGCGCGTGGGAGGCGACCGAGGTGCGGGGCGGCTTCGAGGCGCCGGCGGAGACGGCGCCGCCCGCGGAAGCGGCCCGCCAGCCGGTGGCCGCGGGTTGAGCACGACACAGGGTAGGTTCCGCGGCGGGCTCGGGTTAAGCTGCGCTGACGGTGACGAATGCAAGGCGAACGCTGGGTGGACAGCCTAAGGAGATCGGCGCGATGAAAGGGGTGATATTGGCGGGTGGTCTGGGGTCGCGGCTGCGGCCGCTGACGAAGATCACGAACAAGCACCTGTTGCCGGTCTACGACAAGCCGATGGTGTATTACCCGCTGGAATGCCTGGTGCAGGCGGGGATCCAGGAAGTGCTGCTGGTCACCGGCGGCAACAACGCCGGCGATTTCCTGCAGCTGCTGGGCAACGGCAAGGAGCTCGGGCTCAAGGAGCTCCACTACACCTACCAGGAGGGCGAGGGCGGCATCGCGGACGCGCTGCGCCTCGCGGAGGACTTCGCGGAGGGCGGCAAGATCGTCACCGTGCTCGGCGACAACATCATCGAGAACAACATCCGCGACGGCGTCGCCCAGTTCTTTTCCCAGCCGCGGGGCGCCCGGGTCTACTTGAAGGAGGTCCACGACCCCGAGCGGTTTGGTGTGGCGGAGGTCGTTGACGGGCGGGTCACGCGGATCGTCGAGAAGCCCAAGGAGCCGATGGGCAACTACGCCGTGATCGGCATCTACATGTACGATGCGCAGGTCTTCGACTTCATCCGCTCGCTCAAGCCGTCGGAGCGCGGCGAGCTCGAGATCACCGACGTGAACAACTTCTATCTCCAACAGGGTACGCTCGAGTACAGCGTGCTCGACGGCTGGTGGACCGACGCCGGGACGTTCGAGTCGCTGCTGCGCGCCACCAACCTCGTGGCCGAGGGGGGCGCGAACAAGGCCCGTGAAGCCGTCACCACGGACGCGCTGACGTAGCACTTTCGCCCCGGCTTTGACCAAGGAAACCAACCGCATGCCCAAGCTGCTCGTGACCGGCGTGGCCGGGTTCATCGGCGCCAACTTCGCGCGCCGCGTGCTGGAAACCCGCCCCGACTGGGAGCTCGTCGGCTACGACGCGCTGACCTATGCCGGCAACCTCGCGAACCTGGACGGGCTCGAGCAGACGGGGCGGTTCAGGTTCATCCGGGGGGACATCTGCGACCAGCCCGCGGTGCAGGCGGCGGTGGGGCGGGGCATCGACGGCATCATCAACTTCGCGGCCGAAAGCCACGTCGACCGCTCGATCCACGGCGCTGCCGAGTTCGTGCGGACGAACGTCGGCGGGACGCACACGTTGCTGGAGGCGGCCCGCGCGGCCGGCGTCGAGCGCTTCCTGCAGGTCTCGACCGACGAGGTCTACGGGTCGCTGGGCCCGGAGGGCTACTTCACCGAGTCGACGCCGCTGGCACCGAACAGTCCCTACAGCGCCTCGAAGGCCGGCGGCGACCTGCTGGTGCGGGCGTATCACCATACGCACGGGCTGCCGACGCTGATCACGCGCTGCTCGAACAACTACGGTCCGTACCAGTTTCCGGAGAAGGTGATCCCGCTGTTCATCAGCAACCTGCTGGAAGGCCAGCAGGTGCCGCTGTACGGCGACGGGCAGAACGTGCGCGACTGGATCCATGTCCGCGATCACTGCGACGCGCTGCTGACGGTCTACGAGCGCGGGCGCCCGGGCGAGGTCTACAACATCGGCGGCAATAACGAGCTGACGAACGTGGCGCTGACGCACGCGATCCTGGCGGCGCTGGGCAAGGACGAGTCGTCGATCCGCTACGTGACCGACCGGCTCGGGCACGATCGTCGCTACGCGATCGACAACACGAAGATCACGACGGAGCTGGGCTGGCGGCCGGAGATCACCTGGCCGGCGGGCCTGCACGAGACCGTGCAGTGGTACATCGACCACGCGGACTGGTGGCGGGCGATCAAGAGCGGCGCATACCAAGCGTACTACGAGAAGCAGTACGGCTCGGCGTCTTAGCGGTGGCACTGGTGCGGGCCGGCGTGCACGACGCAAATCGAATGTAAGGGGTGGCAATGGCGGACAGCGAACGATCCATCCTGGTGATCGGGGCGGTGGGGCAGCTCGGGACCGACCTGATGGCGCGGCTCGGTGAGCGCGCGGTCGGCGTTGACTACCCCGATCTCGACGTGCGGAACGTTGAGCAGGTCGCGGCGGTGGTCGCGCAGCACGCGCCGCGTTGGGTGATCAACTGTGCGGCCGTCACGAACGTCGACGGCTGTGAGACCGCGGTGGAAGAGGCGTTCGCGGTCAATGCGGTCGGGGCGCGGAACGTGGCGCGGGCGGCGGCGGAGCACGGGGCGGGCGTGATCTACATCAGCACGGATTACGTGTTCGGGTTGGCGGGCCCGCGGGCGGAGCCGTACGTGGAGAGCGACTGTCCCGGTCCCCAGGGGGTCTACGCGGCGAGCAAGCTGGCGGGCGAGCACCTGACGCTGGCGGCGCACCCGGAGGCGGTGGTCGCGCGGACGTGCGGGCTGTACGGACACGCGGGGGCGCGGGGCAAGGGCGGCAACTTCGTGGAGACGATGCTGCGGCTGGGCGGCGAAGGGCGGGACTTGCGGGTGGTGTCTGATCAGCGGTTGTCGCCGACCTCGACGGTGGCGTGCGCGGAACAGCTGGAGCGGCTGATCGCGGTGGATGCGCGGGGGATCGTCCACGTGACGGCCGCCGACCACTGCACGTGGCATGACTTCGCGGTGGCGATCTTCGAGCTGGCGGGGATGGACGTTGCGGTGACGCCGATTCCGACGAGCGAATACCCGACGGCGGCGCCGCGGCCTTTGATGTCGGCGTTGCGGAGCGAGCGGCTGGCGGGACTGGGTCTGGATCCGATGCCGAGCTGGCGGGCGATGCTGAAGACTTACCTGGCGACGCGACCGGGTGGGTAAACTGGTGCGGTCGCGCGGCGGGATAGCCAGCGGCCGCCGGGTCGTGAGGGTGATCCGACCTGGCAGCCGGTTGTGGCCGCGGGCAATCCCTGAGTGCTGCGGCGGTGAAGGCGATGTTGGCGGGCGGAATCTGCCGCCTGGCTGGCGGCGGGAATTGCGGGTGCTCGATAAACAGCTCAAGGTTACAATGACGCCAGCCAGCGAGGTCCGGTAACAACGGCGATGCCGCTGGCGCCGACGGGACGCGAGGGGATACACGGCTTCGGCTGAAGAGGAAACACGCATGGTTACGCGCAGCAAGCATGACCGGGTGGGCGCGATCAACGTTCGCCTGCTGGTGTCCATTTTGGTGATTGGGGTGATGCTCGTCGGCGGGGCGGTGCTGGCGCGCAAGTATGTGCAAGGCCGGCAGCTGCAGCAGGCGATGCAGGACGGGGAGGCGGCGTTCGCGGCCGGCGAGTGGAAGACGGCCAGCGAGAACTTCGGGCGGTGGCTGGCGCGGCGGCCTGACGACGTCATGATCTTGAAGAAGTATGCCGAGGCGTTGTTGCGGCGGGCGGACACGGATGCGGGGCATTTGCAGCAGGCGGCGGCGGCTTACCGGCGGCTGATGCGGATTCCGGCGGCGGAGCGGGCGGCGTCGGAGGTGGGGCCGCTCACCGATCTCGAGCTGTTGAAGGCGATCGTGCCGGTGCTCGAGTCGATGGGCGAGTACAACCAGGCCCTGGCGTTGGCGCGCGAGCATCTCGACGCGCACCCGGATCATGCGTACGCGCGGTTTATCGAGGCGGAAGCGGAGGCGCGGCTGAACCGGCAGGCGGAGGCGCTGGCGATCCTGGAGGAGCTGCTGGCCGATCCGCTGCCGGCGGAAGCGACGCAGCGGACGCTGGTGCGGGCGGCGGCGTTGCTGGTGGAGCTGCGGGCGAACGCGGCGCTGGAGGGGGTGGTGAACCGCGCGGCGGCCCGGGAGGCGTTCAGGGAGGTTTTCCCCACGCTCGTCGCAACGCTTGACCAGGTGATCGCGCATGCGCCGGATGACGCGGCGACGGCGGACGCGTTGGTGACCAAGAGCGTGTTGCTGCGCGAGAAAGTGCGGATGGAGGAAGGAAGCGACCCGGTCGAAGCCGGGGCGTTGCGGGAGGCATCCAACGCGTTGTTGGAGCAGGCGCTGGCGTTGGCGGACGACAACCCGATCACGTACCTGCTGATCGCGAACCAGTGGCGGCAGCGGGGGCAGCGGGACAAGGCGGCCGAGGCGTTGGCAGCGCTCGACGAGCTGAGCGACGAGGAGGTCCGGGCGTACTTCCCGAACCCCGGCCAGTGGATCGTGCGGCGGTTCATGCAGGTGTCGCCGCTGGTGATTGAAGCGGGCGAGGCGGAAAAGAGCCGGGCGTTGGCGGAAGAGACGCTGGCAGCCCTGGAAGAGCGGCCGGAACGCGTGGCCGTGCTTGACAAGATCGTGGGGCTGTTCTTGCAGGCGGGGGACGTAAAGCGGGCCCGGGCGGTGTTGGACGAGTATGTTGCGGCGATGCAACTCCAGGACGTGCAGCCGGAGCAGAACGTACAGGTCGCGTACGCGAAGGCGCTGGTTCGGCGGGCGGAGGGGAATCCGCAGGGGGTGATTGCGGCGCTGGAGCCGGTGAAGGATCGCTACCAGCAGGTGACGGGGCTGCGGGCGATTCTGATCGAAGCTTACCGTGAACTCGACAAGCCATCGGCGATCCGTGAGCTGTTGGGGAACGTGCAGAATCCGACGCTCAACGAGACGCGGGTACTGGTCAAGGACCTGCTCGAGCAGGGCCGGTGGGGTGATTGCGGCGCTGGAGCCGGTGAAGGATCGCTACCAGCAGGTGACGGGGC
>CAZCKC010000143.1:0-8740 GCA_964499235.1 uncultured Planctomycetales bacterium | reverse complement strand
CGATGGTGCCGAAAATGGTCTGTCCCGCGATGAGCGGGTCCAGGAATTTGTGCGCACCCCCACCAGCCACGCCCCCACCACCCAGTGAAAGTCCTCCGGCCCCCGCACACAGCGGATCAGCAGGTACGCAAAGATCAGCACCTTCGCGAACTTCTCCAGCAGAAACAGGCTGTGGTCGTTCGCGCCGTACCCCCACAGTACGCTCCCCGCCGCCAGCACCAGCAACACCAGCCCCAGCGCATACGGCGCCCGAAACAAACGCGCCCCGGCGCCCAGCCGCGGCCGCTGCACGATCAATCCCAGCGTCGTCGCCAGCGCCACCGTTAACAGCGCCCGCAACCCCACGTGGTGCGCCGTCGCGCCCCACCACTGCGATTCTGGGTTCACGTGGTACACCACGATGTACAGCGCCACGCCCAGGATCGGCCGCCGCACTGCCGCCACTAGCCCGCTCACGTAGCACAGCCAGAAAACAATCGCCGTCAACGACACGTCAGCCGGCCCCCCGCGCGAGCCGCCATCCCGGCGCCACCCCCGCCGGTGCCACCAGCCCCACCAACTCCTCCCCGATCGCCTCCCACCGGTGTGCTCGCCGCACCCAGCACTGCCCCGCCGCCGCCAGCCGCTGCCCTCCCGCCGGATCCCGAAGCACCGCCGCCAGCCGCGCGCGCCACTGCCGCGCCGACTCCGCCACGAGCACGTCCTGGTTCGGCCGCAGGCTCAGTCCCGCCACCGCCTGCCGCGACGCCACCACCGGCGCACCGGCCGCACACGCTTCCAACAGCTTGTTCTTCACCCCCGTGCCCCGGCGAATCGGCACGACCACCGCCGCGGCCGCCCGCAGAAACGGCTGCACGCTCGCCACGTCGGCATGGATCGAAACGCCCGGGTAAGCCGTCAGCGCCCGCACCGCCGGCGTCGGCTCCCGCCCGACAATCAGCAGCCGCCGCGCCACGTTCGCCGCGTGCAGCGGCGCCCAGACCCGCGGCACGAACCACCGCATCGCATCAATGTTCGGCCCGAACGCCAGCGATCCGACGAACACCACCGTGCCGGGCGTGCCCGCGCTCGGCCCGTCACCCGGCAACGCCACCCCGTTGCTCACGACCGCGACGTTGCGTGCCCCCGTCCAGCGCCGCAGGTACGACGCGTCTTCAGCCGATGCGCATAGAACTTGCCGACACCGCCCCGCCGCCGCCCGCTCAAACAGCGCCAGCCGCAACAGGTCACCCCCGGCCCGCCACCAGCCGCGCGCACCGCAGCCCCCCCGTACCGCCGACACGACCAGCTCATCAACCAGGTCCCACGTCGTCGGCACCGCCGCGCACCCCGCGTACACGCCCATCCGTGCCCCGCTCAGCAGCACGGCGTCAAACGACTCGCTCACCGCCGCCGACCCCAGCCACGCTGCCACCGCCGGCCGAAAGCCGAAGTACCGCCGCGCCAACCGCATCCCCGGATCATCGCCCGCAGGTCCAACCGACGCGTCGCCACCCGGCGCCGCCACGAAACGCACCGCCAGCGGCCACGCCGGGCGCACCGCCTCCAGCGCCTCCAGCGTCGCCAGTGTCACCGCGCACCGCCGCGCCAGCTGCTCCAGGAAGTGGTACTGCCGCATCGCCCCGCCGCCGGCCACCGGCCACGGCGCCCTATGCGCCAGCACGAGCACCCGCGGCCGCGAACCCGTCGCGCGGAACAACCCGCCCTTGTCCCGTGATCGCCCGACCCCCTCGCTCATGGACGTCCTTCCAGCACGGGCAGCGACCGACGGTTTACGGCTTCCGGCGCCGACCCGCGGCCGGCCCACCTCAGGACCGCCGCCTCGACGTCCCCCACGCCGATCGCCTCCATGCACGTGTGCGTCTTGTCGCACGATCGCCGATAGCACGGCCGGCACGGCACGTCCCCGATCAGCTTCTCCCCACGCCCGTACAGGTCGATCTCCTGGTCACACGTCGGCCCGAACAGCGCCACCACCGGAACGTCCTGCGCCACCGCGACGTGCAACGCCATCGTGTCGCCGGTCACCAGCACAGCCGCCCGCGCCAACAACGCCGCGAAAGTCAGCTCGTCAAACGGCCCTCCCGGGTCCAGCACGCCGGGACACACGCGTTGGAGCTGCTCGTTGATCGCCCGCTCCGCCGGCCCGCCCACCACCGCGACCCGCACGCCCGGCCGCGACACCAGCCGTCGTGCGAGCTCGGCAAACTGCTGCGGCTGCCAGGTCTTATTCGCAAAGACCGCGCCTGCCCCCGTGTTCAGCGCCACCAGATGCTCGCCGCGCGGGAGCCCGCACCGCTCCCAGGCCGCCGCCGCCGCGCGGCGCTGCTCGGTCTGCGGATAGAGCCGGTACCGCTCGCCCGCGTAGGGCAGCCCGACGGCCTCATAAAGCAGTTGCTGATAGCTCTTGCGGTTCTCGAAGAACTTCGCCCGGTCATCCAGCCCCAGCAGGAAATAGTTCACGCACTCGGGATTCAGCGGGTACGCCGAACCGGTCGCGCTCAGCCCGACCCCCAGCCGCTGCCGCGCATCCACCCGCATCGCCAGCGCCGCCGGCCCCGGTTCCTTGTCCAGGCTGAAACACACGTCAAATCGCTCGTGCTCCAGGTGACAGAGCGTCTCGGCATCAAATGGCAGCAGCCGATCGATCTCCGGCTGGTGCGCCAGCATCCGTACCCCGTTCGGCCGCGTGACCCAGGTGATATGGCTTCGCGGCCAACGCGCCTTCAAGCCCGGCAGCAGGGCCGCCGTTCGAACCACGTCGCCCAACGCCCCCAGCTTGATCACCAGGATCCGCGTCCCCATCGGGTCGTAAGCGGAGCAGTCCGCGGGACAGACCCCCTGTACCCCGACAGCGCACGGCCGGTCACCGCGATAGTGCCGGCAATCGAGCTTCAGCCACTGGCCCGCCTGCGCGCCCCAGATCGGCAGCGGCAGCGTCATGACCCCGTCCCCCGCGAGACGACGCCCACCAGTTCCGGCTGCTCGGCCGACCGCGTTACCACGCACCGACCACGCCACGCCGCGGCCCGCTCATACACCGCGACCATGCGTTCGGCCGTCGCCTCCCACGTAAACGCCGCCAGCCGCTCCCGCCCCCGCGCCCGCAACGCTGCCGCCCGCTCCGGGTCCTGCAGCGCCACGATGCCAGCCGCGATGCTTGTCGCCGATTGCGGGTTGCAGAAGGCGGCCGCGTCGCCCGCCACCTCCGGCATGCTGCTGCAGCCCGACGTCAGCACCGGCACGTCGGCCGCAAACGCGTCCAGGATCGGCAGCCCAAAGCCCTCCGCCAGGCTCGGCATCAGCAGCCCCTCCGCGCCGGCCAGCAACCCCGGCAGGTCCGCGTGCGGCACGAAGCCCAGCAGCCGTACCGCCGACCCGATCCCGAGCCGCTCCGCCCGCGTCCGCAACTCGTCGCGAAACGAGCCCGGCTCACAGCCCACCATCACCAGGCACGTTCGCAAGCGGGCCTGCTCCGGCAGCGCCGCCAGCGCGTCAATGATCCGCCACGCGTTTTTGCGGGCCGTCTCGCCGGAGAAGTTCAGCAGCCACGGCCGCTTGAGCTGATAGCGCTGCCGCACGGCCGCGACCTGCTTTTCCCGGCCCGTCGCGTCGGCCAAGTCGCGCATCACCCGCAGGTCAGCCGCCCAGGGCACGACCGTCACGCGCTCGGCATCGGCATGAAACGCGTCGACCAGCTCTGTTTTCGTCGCCTGCGACGGCGTGATGATCTGCGCGGCGTGGCGAACCGCGTGGCGAACCGTCTGCGCAAACCGCCGCTGAACCGTCATCGACTCGTTGGCGAACGGCGCTAGCGGGATCAGGTCGTGAATCGTGGCCACCACCGGGACCGGGCACCACCGCGGAACAGCATTCGCGGGACAGTGCAGCACATCGATTCCATCCCGCCACGCCGCCAGCGGCAGCCGTGCTTCCAGCCACCACTGCCACCGATCGCCCGGACAGTCGATCGTCCGCACGCTGACGTTCGGCGACCCCGCCGGCGTGTCCGCGGCCGCTCCATCCACCCCCGGCCGGCGATACAACGTGAACTGCCACGTCGGCCGCAAGCCCGGGATCAGCGCAAAGGCGTCACAGAGGTTCCGCCCTGTTCCCCGCGGCCGGGCCGCAAACAGCGTTCGGGCGTCGAGCCCCACGCGCAGTGCCTCGTCCCGCGGATGGCGTCCCACGTTCTGTGCACCTCGGCCAAAGGTCGGGTGGCAGCCGCCGCCAGCGGCGGGCGCAAAGCTTGCGCTGTTCACCGGCCACGCCGGCGACCACGCGTCACCATTCTTTCGGTTGGTTACAGGGGTGGGCTCATGCCGCCGGACAGCCCCCGGTCACCGCGGCGCAGCCCTTGCCGGTTCAGCAGCTCGGGTAGCGAATCCGCAGATCGCCCCACTGCTTTAGGTAGTCGCCGTACGCGCCCTTGTTGCTCGGCGCCGGCAGCTCCTTAAAGGTCGGATCGATCGCACGCGTCATCCGGCTGACCAGCTGCCTGGGTAGGCCCTCGCGGAGCCCCACCTGAGCCGGACGCTTCCAGAGGTTCTCGAACTCGTGCGGGTCGCGGGTCAGGTCATAGCGCTCGGCGAAATCCCGATCCGCCTGCTTACCCTGGCTCGGCGTCCGCACGCGCGGATTCCCATTGAACCCCACCGACTTGTATGGGTGCTAGTCCGGCGTACTGAACCCCGTATGCGGCCGCTTGCCGCTCATCCGCCGTTCCTCGCGATCAGCCGCTCCGCAAACCGGTTCAGGCAGTCGTAGTACCCCTGGATGCTCGGGATATAGTGCCGCTCCTGCGCCGAGTGCGGCCCGATCCCCGTCTGCCCCCAGATCACCGCCTGGCCCCGCGGCGCAAACCGCCCGCTCGTCCCCGGCTTCTTCCGCCCGATCCGCGGCGCCTCGCCCGCCACATCCCCGACCGCCCCGATCAGCTCCTGCAGCCATGGGTTGTCGCGATCACACGCCACCCCGGGCTCCTTCGTCGTGACCCGCACCTCGAGCCCATGCTGCTCCGCATACGCCCCCAGCGCCGCCAGCAGCCCCGGCACGTCGTCCTCCGGGATCGGCCGGATCTCCAGCCCCAGGTGCCCGCGGTCTGCCGTGATGTTGAACACCCCCGGCAAGCCCACGTTCACGAACGGGAAGCGATAGTCGGTCTTCCAGCCGGCCGGATCGGCTACCGTCAGCCGCTCCTTCAGAATCTCCGTCACCGCCTCCCGCGCCTTGATGATCTGCAGAGCGAGGTCCTTCACCGCCTGCCCGGTGCCGGTGTGCTGCTGCTCCCCGCGGGCGATGAACTCGACCCGCACCACGCCGCGGTTCTGAATGCAGATCTCGCCAAACAGCTCATCGCCGGCCTCGCCGGTCCGCTCGCCGGCGATGAACAGTTGCGGTTCGTATTTGAACTGCGTCCGCAGGTCGTCCAGCACGTGCAGCGTCCCGCTCGGCTCCGTCTCGCCGTTCTCCTCGTTGCCGATCAGCATCAGGTTGATCGGCGGGTAGCGGTCCGGCTTGGCCCGCATGACATCCCGCATCCACACCAGGTACGTCGCGACGACGGTCTTCATGTCGGCCGCGCCGCGCCCCCACAAGTAGTTCCCCTCGATCACCGGGTTGAACTGCCCGTCCTCCGTCGACGGCGGCACGACGTCGAAGTGCCCGCTCAACATCACCGCCGCCTCGAGCTGCCCCGGAAAATGCGCCACCAGCGCCGGGTACTTGCCCCGGTCATAGAACCGCACCGGGACGTTGGCATCCCGCAGAAAACCCGTCACCAGCCGCCCCGCCCGCTGCACCTCGTCCAACCGCTCGTCCGCACAGTTCGTGATCGACGGAATCCGAATCAGCTGCTGCGCCAGCGCCAGCACGTCCGCCGTCGTGTCGCGATCGACCTCGCGGATCTCGGCCGGCGTCGGCGCCGTGAACTTCACCGGCGCCGACGGGTCCTCCGTCGCGGTCTGCGCCGCATTCAGCAGCAGCTTCCGCAGCTTCTCGGCCTCCGAGCCCAGATCGTCGGTCCGCTCGATGATCGTCTCGAGCTCCCGCGCCACCTGGCACCGCCGCGCCTCCGTCTGCTCCAGCATCGCCGGCACCGGCACCACCCCCTCGTCGTCGACATGCTTCCGCAACGCCTCGCGCAGCCGCTCGGCCGTGTTCGGCGCTCCGCCCGCGATCGCTTCCAGCGGCTCCAGGTAGTGATGCCAGCCCAGCGCCGTCGCCAGCGGCAGCACCGTGTCCAGCGCCTCCCGCAAGAACGCCCGCACCGGCACCGACTTGTGCGTAAAGGGATGCGTGATCGTCGCGTTCGTCCCGCCCCGGGCGACGGCCTGCTCGTTGTCGCGCGCGTGCTTCAAGTCGTGCGGCTCATACGCAAACGCATCGCCAAACGACCGGTTCGCATACGTCCACATCAGCAGGAGCTGCTTGAACGTCAGGTTCGCGATGTCCAGCTCCAGCGGGTGACCGCCCTCGTCGGTCCGCAGCTCGACCCGCGACATCGGCAGCTCGATCCGCGTCAGCATGTTCTCGGTCTCGATCCGCCGCGCGACCTCCTCCACCGTCGCCGGCCCCGCCCCGCCGTAAATGTCCTTCTGGTACGCCGCGTGCAACTCGTCGGTCGTCAGGTGGATGATGTGCGCTACCGCCGCCGGATCCGACCGCGCCCGCGACGGCGTCCAGTTGTTGTTGCCGAAGCGGATCTGCCGCCGCACCAGGTCGCTGCTGATCCGAACATAGTCCGCCGCGCTGCGGTACAGGTGCGGCACGTCCAGCTCCGGCGGGTTCGGAAACTGCGTCAGCCGGTTCGACGCGTAGTCGGTCAGCCGGATCACCGGCCGATCGTCACGCAACTCACCCCGCAGCGGCGTGCTGGCCGTCGTCGCGATGAACAGACTCGCAAACGCCCGCAGCACCCGCGCCGCCCGGATGTAAACATCCGTCCGGTAGTTGACCAGCGTCCCGTCCTCGGCGTCCGTCGGCCGGTGCAGAAAGTCCAGCGAGATGAGCGACTCCGGCAGCGAGACGTTCGCGTGCACGCCGGCCGTCGACAGCGCGAACCCGAACATGTCCACGCACCGCTCCAGGTACCGCCGCTTGCTCAGCTCCCAGGCGTCGGGAATGTTCTCGTAGCCCACCTCGATCGGCCACAGCAGGTTGCCGTGCCACGCGTTCAGCCGCCGCCCCAGCGTCAGGCTGCATGCATTGAGCGCGTTCAGCAGGCACCCCTCCAGCGCCCGGACCTCGTAAACCGCGCCGGCCGGGTGGTAGTACGGCTCCGTGCCCCACTCCGTGATCCAGTCGTACACCTCGAGATCGTGATAC
Organism: uncultured Planctomycetales bacterium; assembly: GCA_964499235.1. Classification (GTDB taxonomy): domain Bacteria; phylum Planctomycetota; class Phycisphaerae; order UBA1845; family Fen-1342; genus JAFGRR01. The sequence continues at coordinate 1,414 of CAZCKC010000143.1, read as the reverse complement.
GGCTTCAGCCAGTCCGGCATGAACCGCTCGAAGAGGATCTCGATGAACGACTGCTCGCCCTGTGCCGTCCGGATCCGCTGCAGCGGGCTGAAGTTCTCGTCGATGATGTTCCATTCAGCCTCGAGACCGGATGTGCCGCGTTCGGGGGCCGACTGGAGGGCGGCGTCGCGGGCCAGGTGGTACTTCTCGACGAAGCGGGACAGCTCTTTTGGATCCATGGCGTCAGGCTCTCAGCAGGCGGTTGCGAGCCCAGTATCATAGCCGATTCGCCCCGCCCAGCGGTAGGGCGTCGGCCCGCCTCGGCCCTCCCCGGCCACAGATTGTCGTGGCCCCGGCGGGCGGCTAGCGTCGCACCCGGGCCGGCGAGCGCCCGGGCGTTTCGCAGCCTTGGTGGAGGAGACCCGCATGGACGGCCGCGTTTTCATCCTGCCGGCCCGGCTGATCGGCGGCGTTCTGCTGCTGATCGCGCTGCTCCTGATCGGGTTGGCAGTCTGGCAGGTGGTCTCGGTCAACCAGTTCATCGCCGAGGCGGTGCGAACGGAAGGGACCGTGATTGGGCTGGCGGGGGCCGACATGAAGCAGTCGGTCTTCGCGTTCCAGGATGAGCACGCGGCGACGCATGTCGCCCGGTCGCGGGTCGCCAGCGATCCGCCGGCCTACGACGTCGGCGACACCGTGCCGGTGCTCTACGACCGCGACGACCCGTAGAACGCCCGGATCCACGACTGGCAGCTCTGGTTCCTGCCTGCCATCCTCGGCGGCGTGTCGCTCTGCCCACTGTTGTTCGGCGCGCTGGTCGCCATCGTGATCCCACTGGTGATCAACAAGGTCTGGCCGAAGCGCCAGCCCGAAAGCCCGGTCCCGCCGCCCCCGGCGTAAGGGGAGCTGGCCGCTCGGTTGGGCGGCAACGGGTGGATCGAGGATCCGCGGGCCGCGCTAGGGCCCCGGTCGCGCTTGGCGATGGCATTCAGTTGTCAAAGATCCGCTCCGGTGCCGGTCCAGTTGGGTCGGGTGGCGTGGAGGGTTCCAGGTTTGGACGGGGTTGTCAGTCCCCCAGGCTGAAGCCTGGGGCACCCGTCCTCTGTTGGATTCCTCGTGGCCCGACTTGGTCTGCCGGCCGCGGCCTCGGTGTTAACCGGCGTGAGCTCCTGCCACGGAGCTCCGCTGAGTCACGGGCGAGGGAGCCTGGTCTGCGTGGGTCGCGAACCCCGCAGGGCCCCGTGCTGTTGAACAGCGCTTCGCCGTCAAGGCAGCCGTGGGACTGCGTGAGCATTAGAAGTGATAGCTCGGGTTCGGGGCCGATCAAGCGGGGTGGCCGGGCGTGCTGCTGGCTGGCGGGGATGGGCAGGGATTGGCGGTTGGTGGCGCCTCAATTCCCAGTGACGGGGGCGGGCAGCGGGGTCGGACGGGTGCT
>CAZCKC010000142.1:0-8771 GCA_964499235.1 uncultured Planctomycetales bacterium | reverse complement strand
GATGTACTGGACCGTGGCTGCGGTCATGGGGAGGCGAACCTCGGTTCGGGACCGTTGTTTGGCGGTACGGGCAGTATAGCACTTTGGGGTGACAAGAAAGGTAACCGCCCGAATGCAGCGGGGCGCCGCCGTCAGGCGGGCGGGGGCAGGAGCGGGCGGGCGGCGCCCTGGGGGGCGTGGCGGCGGCGCATTTCGGCGTGGACCTGGGCGGCGAGCTCGTAGTCCTCGTTCTCGATCGCGACGTTGAGGCGCTCGCGGAGGGTGAGCTGGACCGAGTGCTGGACCCGCAGGTGGCGGCTGAGCTCGGTCAGGTAGATGATCCCCACGTTCTCGCTGTCCTCGTCGAAGCCGAACTCCTCGAGGAGCCGCCGCAGGGCCTCGACGCCGTCCTCGGCCGCGTCGATCGCGGCGTCGTAGTCGCGTTCCAGCACCCGAATCTGACTCAGCAGCCGGGCGCGGTTGAAGACGAGCGTGGGCAGCAGGTGGCCGTGACGCCCGAACTGCCCGAGGTGCCGCCGCTCGAGGAGCAGCGCGCTGCGGCAGCGGTCGATGTCAAGGATCACACGCCCCATGTAGCTCAGCGCATCGCCATCGTTGTCGCTGCGAAGGGCCTCTTCCGCCAGGCTGGCGCAGGCAACGCGGCGGTAGTTGATCTGGGTGACCTCGCGCTCCAGCGCGAGCCAGTGCTCGTAGCTGATATTGTCGCGGCCGACGCGCAATTCGTGCTTCAGGTAATCGAGGACGGTCGGCAGGCCGTGGTAGCGCTCACCGTCGGGGCGGCCGTCGAGGTGCATCTGGAGCACCCCGAGGTCGACGCGGAGTTGCACCTGCGCGCCTTCACCCGGGATCTCGACCAGGCGGGCGGCAACCTCGCCCAGTGGGCAGGTCCAACCGTTGAGGATGTCGTCCAGGTCCAGGCTCATGACAGCACCCCGCTCAGGGGTGCTATCGGCGCGGCGGGCGGGAGGCTCCAAGAAAGCGACGCACCCCCGCGGATTGCCTGCACACGCCGTTATGGCCGGTCGCATCGCGCCGCGAAGGGCAAAAGATTATCGGGCGCGATCAGACGGCCTTCAACTCGCCGGCGATGGCGCTGATCATCTTCTTGGCGTCGCCGAAGAGCATGACGGTGTTCTCCTTGAAGAACAGCTCGTTCTGGATGCCCGCGAAGCCGGGGTTCAAGCTGCGCTTCGAGACCATGACCGTGCGGGCCTTGTCGACCTCGAAGATGGGCATGCCGTAGATCTGGCTGCCGCGGTCGTCGCGGGCGGCCGGGTTGACGACGTCGTTGGCGCCGATGACGAGCACGGCGTCGGCCTGCTCCATCTCGGAGTTGAGCTCGAGGTCGCTGAGCAGGTCGTAGGAGACGTTGGCCTCGGCGAGCAGGACGTTCATGTGGCCGGGCATGCGGCCGGCGACGGGGTGGACGCCATAGCGGACCTCGATGCCCTTGTTGATCAGGACCTCGGCGAGCTCGGCGACCGCGTGCTGGGCCTGGGCGACGGCCATCCCGTAGCCGGGGATGATGAAGACCTTCTGGCAGGCCTCGAGGACGAGGGCGGCCTCCTCGGCGTCCATCTGGCGGACGGTACGGTCTTCGGCCGTCGTGCCGCCGCTGGTGGCGATTTCCTGGCCGAAACCGCCGGCGAGGACGTTGAGCAGCGAGCGGTTCATGGCCTTGCACATGATGCTGGTCAGGATCAGGCCGGAGGCGCCGACGAGGGCGCCGCTGACGATCAGGCCGACGTTCTGGAGGACGAAGCCGGCAGCGCAGGCTGCCAAGCCGGAGTAGGAATTCAGCAATGAGACGACGACGGGCATGTCGGCGCCGCCGATGGGGATCGTGAGCAGCACGCCCATGATGGTGGCGACCAGGATCAGGAGGATGGCGGCCCAGGTGGCGCCGGGACTCATGGCGATGGCGAAGGCCAGCGCGATCACGCCGAGCAGCAGCAGGAGGTTGACCAGGTGCTGCATCGGGAAGGTGATCGGGTTGCCGAGGCGCACGCCGCGGATCGTCATGCCGCGGAGCTTCCCGAAGGCGACGAGGCTGCCGGTGGTCGTGACGAGGCCGATGAAGAGCGCGATCGGGATCGTGACGGCCGCGTCGGGGCGGAGCTCGCCGGGATTCTGCCGCCAGTATTCGGCCATCGCGACGACGGCTGAGGCCAGGCCGCCCGAGCCGTTGAAGAGCGCGACCATCTCGGGCATGGCGGTCATCGCGACGCGCTTGGCGGCGATGATGCCGACCAGGCCGCCGACGACGAGGCCGGCGATGATGGTGGTAAAGCCGATGATCTCGCTGCTGAGCAGCGTGACGACGACCGCGATGAGCATGCCGAGAGCGGCGATGACGTTGCCGCGGCGGGCGGTGCGCGGCGAGGAGAGCTGCTTGAGGCCGAAGACGAAGAGGATCGCGGCCAGCAGATAGATGAGCTCGGTCAGGAAATCGGTGAGCGCGGGCGAAACGCCCCAGCGGCCGGCCGGTGCGGTGGCGAGCAACGCGAAATAGGCGAGATCAACCGTGGGGTGGTGCAAGGGTTGCTCCTTTAGCGTCGCTTGAACATGGCCAGCATGCGGTCGGTGACGATGAAGCCGCCGAAGACGTTGGCGGAGGCGAAGACGACGGCGAGGAAGCCGAAGACGATGCTGATCCAGCCGTAGTCGCCACCGGCGATCAGCAGGGCGCCGACGATCGAGATGCCGCTGATGGCGTTGGAACCGGACATGAGGGGGGTGTGGAGCGTGGCGGGCACCTTGGTGATCACCTCGAAGCCGAGGAAGATCGCGAGGACGAACGCGATCACGCTGATGGACAGCCCGTCGAGCATCTCTTCGAAGCCGGTGCCGGCGGCGGCGGGGGCCTGGTCGGCGACGGTGGCGGCCTGCTCGGCGGCCTGGGCGAGCAGCAACAGGTTCATGCGTCACTCCCCTGCTCGGCGACGAGCTGCTGGACGCGTTCGTTCTTGATGGCGCCGTCGTGGGTGATCAGGGCGCCGGCCTGGATTTCATCTTCGAGGTTGAGTTGGAAATCGTTGTCCTGCCAGAAGGCGAGGAAGAAGTTCGTGAGGTTGCGCGAATAGAGCGTGCTGCCGTGGATCGGCATCTCGGCGGGCAGGTTGAGGGGGGCGATGATCTTCACACCGTGGTGGTTGACGAGCTCGCCGGGCTCGGCGAGGGCGCAGTTGCCGCCGCCCTCGGCCGCGAGGTCCACGATGACCGACCCGGGCTGCATCGCCTCAACCATCTCGCGGGTGATCAGCTCGGGCGCTTTGTAGCCGCCGATGAGGGCGGTGGTGATGACGGCGTCGCTGGCGCGGCATTGCTCGGCGATGAGCTCGGCCTGGCGGCGGTGGAACTCCTGCGAGAGCTCCTTGGCGTAGCCGCCCTTGGTTTCGGCGTCCTCGGCCATCTCGACGCCGACGAACTTGGCGCCGAGGCTTTCGACCTGTTCCTTGACGGCGATGCGGGTGTCGGTGGCGGTGACCGTGGCGCCAAGGCGCTTGGCGGTGGCGATCGCCTGGAGGCCGGCGACGCCGGCGCCGATGACGAAGACCTTGGCGGGGAAGATCGTGCCGGCCGCGGTCATGAACATCGGGAAGTACTTGGCGTTGGTGTCGGCGGCGATGATGGCGGCCTTGTAGCCGGCGATGTTGGCCATCGCGGAGAGTGTGTCCATCGACTGGGCCCGGGTGGTGCGGGGGATGGCGTCGGTGGAGAAGGCGGTGATCCTCGCTGCGGCGAGGCGCTGGACGAGTTCGACGTTGGCGAGCGGGCGGAGGGTGGTCAACAGCTTGGCGCCTTCGCGGAGCGCGGCGATCTCGCCCTCGGTGGGCGGGCGGACCTTGAAGAGGAAGTCCGCACTGCCGAGGAGCGCGCCGGGGTCGGACTCGATCTCGGCGCCGGCGTCCCGGAGGGCGTCGTCGTTGAAGTGGGACTGCTGGCCGGCACCGGCCTCGACGGCGACGGTGACGCCGGCCTTGACCAGCTTCTTGATCGACTCGGGGACGAGGGCGATCCGCCGTTCATCGGCGTGCGATTCTGTGGGCACGACAATCTTCATGGCATCCTCGTGGTGGCACCGCCAGCCGGGATGGTGCCCGGCGGTCTCCGATAGGCGACCGCGTGCCGGCCGATGGAACCCAGGCGGCGATCAGGCCCGATACAAGCCGCGTGCGGCAATGTAATCGGCGACTGGCGGAGGGACAAGGTAGCGGATCGAGCGGCCGTCGCGAACCCGGTGGCGGATGCGGGTGGCGCTAATCTCGATTGCCGGGGTTGCGAGGACGTGCTTCTGCAGGCGTGAGAGGGCGTCGGGGCCGACGATCTCGGCGAGCCGGTTCCAGTCGGGCGGCTGATCGCCCGGGCGCGTCGCGGTCACGAAGGTACAGGCGGCGACGAGCTCGGCGAGGCGATACCAGGTATGCAGCTCGGCAAGGCTGTCCATGCCGATCAGCCAGTACAAATCGGTGTCGCGCAGCGCTTGTTGAAAATGCTGAACGGTGCGGAGGGTGTAGCTGGGCCCCTCCTGTGACATCTCCCAGTCGCTGACGGCGAAGTCGGGCTCGCCCGCGACCGCGGCGCGGGCCATCGCGAGGCGCTGACGGCCGTCGGACAGGGCGTGCGCTTGCTTGTGGGGCGGGCGGGCGCTGGGGATCAGGACGACGCGGTGGCAGCCGAGTTCTTCCGCCGCGGCGCGGCTGACGATCAGGTGGCCATGATGGATCGGGTCGAAGGTCCCGCCGAAGAGCAGGACGCGCGGGGCGGTGTCCGGTGGCGGCTGATTGGCGGGGGCGGGGTTCATCCTGAGAATGATACGTCATCGCCCGGCCGCTGGGCAGGCGGGCGGCGGTGCGGCGGGCGGCCGAAACGCGGACGGGCGCGACCGGCGGGGAGCCGGCCGCGCCCGATGGCGGGTAAGTTGATGGCGTTGCGTCAGCCGGCGAGGAGTCCTTCTTCGAGCATGACCCGGAGCTTGTGCAGCGCCTTGTTCTGGATCTGGCGGACGCGTTCCTTGGTGACGCCGATCTGGGTACCGACCTCTTCGAGGGTCTGGGCCTCGTCGAAGGCGCTGCCGACGGCGAAGCGGGCGCGGATGACCTGTTCTTCGATGTCGTTGAGGTGGGAGTGCTGGGAGTTGAGCAGCTCGCGCACCTCGCTGACGCAGTCGTCTTCGACGTCTTCGCGGCGGATCTCGGCGTAGTCGCCTTTCTCGAGGGCGGGGTCGAACTCGGTCGGGAAGTAGCCGCGGTAGCGGGCGGTGCGGGACGCGACGCGGGCGAAGGACTTGAGGATCGCCCGGCAGGCGTAGGTGCTGAACTTGTAGCCGCGGGAGCAGTCGAACTTGTCGATGCTTCGCAGGAGGGCCATGTTGCCCTCGCTGACCAGATCGGCATAGTCGACGTTGGCGATGCGCGTCCGCTTGACCATGGCCAGGACCAGCGGGACGTTGGTCCGGGTGATCTCGTTCTGGTAGTTCATCGCGAGCTTCTGCCAGGCGAGGGCCTTGCGGGCGGCGGCGGCGGCGAGCCGGCGGCCCTGGCAGGCTTCGAGCGCCCCCAGGACGCGAAAGCGGGCGTAGTTGAAGCGGAGGAAGAGGTTGCGCTCGTCGTCGGCGGTGAGGACCTCGCCGGTGGGGCTGACGAGCATGTCGACGCCGCTGTCGTCGTTGCCGAGCGTGGCGCCGGCGGGATCGGGCCCGTCGCCGCCGAGGAGCTTCTTCTCGACGCCCGGCTCGTCGAAGAGCGGGTTGTGGACGCACTCGCTGAGGGCGGTGCAGAGCCGGCGGATCAGGTGCTGGTCGTTGCGCGACAAGGTGCGGAAGAACCGCGCGTCGGGCAACTTCAGGTCGGGCTCGAACTTACGCAGCTGCGAGGCCTGCGGCTCCTGGGCGGACATCATGGCAAACTCCTCTGCCAAACACACCTGACGGGCCGCTACCGGCGCAGCACGACCACAAAACGCAGTACCCAGCGTTCGCACGGCGGCGTGCAGCCGACCTGTCAGCAATCCTGATTGACCAACCGCCGTTTTCGAGCAGCTCGGGAGCCAACGTCACTGCTCAGGCGGTCTCTAGGAGGGAGCCGTCTAACGCCTGAAGTATACGGTACGCCCAGGTGGCGGGCAAAAACGGGACGGCGAAAGCGCGGTCCCGCCGCCGACCCGCGGCCCGACCTCCGCGGTAACTTAAAACAAAACAGTGACTTACGTGTCAAGTAGAATTTTGCGCTACACGCTCCCGGCAGATTGGCCGCGCCGCGACTCGCCGATAATCAGGCGGCTGAGCAGCTGCCAGGGCCACTATCGTTATCGCTTCCGGGATCGCGACCGGCAACGTCGCGTGGATTTTTCCGGACGGGCCCTGCATCGCAGACCGGACGCCGTGGTCGCGGCGCCGGGAGCGTCCGGGCGCAGGCGGTCCGAAATCGCAGCGGCGTGACCGGCACGCGCGGGCGTGGGCGACGCGGCTGTGGCGCTAGGAGCGTTTTGGCGGTGTGACCTCGATCGGGCCGAAGCGGTCTTCGTGCGCCTTTACGGTCTGCTGCAAGGCCATCATGAGCCGCTTGGCGTTGCTGGGCAGCATGATTACGCGGTGCGAGACGCCGACGTTGGGCTCCTTCTGCCCTGGCAGCGGCGAGTTGGCCCCGAGGTAGAGGATGATCTCCTCCTGCGAGCCGGCGAGCGCGACGAAGTTCGCGTAGACCGTGTCCATCCGCGACATGTCGAAGCGGACACGCTGCTGCGGGTTGTTCCCCGGATTCGGAAGCGGCTGCTGGTTGTCGTCTTCGCCGAAGATCATGCTCGGTTCCCCTGCTGGCGTGGCGTTGGCTGGGTTGCGGCTGCCGCGGGCGGCCGCGCCGCACGACGTTCTCTGCCAGTCTAAGCGGCCGCGACGGGGTCGACAAATCGGGCGGTGTCAGCGGGCCCGGCGGCGCAGGCCGGCCCGCGGCTCGAGGGCGAGATCGCCGAGGCCCCCTTTTTGCCAACGATGGTGCGCCAGGGCCGCGATCATGGCTGCGTTGTCGGTGCAGTATTTCATCGGCGTCAGGTGCAGCGTAAGGCCGGCCTCCGCGCAGGTCCGCGTCAGCTCCTGTCGCAGCCGCGTGTTGGCCGCCACCCCGCCGCCGACGACGATCACCTGCACCCCCTGCTGCTCGGCTGCCAGGAGGGTCTTCTTCACGAGGGGCTCGACGAGAGCGGCCTCGAAGCTGGCGGCGATGTCGGCCTTGTCCTGATCACTGAGATGATCGAGCGAGCCGTACTTTCGACCGTGGCCGAAGACGTGGTAGAGCACGGCGGTCTTCAGTCCGCTGAAGGAGAAGTCAAGCCGCGGCTCGTTCAGCCAGGTGCGCGGGAAGTCGATCGCGGTGGGGTCGCCCTGCCGCGCGAGTTGGTCGACGGCTGGTCCGCCGGGGAAGCCGAGTTCGAGGATGGCAGCGACCTTGTCGCAGGCCTCGCCGGCCGCGTCGTCGACGGTCTGGCCGAGGAGCTCGATGTCGAGGAAGTCGCGGACGAGGTAGATCGAGGTATGGCCGCCGCTGACGACGAGCGCGATCGCAGGCCAGGGCGGCGGGTCGACGATCAGCGCGGCGCTGGTGGCGTGGGCCTCAATGTGGTCGATCGGCAGCAGCGGGATTCGCTGGGCGAGCGCGAGCGTCTTGGCGGCCATCACGCCGATGACCAGCGAACCGACGAGGCCGGGACCGTCGGTGACGGCGATGGCGTTGATATCGCCGAGGCGCAGCTCGGCCTGCGCGAGCGCTTCCTCGATAACGGGCGCAATGCGCTCGATATGAGCTCGCGAGGCGATCTCGGGGACGACGCCGCCGTAGCGGGCGTGCAGGTCCACCTGCGAACTGACGACGTTGGCGAGGACCTCGCGGCCGTCGCGGACGACTGCGGCCGACGTTTCGTCGCAGGAGGATTCGATCCCGAGGATCAGCCGCGCGCCGTTGCCGTGGTCGGCCATTCCAACTCCCCTACCCCCTCGCGGCGGGCTCAGACGTTGACGACGATCTTGCCAAAATGACCGCCGGCCGCCATGAGCTTAAATGCGTCGGGCAACTGGGCGAAGGCGAACTCGCGGCTGATGACCGGCTCAAGCGCGTGCTGGTCGATGAAGTCCACCAGCTGCTCGAAGGTCACGCGGTTGTCGACGAGGATCCCGCCGATGGTGAGGCGGCGCACGAGCATCAGGCCGGTGGTGACCTCACCCTTGCGGCCGGTGAGGGCGCCGGGCAACGCGATGGTGCCGCCGGGCTTGGTGGCCTGCATGGACTGGTCGAGGGTGCCGGGGCCGACGGTTTCGACGGTGACGTCGACGCCCTGGCCGCCGGTGTGCTCGAGGACGGCCTCGTGCCAGGCGGGGGTGGTCTGGTAGTTGATGGTGTGGTCGGCGCCGAGCTCGCGGCACTGGGCGAGCTTCTCGTCGCTGCTGCTGGTGATGATGACGTGGGCGCCGAGGGCCTTGGCGAGCTGGAGGGTGAAGATCGCGACGCCGCCGGTGCCGAGCGTCAGGACGGTGTCGCCGGCATTGACGTCCGCAACCCGCTTGAGGCTGCTCCAGGCGGTGAGGGCCGCGATGGGCAGCGTGGCCGCCTGCTTGAAGGAGTACCCTTGCGGCATGGGGACCACGGCGTCGGCCTTGACCGCGACCTGCTCGGCGGCAAAACCGGGGCCGGGCGTGCCGAGGGTCGACTGGAGATAATCGAGTGCGTAGGGCCCGTCGATCCAGTCGGCGACGAAGTGGGTCATGACCTGGTCGCCGACCT
>CAZCKC010000141.1:4227-8939 GCA_964499235.1 uncultured Planctomycetales bacterium | reverse complement strand
GTCCGTTTGAGGGGCAGCGGACGTTAACTCTCTTCGATTGAAGCTTACTGCCCCGGGAAATCTCACAGGAGGAAGAAAAGATGCGTCTTATTTTGATTGGCGCCATGGCGGCCTTTACTGCCGCCGCAATGGCGCAACCCGAGCTGGCCATCACGCTCGGCATCCGCGAGTCGGGTGACGATGGTCTGGAGATCGGCACCACCGGCACCTACACGGGTGGCTTCGAGTGGGTCGATCTCGACAACCAGACCCTCGTACTCGACGGCACGTGGCAGAAGTTCACCTTCGACATGGCCGCCGGCCCGATCTCAGAGGGTCTCGTCCTGGGCGATGGCGTCCTCGACGGCAACTCCGGCATCATCGAGGAGCTCCGGATCCGCAACATTGACGGCGTCACCGTCCCGATCAGCCTCTGGATCGATGACATCGCCAACACCATCACGATCCCCCGCGTCGGCGAGCAGACCACCACGTTCGGCGACTTCGAGGGCTTCGCGGACGGTGACGAGGTCATCTTCCAGGAACCGGGCTTCTCGGGCTCGACCTCCGGCAACCTGACGGCTTCGCCGAACGTCGCCGGTGTCGACTCGTCGACGGCCTTCAATGGCGAGGCTTCCTACAACGTCCAGTACCAGTACATCGATGCTGATACAGCGGGTTGGCTTCGCTTGACGACCTTCATCGCTGGCGGCAGCCCGATCAACGGCCAGCCGGTCATCCGCTTTGACCAGGACAGCGTCGTCAGCTTCTGGGTCAAGGGCGTGCCCGAGCCCAGCTCGCTGCTGCTGCTCAGCCTCGGCCTCGTCGGTTTCGCCCGCCGCCGCTAAAGGCCGCGGTCGATACCGTTGACGGAATCACGCGCGTGGCCGGGCCGAGTGGCCCGGCCGCGTGTCCATTTTGCGGAGCGGAAAGCCGATCCGGCGCGCTGGTCGCCAGCGACACCGCCGGGCGAAGCCGAAAACCATCAACCTTGCCAGCGGCCCAAACGCCGCCAGCGTTGCTCACAGAAGCCGACACCCAACGCCATCATCACCTGGGGCCGAACGGGAAGCGAACCGCGTTCCCATCATCGGCCAACGACGTACCGGCTCTCATTCACCATTCCCGCGTTGCGTTCGGCCTGCGTGAGCCCGAGGAGGAAAGACAATGCTGCGAAAAGTTCTGGTTGCCGGAGCGACGGCAATCGCCCTGGGGTCGGTCCTACCGGCCCAGGCCCAGTTCTCGGTCCTGGTGACCGATTTCGAAGACCGGTCGTGGACCCCGTTCGTGACCGAGGTGATGTTCAACAATCCCTCGGACGCCCGCGGGTTCTTCGGCGTCGACCTGGACGCGTTCAACTCGTCCGACATCACCGATATCTCGATCGACACGCTCGCGTCGCCGGTCAGCGGCACCCGTAACAGCACGGTGCTGTACGACTGGATCAACCCGGCGAGCCCCGCCGCGTTCGCCCGCGTGATCACCTTTGATGCGGACAATCTTCCCAACCCCGCCGTCCACCTGGAAGGCAAGATCCGCTTTTGGATGTCGGCCCAGGGTTTCACTGACGGCAACCTGGGAACGACCGCCGACGGCGGCACCCTGCGGGTCGGCATCGACATCCGCGAGACCGGGCTCGGCATCCCGCTCGGTCTCGACGGCGGCGAGTCCGGCCCCGTCGAGTGGGTCGCCGAGCGCATCGACCGCTGGTATCTGGCCGGCGAAAACGGCATCAGTGATACCACGGCCGATCCCGAGAGCGACGACGTGCAGCTGGTCGCCGTCGGCCAGCCCGCCGACTTCGGCATCCCGGTCATCGGCGCCGGCCCCGACGGCATCCTCCAGACCGTTGCCGAAGGCGATGACGTCCTCCAGACCGCCCCGATCGGCCTCTTTGACGTCCCGGTCGACGGCGTGATGCGGCAGTACGAGTTCGATCTGGCCGCCCTGAACGCCAGCGGCAACGTCTTCGGCCTCACCGGTGACGGCGTGCTCAGCGCGACCCCCAACAACCGCGGCGCCTTCAACGGCTTCTTCATCAACAACGATCCGGCCAACGCCGGCCTCGGCGCGCAGACGATGATCATCAACATCGACGACGTCGAGTTCGAGGCCCCGCTTCCCGACCCGCCGGTCATCAGCGTCGATCCGGCCCCGCTGCCCCTGGGCACGGAAATCACGGTTGTGGCGATCGATCCCGACGCCACGTTCGTCGAGCTCGCCCAGGTCAACCTCGACGGCTCTGAGACGCTGCTGGCGTCGACCGACCCGGCCGGCGCCGACAGCGTCGCGCTGCCGGTCCCGCCGCTCAAGCCCAGCCTGGGCATCGTGGCGCGCCAGACCGTCGACGGCGTGGTGAGCGATAACTCTTCCGCGGTCCGCGTCGCGACGCCGGGCAACGGCCCGGTCCGCCTCGCGATGGCCACCCGCGAGACCGACGCCTTCGACGGCGACCTCGAATGCGGCGACCAGGGCACCGGCTTCGATCCGAACCAGCCGGCCACGCTCGAGTTCATCGGCGCCTCCGGCACGGCAGCCTTCGGCGTCCCCGACGGCATACCGGTCTCGCCGTCGACCGAGTGGGTCGAAGTCGAGTTCAACCCCTGCGACGAGACGTTCGGCGTCTTCCTCTTCAGCGGGAACGGCGAGCTCAACATCAATCCGACCGGCACGACCAAGGGCACCTGGGAAGGGCTCTACTTCCGCATCGATGACAACCTGCCGGCGGTGGGCCCGTTCAGCGTCTTCGTTGACGACCTGATCGTCGTCAACGGCGAAGGTCCGGGTGAGGATTGCATCCTCGACGACTTCGACACCTACGAGGTCGCGGACTACATCCTCGCCGGCGCGAACGAGCTCGCCGACACGACGGCGACCGGCGATGACGAGCAGTTCGTCTCCGCCGGTGCCGGCGCCGGCGCGGGTCAGCAGGTCATCGGGCCCGGCCCGAACGGCGTGCTCGACACCGAGCCCGAAGGCGACGATTTCGTGTCGCCGACGCACGCCCGCTTCCGGCAGCCCGGCGTCGCCGGCACGTCGATCGGCCTGTCCGGCACGCCGAGTCGGACCGCGATCACCGACGTGGAGTCGTTCAGCGGGCCGAATTCGCTCCAGATCGAGTTCGCGTTCAGCAGCTCGGCCAACCCCAACAGCCACTTGCGGCTGACGACGGACGGCTCGGTGGACCTGCTGCCGGACACGTTCCTCAGCAACCCGAACTCGGTGATCACGTACAGCACCGACGGCACGCTGTGCGACGGCGTCAACGACGTCAGCTACCGCATGATGATGAAGCTGCCGCCGCCGCCCGTGCCCGCCGATTGCGACGGGGACAGCGACGTCGACCTCGCCGATTACGCTTGTCTCCAGGCTTGCGCGGGCGCGACGGTGACGCCCGGCGATGACTGCGAGACGTTCGACATCGCCCCGCTCGGCACGCCCGACGGCTCCGTCGACGGCGCTGATTTCGACCTCTTCGGCCAGATCATGATCGGCCCCATCTCCGGCTGACCCGATCGCCGACCAGCAGCTTCGGCTGAGCTCAAGCGGCCGCCGGCGCCCACCTCCGGGCGCCGGCGGCCGCTGTTTTCCAGCAATTTCGCTCTGACGCGCGCTCCGCCCGCCGGTAAAATCGAAGCATGATTCGACGCCAAAACACCGACGCCCCGGACACGCTCGACTTCGCCGCCCTGACCGAAGCGATCGCCGCCGACGCCGCCCACTACGACAGCGAACGCACCTGGCCGCAACGCTCGCTCGACGCCCTCACCCAAGCCGACGTCTGGCAGCTGGCCGTGCCCGCCGACTTCGGCGGCGCCCCGCTCGATCCGCTCGACCAGCTCCGCCTCTACGAGGCTGTCGCCCGCGGCAGCGTCGCGGTCGCGCTCATCCTCACCCAGCGGGACGGCGCGATCGACCTGCTCGCCAGCGGCGAGAACGAGCCGCTCAAGCAGCGCCTCCTGCCCGACCACGCCGCCGGCGAGCGCTTCACCTCCGTCGGCATCGCCCAGCTCACGACCTCCAAAGGCCGCGACGGCAAGCCCCACATGACGGCCGCTCGGAAGGGCGACCACTTCGTCCTCCACGGTGCGATGCCGTGGGTCACTGGCGCAGCCGCCTGCGACGAGATCGTCTGCGGCGCCGTCCTCGACGACGGCGACCAGCTGCTCTGCTGCGTCCCCGGCGACGGCGAGGGCGTCTACATCGATATCCCCTTCAAGCTCCTCGCCCTCGAGCACTCCGGCACGGCCCGCGTGCAATGCGAAAACGTCGAGATTCCCGCTGACCTCGTCATCCGCGGACCGGCCGAAAAGGTCCTCCAGGCCCGCGCCCCCGTGAAGCCGCTGGTTGTCTCGAGCGTCGGCCTCGGCCTCGCCGGCGCGATCGTCGACCACGTGCGCCCGCTGCGAGCCAAGCTCGACGCAGACCTGGCCGCGCTGGCCGACGAACAGCTCGCCGCCTACGACGCCGTCCGGGCGCGTCTCTACGCCGCCGGCGCCCAGGCCGTCAGCGACCCCGAGGACGTCCCCAAGGTCGCCATCCGCGTCAGCGTCAACGACCTGCTCACCAAGCTCGCCGTCCTGCTGCTCAGCCTCAGTAAAGGCCGCGGCTTCACCCGCCCGCAGCCGGCCGAGCGTCTGCTCCGGGAGGCGATGTTCTTCCACGTCTGGTCCGCCACCGACGAGGTCAAGGCCGCCACGCTCCAGCGCGTGCTTCACGGTGACGCCGCGGAA
>CAZCKC010000141.1:2648-4127 GCA_964499235.1 uncultured Planctomycetales bacterium | reverse complement strand
GGATCGGACGCCGTCTACTTGCTCGGGCTTGCCTGCGGTGCGGCGGTCAGCTCGAGCCAACCGAAGAGTCCGCCGGCTGCTCGCTGGCCGGCGCCTCGCGCAGGATCTCGTCGTTGTTGAACGCCTCGTCGATCAGCCGCGGGTCGAGCACGATGCCGGTGTCGGCGATCGTCCGGCTGCGCGTCGTGGCGGGCGTCGTCCCGCTGCTGATGCCGCGCCGCCGGACGCGGGCCTTGGTCTCGGAGAGCGCCACGCGGACCTCGGCGAAGGCCTTCTTGACGCTCGACAGCGCCGCCTCGGCGTTGCGGTTCTGGTGCCGCATGCTGGCCAGCTCGACCTCGTAGAACTGCCGCTGCTCGTTGAGCCGCTGGTTGTCGCGCTCCAGGTGCGTGATCTGCAGCTGCAGGTTCTTCTTGTCCGTCCGCAGCGACTCGACGCGCTCCTCGAGCTCCTGCTGCGTGTTCTGCGCCTCGCGGTTCGCATCGTTGGCCGCCCGCAGGTCGAGCTCCAGCTGCGCCTTCGACTTCCGCAGGTCGTCGTTGACCACCTCGGTCTCGCGGAGCTTGTCCTGCAGGACCGCCCGCGAGTCGACCACCTCGCGGATCTCGCGCTCGAGCCCCTCGATCTTTCCGCTGGCCGCCTTCAGGTCGCTCCGCAGCCCCTCGCGCTCCTTGCGGACCGCCCACAGCTCCTCGAGCTGCTTAGTGGCCGACTTCAACTCGCTCGTGAGCCGGCTGTTCTCCTTGTCCGAGCCCGTGAGCTGGTCGTTGAGCCGCTGGATCCGCCCGTTGGCGTCTTCCATCTCCTCTTCGAGGAGCGTGATCTCCTGCTTCAGCTGCTCGAGCGCCTCGACCTTCGTGTTGACGGTCACGACCTGCCACTCGAGCTCCTGGATCTTCTGGTGCGCGTTCTGCAGCGCCTCGCCCTTGTCGGAGAGCTCCGACTCGAGGTTCTCGCGAATCGACTGGTAGCGGTCGAGCTGGTCCTCCAGCTCGTTGATCACCGCCAGCACGTCGTTCCGCTCGTCGTACAGCGTCTCGGCGAACGCCCCGTTGACCGGCGCCTGGTCCGAGCCGGCGCCGCCCCGAACCCGCTCGCCGCCCCCGCTGTCGTCACTCACCGACCCCACCACGCCCGTCACCGTCCCGACCGCGTCGTTCGTCGTGGTCACGTTGTTCTCGTCGTCGCCGGCCGAGTGCACGTCCAGATCCACGGCCGCTTCCGGCGTTTCCACGACGTCGGCGGTCGTCTCGTCGTTCGTGCGGGCTTTCGACGTCTTGCGGGAGTCATCCTTGGGCATCAGTACCGTCCTTGTTGTCTAAGCCGCGGGGGAGCAGCCCGATCACGCGTCCGACCCCGACCGGACGCGTGGCCGCCGCGAGCGACAGCCGGGTCATCCTTGCTACGCCTCGCTATCGGAGGCCCCCCCCCCCCCCCCCGCCCCCCCCCCCCCCCGCCACCCCCCCAACCCACCCCCCC
>CAZCKC010000141.1:0-2638 GCA_964499235.1 uncultured Planctomycetales bacterium | reverse complement strand
TCGTTTCACGTGACTGGAGTTCAGCCGTGTGCTCTCCCGATCTGCCCGCCCCCCCCCGGAAAAGCCGAAAACCCCCCCCCGCCACGCGCAGGATCGGCCGCCGGGTGCCCGGCGAGCCGTAATTGCTGCGCCCGCGAGCGGCCTTTGACGCCCAAGATCAGAACGCCCCGCCCCGCCCGAAACGGCAGGCGGCCGGCGTCGGCGCCCGCGCGCCTCAATCAGCGTCAGGGGAGGTCGATCAGCAGACGCACAAACGGGTCAACATCAAAGAAGTTCACTTCCCCATCCAGGTTCAGGTCGCCGCCGTGCCGGCCACACCCGCGGCTCACGCCCTCGAATGCGGGATCCAGCAGCGCGGCCACCAGCGGGTCGATATCGAAGTAGTCGATCACCCCGTCACAGTTCAAGTCGCCGTGCTCGAAGGTGAAGTGCTCGAACGCGCCCATGTCCACCCGCCCGCGGGCCACCCGAACCCACCCCCGGACGTCGCCCGGGGCCCCGGTGTTGGTCACCGTCGGATCCCCGCCGTCGATCGACGGGTGCAGTTCAGAAGCACTCCGGTTCCAGTGAAATCGACAGTCTTGGATGACCGCCCTTCGCGGATAATTGAGTGCGACCGCCGTCGTCTCCGCACCACGAAACGACAGTCCCAGCAGCTGGGGCGCCCGAGCGATTGCATCGACCTCAGCGTCGCTCAGTGGGCCCCGCGAGCCGCTCGCCCGCGCCCGGTAGCTGATCAGCGTCCCGAGGTTGTCGTTACGGTTCTCCCAATTCTCCGTGTCATCGCCATTCACGTCGCCCGTGATGACCGTTTCGTACGCCTCGATGTCGCGCCCGTCCGGGTTGATCGCCCCCAGGCCCGCGTAACCGCCGCTGATCGTCAGCCCCTGTTGCTCGATCCAGATCGTGTCGGGACTCTGCGGATTCGTCGGCGCCCCCTCCACCAAGTCCGGCCGATAGACGCCACCCGCCACCCGAAGCTCGTCCCGATCCTCGGCCGCCGCCACCGCGTCATGCAAATACCTGAACGCCGTCGCCCAGCTCGTCCCGTCACCCCCCAGCGGCGCATCGTCATCGACGTAGAGCACCGTCGCGCCCGCCACCCCAACCACCAGCCAGCACCCACTGACTCCCGCCAGCAAAGCCGTTCGCAATCCACCTGACCTGATCATGACAACCCCCTCAGACAGCAGCGCAGCACGGCAACGGGCGCCCAGCCCAACGCGGGCACCCGTTTCAATCTAGCACCCGCCAGCCGCTCAAGAAGCCCGACTGCACCAATCCGACAAGATCCGACATTTTCAGACAACTTCTTACATTCCGCTTTGGTCGCGAATCCGACACTCTCCGCCAAAAGGTGGGATGCCCTGGCATCCTGCCGGTTGCTGCGAGCGGATCCCGGTCTGGGCTCGACCCCGCCCGCTCAACCAGCGGGAAGTGATGCCGCCGGCTGGGGATGTGACGTTTCGCGAGCTACACTCTTTACCGCGCTCGCCCCAGCGCCAGATGACGCCCCACGCAGAGGAACACCACCATGACCGCCCACCTTTCCGCCCGACAACCCCGCGATCCGCTCGTCCATGTCGGCCTCACCCAGATGCCGTGCGACCCTGACCCCCTCGTCAACCGCGACCGCCAGCTCGCGCTCATCCACGCTGCCGCCGACCAGGGCGCCCAGGTCATCTGCACCCAGGAACTCTTCACCAGCCAGTACTTCTGCCAGACCGAGGACCACCGCTTCTTCGAACTCGCCGAGCCGATCCCCGGCCCCACGACCGACGCCTTCGCCGCCGTCGCCCGCGACCGCGAAATCGTCATCATCGCCAGCCTCTTCGAAAAACGTGCCGCCGGCCTTTATCACAACGCCGCCGCCATCATCGACGCCGACGGCTCACTCGTCGGCGTCTATCGCAAGATGCACATCCCCGACGATCCGCTTTATTACGAGAAGTTCTACTTCACCCCCGGCGACGGCGAGTTCCGCGCCTGGGACACCCGCTACGCCCGCATCGGCGTCCTCATCTGCTGGGACCAGTGGTTCCCCGAGGCCGCCCGCCTCACCGCCCTCCACGGCGCCGAGCTCCTCTTCTACCCCACCGCCATCGGCTGGCACGCCAGCGAGAAAGCCGAGTACGGAAAAGCCCAGTACGAAAGCTGGGAGATCGTCCAGCGCTCCCACGCGATCGCCAACGGCTGCTTCGTCTGCGCCCCCAACCGCTGTGGCCGCGAGCAGGTCCGCGATGCCGACGGCCATCCCGTGCACCCCGACGGCATCGAGTTCTGGGGCCAGTCCTTCGTCGCCGCCCCCGACGGCCAACTCGTCGCCCAGGCGCCCGCCGACCAGCCGGCCACGCTCGTCGTGCCCTGCGACCTCAGCCGCGTGGAATTCGCCCGCACCCACTGGCCGTTCTTCCGCGACCGCCGCGTCGACGCCTACGGCGCGCTCACCCAGCGCTACCGTGACCCGGCCACCGAGTCACCTGCGTGAGCCGCACCCGGCGCACCAACCCCCGCGTCCGCAAGCTGACCGGTACGCCCCGCGCTGCCGGCTATACCTTCCCGGCCGAGTGGACCCGCCACGCCGCCACCTGGCTCAGCTGGCCCCGCCCGGAAAGCATCTCCTTCCCCGACCGCTACC
>CAZCKC010000140.1:0-9016 GCA_964499235.1 uncultured Planctomycetales bacterium | reverse complement strand
GGTTCAGGGCGTGACCGACTTCATCGACAACGATTACGTCGCCCAAGGCCAGGCGGCCCTCGACGCGCTGGACGCCTATGACCTCGTGGTCGTCCACGTCGAAGCCCCCGACGAGGCCGCCCACATGGGCGACGCCGTCGAGAAGATCCGGGCCCTCGAGCAGATCGACCGCCACATCGTCGGGCCGCTGCTGCGGAAGCTGCGGAAATTCGACGATTGGCGCATCATGATCGCGCCCGACCATCCGACGCTGGTCAGCACCAAGGCCCACCACGCCGACCCGCCCTGCTATTGCTATGCGGGCAGCCTGCCGGCGCCCTCCGGGGCCCAGGGCTTTAACGAGATCGAGGCCGAGCGCGTCGGCGATTACCTCCGCGACGGGCACGTGCTGCTCGAACGGTTTCTCCGCCAGACGGCGGTGCCGGTCACCGTCGCCCGCTCGGCCTAAGGAGCACGCACGATGTCGAGCCCCCCTTCGCTGGCCGCCCCACCGGCGCCCCTGATGCTGCGAAGCACGAACGGCGCCAGCCTGGCGGTCGACTTCCCGACCGCGCTGCTGCAGGGTCAGGCGCCCGACGGCGGGCTCTACCTGCCGGACGCGCTGCCGCGTTTCTCGCGGGAGGAGCTCGCCTCACTGCGTGCCCAGCCCTACGCCGCCGTTGCGGCCGCCGTGCTGACCCGCCTCGTGCACGGCGCGATCAGCGCGTCACAGCAGGCGGCGCTGTGTGCCGACGCCTATGACTTTCCGGTGCCGATCGAATCCGTGGACGCGCAACGGTTCATCCTGCGGCTGGACCGCGGGCCGACGGCCTCGTTCAAGGACTTCGCCGCGCGAATGATGGCCCGCTGGATGAGCGTGCTCCGGCCCGCTGACGCGGGCGCCCTGACGATCCTCACGGCCACCAGCGGTGACACCGGCAGCGCGGTCGCGCACGCCTATCATCGCGTTCCGGGAATCCGCGTCGTCGTGCTCTTTCCCGAGCGCGAGGTGTCTGAACGGCAACGCAAGCAGATGACGACGCTCGGTGACAACATCACCGCCTGCGCCGTCCACGGGACCTTCGACGAGTGCCAGGCTCTCGTGAAGCATGCGTTCGGTGACGCCGCGCTCGCGCACCTGCCGCTCACGTCGGCCAACTCGATCAACATCGGGCGGCTGCTGCCGCAGGCGGTCTACTACGTCTACAGCTACGTCAATACGCGCGCCGCGGCGGCCGGCGAGCCGGTGATCTTCAGCATCCCCTCCGGCAATTTCGGCAACCTGCTCGGCTGCGTGCTGGCCAAGCGGATGGGCGTACCGATCGCGCGGATCGTGGCCGCTACCAACGCCAATGACGCGTTCCCGCAGTTCCTCGCGACGGGTCGCTACGCGCGCATCGCCCCGTCGCGGAACTGCCTGTCGAACGCCATGAACGTCGGGCACCCGTCGAACCTCGCCCGGCTGGTCGCGCTCTACGGCGGCTGGCTCGATCAGCGCGGCGACCTCAAGCGCGCGCCCGACCTCGACGCCCTCCGCCGCGATATCTTCGCCGTCGGCATTTCCGACGCGGAAACGCGACGCACGATGCAAAAGGCTTGGCAGGAGCACGACCTCCTGCTTGAGCCGCACGGCGCCGTCGGCTGGGCCGGCCTCGGCGCGCTGCACGCGGCCGAACCCGCCACCGGCGACATCCCCGCCCTCAGCCTGGAGACCGCCCACCCCGCGAAGTTCCCCGAATCAGTAACCACCGCCACCGGCCACGAGCCGGACCTGCCCCCCAGCCTCGAGCACCTCGCCGACGCCGCCGAACACGTCACGCCACTGGCCGCCACCCCGGAGGCGCTCACCGAACTGCTCTCGGACGGAGGGGCTCCCAGCGACAGAAACCGCGGTCGGGTTGGTGCAGTGGATCGCCTGCGGGGTCGATAACTCCAGGGACCGCAACCCTGCGGCCGACCGCGTGACGAGGCCTTGGTAGCGCCGTGAGCATCCCCCAGCCTGACTACTACCACGCCTTCCTGCGCGACGCCTTCGGTTGGGGCGGCGTCCTGACGAGTGCCATCGGCTTTGCGGAGAGCTGCGAGCAACGAGGTCAACGCTGCGTTCTGCTCGGCGTCGGTCCCACCCAGCCCCGACTCCACGAGCCGCCCCTCCGCCACAACGTGACAGTTCCCGCGGCAGGCCGCCTGTGGCGCGTCCGCCAATGGCGGATCGCGCAATTCCTGCGCGAAGCGGCTAGCAAGCTTCCGCCGCCCCGGCGGGCATTCGTGGCGCACAGCCCGCAATGGGCGGTCGCCGCCCGCCGCGCCTGGCCGCAGACGCGGGTGGTCTACCGCTATCCCTGCCTGCTGACGCACTGCCTCCCGTTCACGTGGCCAACGGGTCAGGCGACGTCGCTCTGGACCCGGCTGGACCACCTCGCCATTCGGCGGCTCGAGCATCGCGTGTTCGATTCCGTCGATCAGATCCTGTCGCCGACGGCCGCCAACACGCGTGAGATCGTCGACTTCCACCCCAGCTGCGCGAGCCGGATCGTCGAGGTCGCCTTCGGCTGCCGCCACCTCACGCTGACGCGAGAGACACGGCTGGCACGGCGGCACGCCTGCGAGTGGCATGCGGATACGTTCGCCATCCTGGCGATCGGCGTGTGCGAGCCGAACAAGGGCTTCGAGCTGGCACTGCGCGCGCTCGCAAAGCTCGACCAGCGGTTCTGCCTGGTGATCCTGGGCGACGGGCCGCGGCGCGCCGACCTGGCCGCCCAGGTCCACGAGTTGGATCTTGATGCCCGCGTGCGGTTCGTCGATCCGACCGGCGAGCTGGCCGGGTGGTTCGCGGCCGCCGACTGCGTCCTTAGCACGAGCCACTACGACGCCTACCCCAACGTGATTCGCGAGGCGATGGCCAGCGGGCGGGCGGTAATCGTTCCGCGGCATGACCCGCCGCGCGTGACAGCCGGCGTGGCGGAGACGGTCACCCTGGCCGACGCGGGCCTGCTTTACGACCGACAGGATCTGGATTCGCTGGTGGCCGCCATCCATGCGCTGGCCCGCGATGACCGGGCGCGGCAGCTCGGCGAGAACGGCCGCCGCTTCGCGGCCGAGCATTTCCACTGGCAGCGGGCCGTCGACATCCTGAGCGCCCCGGCGCCGGCCGCCCAACGGGCGTCCTGACGGCACACAGCCCACCTGGCAGCACTGAAACCAAAAGGATTGAAAGTGACCTCAGGCTGATGAGGCGGCGTTCGGCGCTCCTACGGGCGCGTTTCAACGGGGCGAGCGCCGCCATAGCGGCGCTGTGAGCCTCTGCACAGGGCCGTCTTGCCTTTCATCAGAAGCAGCACTATATTTCAATAGATGCTGAAACTTCAGCACTGGGGCGACAGCAGCAAAAACGCTGGAGGTGGTTTCAATGAACACGACCACGCTGAATGAAGCCAAGACAATGTTGGTTCGTCGCTGGGGCGAGATGGGCGGCTACTGGGGCATCAACCGCACGATGGCCGAGATCCATGCCCTGCTCTTCGTGACCCGCGAACCGCTCTGCACCGACGACATCATGGCCAGCCTGCACATTTCCCGCGGCAACGCGAGCATGAACCTGCGCGGGCTGGTGGACTGGGGCCTGATTCGCCGCGTCCACAAGCTCGGCGACCGCAAGGAGTACTTCGAGGCCGACACCGACGTCTGGCACATGTTCGAGACGATCATGCGGGAGCGGCGCCGGCGCGAGGTCGAGCCGATCATCGACACGATCGACCGCTGCGCCGAGATGGTCTCGGGCGAGGAGCCGAGCGACGGCAAGCCGCTGGGCGACCCGGACGACATCAAGGAATTTCACGACCGGGTCACTGACTTGCGCGATTTTCTCAGTACGATGGGCACCTTGTTTGAGCTGGTCCTGCACTTCGGCAAGGACAACATCCGCGACCTCACCGCGGTCCTCAGCAGCCAGGCCGAGCAGACTCCAGCCAGTGGCTCCCAGCGCGGCAAGTCGCGGAAGCTCGCGACCGCCGGCCGCAACTGAGGCAACCTCGCGTAGGAACCGCACCGGACAATGCCTGAGACAGCCATGACGGATGCGGAGCTGGCCAGGGCCCTGCGGGCGGCATGCCTGCTCGAAGGGGACTTCACGCTCCGCTCCGGCCGCAAGAGCAAGTACTACCTGGACAAATACCTGTTCGAAACGGAGCCCGCGCTTCTTCGGGAGCTCGGGCTGCGTTTTGCGCGTCACGTGACGCCGGAGATCGACCGGCTGGCGGGGCCGGAGCTCGGCGGGATCGCCCTGGCGACGGCGGCGGCGCTGGCGACGGGCAAGCCGTTCGTGATCGTCCGCAACGCGAAGAAGGCGGGCTACGGGACGGGCAAGCTGATCGAGGGGCGGTTGGAGGCGGGCGACCGCGTGCTGATGACCGAGGACATCGCGACCTCGGGCGGGCAGGCGATCGAGGGGATGAAGGTGCTCCAGGAAGCCGGCGCGACCGTGGCCGGCGTGGTGGTGACGATTGACCGCGAGGAGGGCGCGCGGGAAGCGGTGGAGGCGGCCGGCTTCGCGTTTCATGCGCTGTTCACGCGCACGGATTTGGATATTCCGAAGTTCTGAGGCGCCTTGCGTCGGTACGGCCCTTGACGCACCGGCGCAAGGCGCCGCAGCGCTTGATGGTTCATGCAGTCGGGTCGCCCGCTTGAAAGAGGTTGATGATGGTGCAGTCGACGGAGTTTCCCCGGCAGTTCGTGGCCCCCGAGGCGATCCTCGATCAGTGGGACGTAATCAAGCCCTACTACGAGCAGCTGGCCGAGCGCGCGCTGACCGACCGCGCGAGCCTCGCGGCGTGGCTGGTCGACGTCAGCGAGTTCGAGAGCGTCCTGGCCGAGGAGCGCTCGCTGCGTTACACGGCCATGACCTGCGCGACCAGCGACGAGAACGCCAAGCGGGCCTATCTACACATGATCGAGAACATCCTGCCCAAGTGCGAGCCGTGGGATTTCAAGCTGCAGCAGAAGCTGGTGGCGGCGGCCGAGCAGCTCGAGCTGCCGCGCGAGCGCTACGAGGTGCTGCTCCGCAGCAACCGCACGCAGGTCGATCTCTTTCGCCACGAAAACATCCCGCTGCAAACCGAGGACGCGAAGCTCGCGCAGCAGTACCAGGAGACCACCGGCGGGATGACGATCGAGTTCCGCGGCGAGGAACGCACGGTGCAGCAGGTCGCGCGCTTCCTCGAGGAGACCGACCGCGCGACGCGCGAGGCCGCCTGGCGGGCGGTCACCGATCGCTTTCTCCAAGACGCCCAAAAGCTCGACGGGCTTTACGACAAGATGGTCGCCGTCCGCCACGAGATCGCGCAGCACGCCGACTGCGGCGACTACCGCAACTACGCGTTCAAGAGCAAGGAGCGCTTCGACTATACGCCCGACGACTGCCTCGCGTTCCATGACGCGATCGCGCAGGTCGTCGTGCCGGCCGTGCAGCAACTGGCCGACGATCGAAAGCGGAAGCTCGGCGTGGACACGCTGCGGCCGTGGGACCTGGAGGTCGACCCCCTCGGCCGCCCGCCGCTGCAGCCGTTCGAATCGGTCGACGCGCTGACGGCCGGCTGCAGCCGGATCTTTCACGCCGTGGACCGCGAGCTCGGTGCGCAGTTCGAGCGGATGCGGGCGGACGGGCTGCTCGATCTGGACAGTCGCAAGGGCAAGGCGCCGGGCGGCTACCAGGCGGTCTACGAGGAGCGGCGGCTGCCGTTCATTTTCATGAACGCGGTGGGGACCGAGGGCGACGTGCGGACGCTGCTGCACGAGGGCGGGCACGCGTTCCACACGTTCGCCTGCCGGTCGGAGCCGTACGTCGCGTATCGCCACGCGCCGATGGAGTTCGCCGAGGTCGCGTCAATGGCGATGGAGTGCCTCGCGGTGCCGCACCTCACCGAGTTCTATAACGGCGACACGGACCGGGCGGTGCGGCGGTTCTTCACGAAGATCGTGAGCTTCTTCCCGTGGATGGCGCGGGTGGACGCGTTCCAGCACTACGTCTACACGCACGTGGATGATTCGATCGAGCGGCGGAAGGACACGTGGCAGCAGCTGACGCGCCGCTTCGCGCCGCACCTGGACTACCGCGGGCTCGAGCAGGTGGATCGGCATTCGTGGCATCAGAAGCTGCACTTCTTCCAGGTGCCGTTCTACTACATCGAGTACGGGATCGCGCAGCTCGGGGCGCTGCAGGTCTGGATGAACAGCCGGCAGGACTACGCGCAGGCGGTCAACTTCTACCGGCACGCGCTGGCGCTGGGCGGCTCCCGGCCGCTGCCGGAGCTCTTCGCGGCTGCGAACCTGAAGTTCGATTTCAGCGAGCGCACCCTGCGACCGCTCATCGAGGCGGCGTTGGAGCAGATTGCGGATTAGGAGCACTTCGCGGGGTTGCACTGCTCGAGAGCAGTGGCACGCGTCGGGGTTGTTATCCGGCGCCCGCGGAACGCGAAGCGCCCAGTCAGACCCCCAAGCTCAAAGCCTGCCAACCCTGTTTTCTTCTCGAAGCGACATCAGAGCGGAGCGCGGCAGGTGAGGCCGTCGTAGGCGAGGGCCATGCCGGGGGGGAGCTCGGCGTCGGTCGCGGCGTGGCCGAGTTCGTGCGCGATGTGGGTGAAGTAGGTCTGCCGCGCGCCGATCTCGCGGGCGACCGCGACCGCCTGCTCGAGGTTGAAGTGCGTCGGATGGGGCGTGCGGCGGAGCCCGTCCAGGATCAGCACGTCCAGGCCGGTGAGCCGCGCGCGCGTTTCCGGCGGGATCGCGCTGCAGTCGGGACAGTACGCGATTGGCCCGATCCGCAGGCCGACAACCTGGGTCGGCCCGTGCCAGTAGGGCAGCAGCGCGATCGGCGTGCCGGCCAGCTCGAATGATTCAACGACGGCGGTGGTGCGCAGCCGCGGCTTGTGGCTCGGGTAGCCGGGGTCGTCGTTGAAGGCGTAGTCGAAGACGTGCCGCAGCCGGGCGAGCGTGTCGGCGGCGCCGTAGACCGTCAGCGTCCGCCCACCCTTGGTGAAGATCCGCACGTCGTCGAGCCCGGCGATGTGGTCGGCGTGGCAGTGGGTGCAGAAGATCGCATCCACGCGGTCAACACCCTCGCGCAGGCACTGCAGCCGCAGCTCCGGCGCGGTGTCGACCAGCAGGTGGCAGCCGTTGAAGCGAAACAGGGCACTGCACCGCGTCCGGTGGTCGCGCGGATCATCGGAGCGGCAGACGGCGCAGTCGCAGCCGATCATCGGGATTCCGTGCGACGTGCCCGAGCCGAGAATCGTCAGTGTGACTTCCACCCGCTCACCGCCTCCCAGAACCACCCGCACCGCAGTGTTCGATCACCGCCTCGGCGCCCGGCAAGAACGTGGGCTCGGTCTGCTCAGCAACCGAGCCCACGGACAGACTTTCGGATAGTGACGCGTCGACAGTCGCCCGCCAACGCCCACCGCGCTTAGCGCTGGGCGAATGCGAAGTTCAGGTCGGGGGCCCGCCCCTGCCCCATCTTCTGCTTCAACTCGCCGTCGCGCGTGTCGAGATAATAGACAATCGTGGCCGGCCGCTCGACGAACTGCACCGCGCCGTTGCGCTGCACGATACGTTGCGGCACGTTCGCGTCGTCGCGAATGTCCATGACGATCGCGTCGGTCGAAAAGTCCAGCGACTCGCGCTGGCCATCCAGCAGCTCGACCGTCTCGACACCGCCGATCGGCTCGCCGATCGCGACCTGGAACGTTTGGTCGTACCACCAGCCCCCGAACCACCGTGCGACGGTCAGCCGCACCGCCTGGCCGCCGTCGACTGCACCGTTGACAAAGAAGCGCACGTCGGGAACCGGCTCGATGGGTGTGCTCGGCGGCGACCACTCGCCTCGCAGCACCGCTTCCCGCGCCATCTGCGGGTTCGCCAGCTCCTGCGGCTGGTTCAGGTAGCGGTTCCACAGGTTGACGCGCAGCCGGTAGCGATAGGTCTCACCCGGGACGGCCGTGTCGTCGTGATACCAGACCGCCACCTTCTGGCGATCCTCGGTCGCGACGACTTCCCGCTGGTTGAGCTGCCAACGCGGGGCGGCATAACGCTGCTTGAGCAGCATGTCGTCAACGCGTTCCATCAGCGATTCGGCCTGGCGCTCGAGCCGCGCCGACGCCCGGCGGTTCTCCATCACCGCTTCGAGCAGCGTCTTCGCCTGGCTCGGGGCACCGGCCAGGATCGCGTCGACCGCCGACGCCAGGTCGCGCTCGGCCTGCTCGCGGGTCTCGCCGGTCTCGCGGTCACGGGTGCCACCGCCGAACGGGCTGTCGTCGCGGCCGCCGCCGTACGGGTTCCCGCCGGCGCCGTACGGATTACCGAAGCCGCCGCGGTCGCGCCCGCCGCCATACGGATTACCGCCGCCGCCGGCGTAGGGGTTGGTCATCGTCGGCGGCTGGGCCTCGGCGTCGGCCGGTTCCTTTTCGGCTTCCTCGGCCGCGGCCATCTCCTTCTCCTGCTTGGTGCGGAAGTCTTCGATCGTGCGGCCAGGGAGCTCGGGCACGTACCACTGGTCGCCGCGGACGACGGGGAAGAAGCTCGGCTGGAGTAGCTCGAGCTCGTTCTGCTTGAGCGCCTGGAACGCCTCGTCGAGCGCCTCCTTGTTGGCCAGCCGCCCGGTCACATCGTCGAACCGCGGCGTCGGAACGTTGAAGCGCGGCATGGCGCGGTCGGCGGAGACGTCTTCCCAGTCCGACCACTCGCCGCTGGGCAGCAGCCGCTGGCGCTGGACGTCGACACCCGCGACGTAGGGGATCGTGCGGTAGGCGGCGTAGCCGGCCCCCTCGTGGGCCTGCTTCTGGAGCGACCGTGGCCAATAGGCCGAAATCGTGACCCAGCCGATGTCATCGGTCTCATCGGCAACCGCCCCGCCGCCGGGCTGGGCGTTGTCGCCGGCCGCGATCACGACGCGGCGCGGCTCGACGACCGAGCGGCCGCCCGTCACGACCGGGGCGTCGGGCGCGAGCGGGCGGACGAGGCGAACCTCGCCGCGCCCGGTGGAGCC